>JAEUSF010000009.1 GCA_016788665.1 Candidatus Doudnabacteria bacterium | reverse complement strand
CTGCGAAAACTCTTTAACAAAGTCCAAGCAAGTTTGCATTATGTGCAAAAAACCAAGCCCGTCCGGACTCACCCACCTTACCTGTAAAAACAAAAATTCTCCCGAAGGACTCATAACCTTGCTCGACTACCGCGATAAAAAAGTTGCCGAATTAATAATTACCGGAAAGTATTATTTTGTAAAAAAAATATATTCAACATTAGGAAAAATATTAGCGGAACACCTAAAAAACAACTTTCCATTTCTAACTAAACAGTACACCCTAACACCCATCCCTCTTCACTGGATGCGCCAAAATTGGCGAGGTTTTAACCAAACAGAACTCTTAGGCCTAGAAATACAAAAGCATCTGCCCGTGCATTACGAGCCCACGCTCGTTCGTGCTAAATTTACCAAAACACAAAAAGACTTAAAAAAGGAAGCTCGTGAAGCAAATGTACAATCCGCATTTCAGCTAGCGGACAAAACCCAAATTTCTGGGCAAAATTTTATTCTAATTGACGACGTCGTAACTACAGGCAGTACAATTTTAGAAGCGACAAAAATCCTTAAAAAAAATGGCGCCTCGGAAGTCTGGTGCCTAGCCGTTGCCAGAGATTAAAAAATTTGATAAAATATTAAGGTTAAATTACAACTGGAGAGATGGCTGAGTGGTCGAAAGCGGCTCCGTGCTAAGGAGTTGTCCCGTCAAAAACGGGACCGTGGGTTCGAATCCCACTCTCTCCGCCACAAACAAATACACCACTTAAAAGTGGTGTATTTGTTTGTTTCAAACCTGCTAAATACAGGGTCCAAACCAAAAGCCAATTTTTTGCTATAATTGCTATAATATTGTGTAATTTGCAGCCAAACCAGATAATTCAAAATAGCTAAAACAGCCTATTGTAACAAATGGAAACCTATAACGTCTTAAAATATGAAGGTTCGGAAAGAAACCAGGAAAACCTTATAAATCTTCTCAGCCTTATAAAAAAGGGAGAAGACGGGGCCTTTGGTAAGCTTTACGAACTTTACTTCACAAAAATTTACCGATTTGTATATTACCGTGTCGGACACAAAGAAACCGCCGAAGATATAACAGAAGAAGTTTTTATTAAAGTTTATTCCAAAATTACCTCCCTAGACCAACCCGGTGCCTTTGAGGGCTGGCTTTACCAAATTGCCAGAAATCTAGTTATAGACCACTACAGAAAACAAAAGCTAACGGTAGCCCTTGAAGACGTAGAAAATACTTTAGAATACGAGTCTGGGATTATTGACGTTTTAATTCTAGAGCAAGACCAAAAGAATATACTAAAGCTTTTAAAACAGCTTTCCTCAGACGAACAAGCAGTACTTAAGATGAAGTTTTTTGAAGATTTGGAAAACTCCACCATAGCTAAACTCCTAAGTAAGTCGGAGGGTGCGGTGAGAGTTATACAACACAGAGCAATTGCAAAATTACAAAAATTGGCACCAAACCAACAATGAACCCAGAAATTTTAGACAATTCCATAAAAATGTTGAAAAAAGGCCTTAGCAAAAGCGAGGTTCTGTTGAACGTGCCGCTTAAAGAACGCGAAGAACTAAATACCCTGCTAAGCACCTACCTTTCACTCGCACACATACCCAAAAACCTCCCTCCCACCCCTGTTATGAGAAGAAAATACATATTAACCCAGGCCAAGCAGAAAATTTGGTTCCCATTTTTACATATTTCACGCCTTGCCGCCGGCAGCACCGCCTTCCTTTTACTTCTCACCCTAGTTTCCGCAGGAGCTGTGCAAGCCTTTAAAAGCACTCCGGGGCAAACCTTATTTTCAGTTAAAAGAACAGCCGAAAATGTACGTCTCATATTTGTCATGAGCGACACTGCCAAAGCCGAACTCCAACTCCGCTATGCAAACAGTAGGCTAACCGAAGCAGAAAGTGTTTTAAAAAATCCTTCACGCAACAAAGAACAAGAAATTGCCGCCTTCCAAGAGCTTAAAAATCAAACCCAAATCGCTGCCGAAAGTTTAAAGCAAGTTGCAATAAACACACCTTTAAAATCTAGCAACCTTCCCCTTGCAAACCAACTTGAAGATTTTGCCAAAAAGCAAAACGATTTCATTCAAAAAACTTCCTCTGAAGACGAAGAGGTTAAACTTGCAGCCAGCGGAGTTAAAGATGCTTCCAAACTTGCCGCCAATCAAGCTAACCAAATCAAAAATTACTTAGCAGTGGCAGGTGCAACTCAAGACCCAATTTCACTAGCCGATTTAACTTCTGACCCGAATTCTGTTGTCATATTAGGCGACATAACTAAGTTCGAAAAATCTCAAATCACTGTAGAAAAGGTAACTTTCCAAATTTCAGCTACAACTCAAGTTCAAGACTCCAGCGGAAAAAAACTTGAACCCGCCAGTCTTACCAAAGACACTAAGGTAAAAATTACCGGAACAAAAGACGACCAAGACCAAATAGTAGCAGCCAGCATAATCATACTAAATCCGGAAGAACCAGGAGATGTGCAGGGCAGCTCTACCACCACGTTACCAACTCAGACCGACTTAACTACTTCCACCAGTACCAAGCCTGTCCAGGCCCAAGACGAGCACGTCCCCACCCCGGAAAAACCCCGCCTAGGAAGCTTTATTATAGAAAATCCAAATCCTCAATATAGCCCATAACCAAGATTGCATCTTGATAGGCCAAAGAAATATTCTTTGGCCAAATCAGGACAACAATCCGCAAGGATGTCTTGAAACCAAGGGTTAAACCCTAAAAACACAAAGCCAAAAGCAAAAGTTATTTGGCCTTTAAAAACGACCGCATTCTAGAGAGCGGTCGTTTTGTTTTTTAGGACCAAAAATGTTACAATAATACACGGTTAACCTAGTACTTATTTATGAGAATTCGGCACTAAAATTCTTATAAAATTAAATGGCCTTTAAAATATTGGAGAGGTCGCATAGTGGTTTAGTGCACCGGTCTTGAAAACCGGAGTCCCGTTAAAAGGACCGAGGGTTCGAATCCCTCCCTCTCCGCCAGACTTCACCAAATCTACCCGTGGCCAACAGAAAGCAAAAAGATAGTTGCTGGATCCGAAGAACCCACCGTGTGTAGAGTTAGAAAGCAGAAAAGGTACAAGATTATTATAAAAAAATAAAATGCCTAACCAAAACAAAACTTTAGTTTGGGAAGCGCCGGAATTTAAACACTACGAGAAAAATTTAGCCTGGTACACCACCCTAGTAGCCACGGCAATTTTAATAATTGGTTTTTTTGTTGTTACGGGCGACTATTTTGCAGCCGTAACTATGGGCATAGTAACAGGCATGATAGTGTTTTTCTCACGCCAGACGCCCGGCCTAGTTGAGGTGGAAATAAACAATAACCATATACGCTTCGGCAATATGATGTTTATTTACAAACATTTAAAAAGTTTTTGGGTGGTAAATAACCCAAACCACAAAACCCTCAATCTGGAAACTACAACATTTTTTAATAACTTAATTATAATAGAACTTGAAGAACAGGACCCGGAAGAAGTAAGGCAGCTTTTACTCCAGCACTTACCAGAACATCCGCAAAAAATCCACGAGACTTTTGCTCAAAAAGTCATGCATATTTTTAAATTCTAAACCCAGCTTCCGTAGCTCAGTGGATTAGAGCGTTCCCCTCCGAAGGGAAAGGCCGGAGGTTCGAGTCCTCCCGGGAGCACCACGAAAACCTATATGCCGGCAACTGCCCTAACCATTTCCAAACTTTTAAAACTCACCAAGCCGCAAATAGCGGCTTTTAAAAAATTGGGAATTTCTACAATTCAAGACCTGCTTTTGTTTTTTCCTTACCGCTACTTAGATTTTTCCAAAACAACCACAATTAGAGAACTTAAAGCGGGCGAAAGCGTTAGCCTAAAGGTAAAAATAAATTCAATAGGAGCAAGGTTCTCTTTTAAAAGCCGCATGTCCATTGCAGAAGCCGTTGTCTCAGACGAGACGGGTAATTTAAAAGTCGTTTGGTTTAACCAAGGCTACCTGGCCAAAACCCTAAAAACTGGCGACGAAATATTTTTAAGCGGCGAAGCCAGCCGTTTTAACAATCTACTGCAACTAACTAACCCGCTATACGAAAAAGTAAGCGCCTTTCCAGTTCATACCGCCCGGCTGGTTCCTGTTTACCACCTAACCCAAAGCCTGTACCCGAGAACAGTACGCAACGCAATTAAAGAAGTATTAAAGTTCAAAAACGAAATCCCCGAAACTTTACCCAGCGCCGTACTTAGCTCACAAAACCTTCTTCCAATAAGCGAGGCCATAAGCCTCAGCCACTTTCCCGTTACGCCGCAAGATGTTCAAAACTCACAAAAGAGACTGGACTTTGAAGAAATTTTTATAAATCAACTAATTGCACAAAGGTCTAGAACAGAAATTCAGAAAAAAGGCTTTTATAGAATTCCTCATGACACGGACCTTATAAACAGTTTTACAAATTCACTCCCTTTTAAACTTACCGACGAACAAACAAAAGCTTACTTAGAAATATTTGAAAGTTTAAATTCTACTAGCCCAATGAACCGCCTGCTGGAAGGCGACGTTGGGAGTGGAAAAACTTTAGTAGCACTTATAGCCGCTATTGCCTGCGTATTTGAAAAATACCAAGTCGCATTTTTAGCCCCTACCGAAATTTTGGCCAGACAGCATATGGAAAGCGCAAAAAAATTTCTAGGTTCTTTTATGCATAAAAAACAACAAATAAATCTCTGTCTGCTTACTTCAAACTTTTCTGAAACCAACCAAGGTACTTTAGAAAAAAAGAAACTCCTCTCCCTAGCCAGCGAAGGCATGCCCGGCATATACATTGGCACTCACGCCCTTTTGGAAAAAAATGTAAATTTAAAAAATTTGAGCTTAGTCATAATAGACGAACAACACCGTTTTGGCGTACAACAACGCTCAACTCTAATAAATAACCAAAAAAAAGTTCCGCACCTTTTATCCTTAACCGCAACACCTATCCCCCGCACTTTAAAACTCGCTATGGTAGGTGAACTGGAAATTTCACAAATTAGACAGAAACCACAAGGCAGAAAGCCAATTACCACAAAACTTGTCAGCGAAAGAGGAAGACAAAAAGCCTATCAATTTCTAGCACAAGAAATAAAAAAAGGCCGCCAGGCTTTTGTTATAACTCCGCTTATAGAAGAAAGCGAAACGTTAAGCATAAAGTCTGCCAAGCTGGAAGCAGAGAACTTAAAAAAGATATTTTCAAACTACCAAATAGGACTCCTGCATGGAAAACTTAAATCAACCGAAAAAGAAAAAGTCATGTCAGATTTTTTGCAAAATAAAATCCAGATTTTAGTTTCTACTTCGGTCGTAGAAGTCGGCGTAGACGTACCCAACGCTTCGGTCATGGTAATAGAAGGCGCTGAAAGGTTTGGTCTTTCACAACTTCACCAATTCCGTGGCCGCGTAGGCCGCAGCGAACACCAATCTTATTGCCTTCTGTTCCCAAGCCCCCAAATTACCCAAGACACCTCAGTCATACCAGAAAACTCAAGCCTAAAACGCCTGGAAGTATTCTGCAAAACCAACGACGGCTTTGAGCTTGCCGAAATGGACTTGAAACTTAGAGGCTTTGGCACGCTTTTTGGCAGCGAACAGTCGGGCAAAAACTATAAGTTCTTTAACCCTGACTATGTAGAGCTTATACCCAAAGCCAGGGCAGAGGCCAAAAAGCTTTTAAACGAAGACCCATACTTAAAAAACCACCCAAACCTTGAGGAAAAAATAGAAAAGGAACGGGTACATTTTGAATAACTAAATAAATTATACCTTTATAACAAAAGTCACCATTGTGCGGCGCAATGATGACTTGTTCTTAATAATGTTCTAAACTTGCTTTTTTCTTTACTATATTGTATAGTTCGTCATAAGAATCAGGAGGAAAAATGGTGATTGTTTTTGCCATGTAATTACTCCTGTTTGTCTATACTGTGTATGAGGTGTGAATGAAATGTCCGAACAATATGTTCAGGCCTTAAAGGCCAAAGAGGCTGAGTTAGCATTATCGCTCCACAATCGGGCCGATATGGAAATCCAGCCGGAACCCGACCAGATCGACTCAGTGGTAAGCGCCGCAGAGCGGGATTTGGCCGGAGCCAACCACGACCGCGATACCCAATTGCTGAAGGCTGTACGGTCAGCTCTCCAACGCATCAACGACAGCACGTACGGGACTTGCCTGCACTGTCAAGAACCCATCAGTCCCAAAAGGCTGAAGGCGATTCCGTGGGCGGCGTTCTGCATCCAGTGTCAGAATAAAGAAGAAAAACATAAGCAGAAAAGCCACGAGCAGATGATCCGCGAAGAAAAGGACGCGGCCGCATGACCTACCCGTGCCCGACCATGACGACCTTCAAAGTCGTCAAAGTCACCCGCTGCCCTAAGTCCGGGCAGACGGTTGTGACTTACAGCGCAGGCAAACGCAAAGTTCTCCTGCGAAGCCGCCTTGCCAGCCCGCGCCCGCGCCGGCGTTAAACAATCACCCACAGTCTGTTTAAAACAGCTTTTCCGCCTCCGAAGCGGGAATAAGAGCTCTTTGTGCTTACAAAAGCTCCAAACGTGTAGGCTGCTTTAACCAGACTTCACCAAGTTCTTTGGCTCGCTCAAAGGTTGTTCGGGACCTAACGCGCGAGTTAAAGGAAAGGCGGCCAGGACAGAGATACACGAACTCTCTTCCTACCGCCTTTTAACATGAAAATTTTAATAAAAAACTTTACTTTAGTACTAAGAATTAATTCACAAATCTACTAAAGCCTCATAAACGAGGCAACTACAGTTTACAAATAAACCCTAAGAGACTAGTTTTACAGCATCGCCTAAAGTTCTAACCGGTAATATTTTTATTTTTCCAGTAGTAACTTTAGTCTTAGGACAAATTATCTGTTTAAATCCAAGCTTCTCCGCTTCTTTTATTCTTTTTTCCAAGTTTGGCACAAATCTAACTTCCCCCGAAAGTCCTAGTTCACCAACAATAATAGTACCGTCTAAAACCTGGTCTTTAATACTGGAAATTATGGCAACTGCCACAGCCAAGTCAGCTGCCGGTTCTTCTATTTTTAATCCGCCTACAACATTTATATAAATATCTTGATTGCTTAAATTAAGTCCAGCCCGCTTAGAAAGTATTGCGGTTATGAGTTGCAACCGGTTATTATCGTAACCGCTAGTAGTTCTTTTTGGGTAACCAAAGTTAGATACAGAAGTTAAAGCCTGAATTTCTAATAGCAAAGCCCTACTACCTTCCATAACAGAAGTAATTATATTACCCGAAGCTTTTATACTGTCTTCGCCTAAAAACAACTGGGAAGGATTTTTAACTTCCACCAAACCCTGTCCCTGCATTTCAAATACTCCAACTTCGTTAGTCGTACCAAAACGGTTCTTCACACAGCGTAAAATTCTAAACGCCGCAAACCGTTCGCCTTCCAAATACAAAACTGTGTCCACCATATGCTCTAAAGTCTTTGGCCCCGCCAAATATCCTTCCTTAGTCACATGGCCAATTATAATAAACGATATATGATTCTGCTTGGCTGTCTGCATTATTTTCTGCACCGCCCCAGTCACTTGAGCCACCCCTCCAGCCACCCCGCTCGCTTCTTCGCTATACAAAGTTTGAATTGAATCTATAACAACCAAATCAGGCTTGTGTTCCAAAATTGTAGCCAAAACTACATCTAAATCCGTATCGGCCAAAACTTGCAACGTATGGCTTTTGCTTATGCGGCCTGCTCTTAGCTTAATTTGACTAGCCGACTCCTCACCAGAAACATACAAAACAGACTGCTCTCGTATGTTTAAACAGAGTTGAAGTGCTAAAGTCGATTTACCAATGCCAGGATCACCCCCAAGCAAAACTAAACTCCCTGGTACGATTCCGCCACCCAAAACTCCATCAAACTCCTCTATACCGGTTTTAATCCGCATTTTCTGATTCTCGGCAATCTCCGACAAATCTACCATTTTGCCTGCAGTTGCAGTTCCAATTTGATGTTTGATGTTTGATATTTGAGACTTTTCTAATGTATTCCACTCATTGCAATTTGAGCATTTACCTTGCCATCTAGGTGTTTTATAACCACAATTTGAACAAATATAAACAATACTTTGTTTTGCCATAAAATTAGAAGCTACGAATACAAAAATACGAAATTACTGATTATTTATTTCGTATTTTAGTAAATATAGTACTTTAGTAGCCTAGCAGGGTTATTGATTCAAATCAAGATAATACAACCCTCCATCTTGCCCGTTTCTAAAAAATAGCTTGTCGGCAGTCGGATTATTTTGTGTATGGTTCAAAAACAAATCTTCTCCGTCTATTTGTTTGTCCCCCGACTGATATTGAGTTGCCTGCAAAGTCTGCAAACTTAATTTGTAAAAAGTATCCAAAGTCAAACCACTGTTCTGAGCTGTCTGAGTAAACGGCACCGCAGCATAAATTGTTTGGTTGTCCAAAGCCCATACGGCTTTATCTGGCGTAGTGTCTAAACCCAAATTTCTAACATCTTCCGTATACAAATCATATATCCATAGCTGGAATTTCTGAGTAGAAGGATCCTGTTTAGAAAATAAAAGTTTTTTTCCGTCAGGAGACCATAAAATTCCTTTTACAAAACCTCCCGATATTTTTTTCCAAGTCTTACCTTCCGTATCGGTCAAAACCAACGGGTTCACAGCCCCAGATACAGTAGCCGGATCTTTATAGTAAGCCACGTTCATGCCGTCCGGAGAAACATAGACCATGGCATTTTTATCCCAAATCTCACCTAAAGTTTTATAATTTTCCGTATTTGGGTCTGAGACATTAACGGTATCGTTGCCGTTCTGGCTCGACCAAACATAATATATTTTATTTCCCGTAGGCAAATAACTTAAAGAATACACCTCTTGTGGTAAAAGACTAAATTTTCCTTGCTCATTATTATAAAACTCATAAGTCTTCTTAGCGCCGTTTAAATACTCCAACATAAAATCTTGGGTATTTGGTGGCCAAATAACTTTGTTTAAATTTGTTTTTTGTTCAATAGCAAGCTGCTTTTTTTCACCAATCTGTAACGGATTCGACCCCCCAACAAAGCTTGCACGATACAAAAGCCCTTGTTTAGTAAAATATGCCACGCCATCACCTTCAAAAGTTAAAACCGGGCTTATAACCTGGTCATCGGTTAATTTATGTATTTTATCCTGCGTTGTTACCGGAGTAGTGGTAGGATTAGGTTCGGTATTTTGACTTGAGTTTTCAGTATTATTCTCTACAACAGACTGCTCGGTATCAGGATTTTGGGTCGAAGAAGAACGTGAGTAAATTAAAATACCCAAAGTACCAATTATTAAAATAAATATTCCCCCCAAAATTGCAATAGCTTTTTTATTCATACTCTTTCCCTATGTTTATTTTTATTTCACTAGGTAAACTTTAAATTTATTATACAAGAAAGCTTCAGTTCCTACAAATTCTTCCCTCTTTCCGCTGAAGAATAAAACATAAAAGATAAAACAAGCTCCCTACCTCGCATTTATGCCTGTTTGTATATATTCAGCCGCGCCCTTCACCTGTCCTTGACCGACACCTGTTTTAGTTATCTCCCCAATTTTCATACTGTCCATAACCTCACATGCTTGTGGATAAGAACTTCCAATATAAGAAAACCTATGACTGGCTATGCCAACGGGCGTATTGCATCCGACGTACAAAAAAAATAGGAAAAATGCAACTATCATTATCAATGCTATTAAATTCATAAGCAAAATATTCAGCTTAACTTTCATGCTAATTGTAACCTGTTCCGCAATCTTATCTGTGTAATCTTTTACCTTCTCAGGCAAAGATATTCCGCGAGTCGCACGCGAAATAAGCCACCCCTTAAGCAAGACAATAAAATCTCCCGCTACAGCCCCCAAAATAATAGACAGTCCAAAAGTAGGTATTGCCATACCCCAAATCCAAGCACAGGCAGATAACAACATGGTGTCCAAAAATTTACTTGCTGTTTCAGCGGCGACCTTTATTTCTGCCGTAACTTCTTTTTCTTGAGGCACTTGTGGCAAAACCGGCTCAGGCGGCAAATTTTCCTCAGCCTGCTCCGGCAACTCGTCTTCTCCTAACTCACCGGCTTCCTCTTTTTGTTTATTGCCGACTTTATTTTGACTAACCGGAGCGCTCTGAGCTGGCTCTGGCGGCGTATCCAACGTAGGCGCATCCTCCGCCTCCTCGCCCCCAGACTCCTTAGAAGGAACATTCGCCTTAGTACTACCCAAACTTTCAGAGGCACTATCCAAACCAGGCTCCACTGCCCCAGCTAGTGCCCCAGACAATGCGGCAGAACTAAGTTTTGGCAAAGATGGATTTTTTAACCCTTTTGAACTTGGCTCATTTTTTGCCTTGCCTTTTTTCTCGCCCCTGACAGGCTCATTTTGTGCCAATGACTCTGCGCGATCTAAGTCGCTTTGCATTAAAGACCTCTTCTCGCGATTCTTAAGCCGAGAAAATATTTCTTGCCCAGCCTTACTTGTTTGTCCTTGTACTTTTTCCTCACCAGTCCCAGGCGCTTTGTCTGCGCCCGCCAAAGAAGCGCTTTCATCAGGCTCCTCATTTTGTCCTTTGTTATTTTCACTTTCCTGCGGCCTTGCTTGTGTTTCTTCTTCTGGGCTTCCGCTTGTCTCACCCGCAGGTTCATTTAAGCCATTTTTATTT
Source organism: Candidatus Doudnabacteria bacterium (assembly GCA_016788665.1). Classification (GTDB taxonomy): domain Bacteria; phylum Patescibacteriota; class Doudnabacteria; order UBA920; family UBA920; genus JAEUSF01. Next base: position 27,895 of record JAEUSF010000009.1, on the reverse strand, counting down.
TTCTCTTGGCCCGGCAAATCTTTCTTTGGCTCCGAAAATTCACCTTTGGCATTTACACCAGCCTGCACATTGGCCTTTATATCTTCCTTATTAGCCTCGCCCATTTCAGAGCTAAGTTCTAAATTTGCATTCTGGTTAAATGAAACTGGGCTATTATTTTCTTTTCCATCTTCCAAGTTCTTATTCTGTTCCAGACCTCCTTCTACTTTTGCTTCGTTACCCTCTTCTGAATCCGTGTTTAGGGTTTGAGAATCTTCTAAAGTTGCAGTTTCAATATTTTTTTGCGCGCTAGTTGTTTTAGCATCCACTTTGTTCTGAACGCTTGTTTCGGAATTTAAACTTTGGCTCGCATTTTCCGAAATAGTACCGCCGCTTTGAGAACTCACCTGACCAGAAACTCCGGCCTCGGCTTGGCCAGAAACCGAACTTTGCAAAACTTCTTCATTAGCCGCTTCTGTTTTCACTTCCGCCCCTATATTGGTAGTAGCCGGTGAACTTATATTGCCATCCAGGCTAGAGGAAACACTAACAGTAGAATTTATTTCTTCTTCGTCCATAAGCGAAGCCTGAGCTTCCAAGTCCTCAGCTTCCATACGGGCTTTTACCGAAGCCTTGGTTTTCAAACCACTCTCAGTATTTACAGAAACTGCCCTCCTTTGGGTTACCTCCGTCGCCTGACTCTTTTCTATTTTTACCAGCGCAGAGCTTAAAATTTCTTTTTGTTCGGCAGTCGAAGCGCTTTGTAAAACCGCTTCAAGGGTTTTTTTATCCCCGTTTTTTATTGCAACTTCGGTTAAATTTTTTAAAGTTTTTGCATCGTTGTTTACCAACGCACTTTGCATTCGGCTAGACAAAAGCGGGTTAAAAACTCCGCCCGTGGCCATAGAAAGTGCGTCTAAAGGTGCTTTATGCAAAGCATTAGCCATTAGACCGCCAAAGTCCGAAGTCTCCTCTTTGTTAAAATCTTCAGCATACCTTTGTTTTCTTTCTAAAGCCCCCTTCTTTTTCTCATTTTTTTCATTCTGACTATCACCCAAAAAAACCAAAGGCATGGAAACAACACCGCTTCCATACCGTCCGCTAACATAAACCCGTAACGTCTGCCCTGCTTCAATTTGTTCCAACAATTGCTCAGGTACCCCAAACTCTATGTCCAAATTTGTACTCGCAGGCGCAATTAAATTATCAGGCAAAATTGCTCCGTTTACCAAAAATCCAACCCTAGAAAAAAGCTTGCCTAAGTTACCATTTCCGGAAAGCACCGTAATCACGTCCTTTACCCTAAGCACATTAGTTCCGCTTCCCTGAACCGGTACCCCATTAACTAAAATCCCTTTTATAATAAACTGCTCGCCCGAAGGCATGCGCGAAAAACTCCCCAAGTAAAATTCTTGGGGACCAACAGAAGTTTGCTCTATTTTTTCTTCACCATCCTCTACCGCATCCTCCAGCGCAGTACTTTGCTCATCAGCCATACGATAAAATATCAAATATCAAATATCAAATATCAAATCTGCACAGTACATTACAAACCTTTTTCAAAATAATTGCAAAAAGTACGCAAGCTAACTTTCAAAACTAAAATCCATTGCCCAGCCTAATGCTAACAAACCTGATATTTGCAATAAAGCATTTGATATTTTGAATTTGAAATTTGAAATTTAATTTAGTTTTTCCTGGCTTTCTTGTATCTCTAAAAGTTGTTTTGGGTCTGTGGTTATAATCTGGTCCTCGACATACGAAGCGTATATTTTTATTGCCGCATGCTTTAGGCCTGCAAAAAATATACCTTCTCCCACTTCGCTTTCAAGCAACAAATATTTTTCCCCTTCGGTCAAAAAGAAAGTCTCGGCAATTATATTTATAGCAGCGGGAGACTGCTTTAAAAGCATTTGTATGGATGAATTAGTCACAATAGGCTTACCGTACGGCGAAGCCAAAAAGTCCGCCACATCCTGAGTTATAGTTGTAAGGCCTAAATAGTACTTTCTAGCACGCTTGGCAATGCCAAATAAAAACCTTGCGCTGTCTTCGTGCTGCATTAGAATCCAGGCTTCGTCAACAGCCAAAATCCTCTTCTTCAACTCCGCCCTGACCATATTCCAAATATAATTTAAAATTATATACATGGCTATTGGGCGAAGCTCTTCCTCCAAATCACGTATAGAAAATATAACCAGTTGGTTATTTAACACCACATTGGTAGGCTGGTTAAAAAGCCCTGCAAAAGTTCCTTCGGTATATTTTGTCAGTCTTTGTGCCAAGCTTTCTGCCCCCACCATACCAGACAAAATTTCTATAAGGTCGTTCATGGTTGGCATTTCGGCACTTCTAAAATCTGACAAGTTTTCTGTTATATCTTTCTTTGCATATGTTTGCCAAATTGCCTTGTCCATTATTGCTTCTTCGGTAGGATTAAGCTTCCCGAGCGCCAAACTAAACAAGCCAAGCAAATTTATAATGGCCGATCTTAAAATATCTTTAGGGTCCTCGCCCTCCAGCCCCACCGGCAAATCGAACGGGTTAATTCTCGAGTCAGAATTCAGTGAGACGTTTAAATATGTACCGCCAACCGCCTGCGCCAAATGCTGATACTCGTTTTCCGGGTCAATAACAATAACCTCGGTACCTATCATAAGAGAACGCAAAATTTCCAACTTAACAGCATAAGATTTACCAGCACCAGACTTAGCAAAAATTACGCTATTTGCATTTTCCATCTGAAAACGGTCAAAAAGTATAAGACTGTTATTATGGCGGTTAATGCCGTACAATATACCGTCGTGTGGGGGTAGGTCAGAAGACACAAAAGGAAACGTGGTCGAAAGAGGGCTCGTGTTTAAATTGTTACCAACATCCAGCATGTCGCTCCCCAAAGGAAGCGTAGAATTATAGCCGTCCTGAGTCTGCATTACAGCTCGCTTAGTAACAATAAGCTTGGCACCTAAAGAAGACTCCAAAGTCGAAGAATTTCGGTCAAGCTCTTTTAAGTCGTCGGCATAAATTGTAAAATACAAAGCAAACCTAAAATATTTTTCAGTGCCTTGCATAAGCTGATCGCGCAAACCCTCTACATCTTGATATGCTGTTTCCAGCATCGGGTCCCTAACTTGGCCTTTTTCCTGGTTAATGGACATTTGGGAACCAATTTCTCCTACCTTGCTTTTAAGCTTCTTTAAAATAGTTTCAGAATCAATAGGGTAGACAAACATTGAAACATCCAAAGCGCCCTCAGATTGGATAATAAAAGACAGCCAGTTACTAGACAAAAACCTGGGGTAGGCAAGTACAAAAAAACTTCTTCCAAACCTTCCATTAAGTTCAAAGTGAGAACCTTCAAACTTTAAGGAAGCCGGAGCTAACAAGTCCTTTAAAGTGGTCAAGCCTTCCCTATAAGTCTTTTCAACATCAACCAGGCGCTTGCCAGCGTCCTTTTCATTTTCGAGCTCTTTTAAGCGCTCTTTTTTTGCTTCGATTTCAGCTTCAGTTTTTGGGGAAAAAAGTGACATATTTATTTCGCTGATACACGGACACTGCGATGATATTACAGATTTTATTGCATAAAACTTTATAACCTGTGCTATCTGCTATATCTGCGTATCCGCGAACTATTCTACTATTTTAATATCTTTTAATTGGCCGAAGTTAATAAGTGGACCAGCTTCAAAATTATAAGAATTATAATACAACTGCATAATCTGCTCTGTACTTAAACGTTCAGCCCGCACCCCAGCGCCGTTTAAATTAGCCATAACTGCATTTACACGCAAAGCCAACTTTTCAGCTGCCTTTTCAAAATTCGCAATCCTCTCACCGGTTTCCTTAGCTTTCCCATTCCCAAAAATTGTACTGAAAAAACCAGCGGCAGCAGGAAAAATACTTTCACCCAAAGGCACAACAATATAGAAATTTTTATTCATTATACTTGCATTTTCTATAAGTCTGCTAATAAAATCTATATACTCCATTGTTTGGACTCTTAAAAGCTCGTTTGTCTGTTTTTCAGCTATTTTCTTTAACTTTTCTATATACCCCCCAACCTCCATTCGCCTGCTTTGCATTAAAATTTGAATAGGAAACTCCAACGAATTTAAAAACCTCTGATAACTAAAAATTATGGAATTCTGTTCTTCTTGGCTTTTTAAATCAAAATTTGTGGAAGACACAGCTAAAACAGCCCTCAAACTTCCGTCATTCATAACAACACAGTTGTTTTTTATTTCCGAAAGCTTTAAAAAGCTTTGAGTGCTTTTTATGCCTTTTTGATTTTTATTTTGCATTTCAAACATTTTAGCTCGCGGATACGCAGATCATACCGATCTTTCATTAATAACTCTTTTAACCAAAACTCCAGAGGGGGTTATGGCCAATATTAAACCCAGTTTAATATTATTTTTCTGCAGATATTGAATAACCTGAGTAAAGTGCTGCTTATAAATCTGATTCGCGACTTTTAATTCAACCACCACCTTGTCTTCGACCAAAAAATCCAAAAAGTATCTTCTGATTAGTTTTTCGGCATAATACAACTGCGCACAAAGCTCACGTTTATAACTTAATCCTACTATCTTAAATTCCTCAGCTAATCCATTTCCATACTCCTTTTCCTGATATCCATACCCTAACTCGTTATATACTTTAAACATTGCACCAATAATTTTCGCGCTCAGATCTTCATACAAAAGTTTCATACTTATAACTTAACAATGTTCAAACATGTCTTAATTGAAGCAAATCTGATTTTTATCGTTTTTCATCTGCGTATCCGCGAACTACCTTATCTTTCCCACCAACTCTTTCTCCTCACTAGCCTGTTTTTCAAGCAGTTCTCTAACTTCTTTTATTCTTAACTGCGGGTTTTGAATCTCTGCCTGTATAACTTGTTTTACACCCACATCTATATCTTTTAGTTTACTTTGCGAGTTTACGGTATATATCTCTTTATGAAAGACCATTACTTTAGGCGAAGTAATAAACTGAAAAATTTTGCCAAAAGCGTTATATACCGGCCTGCCGTTAAACTGGGCAAAGGCCAAACCTAAAGCAGGCAAGCCTACCAAAAGGCCCATGACAATTAAAACGGTTAAACTTTTGCCAGCAACAGAATACGTTAAAAAAACAAAAGTACCGGCACCGAACAGTATTCCAAACTGTTTAACTGTTAAAGGGCCAATTATCCTGTCTTCTACTTCAGTAAATTGTGGGACGGGAAATTGCATAGTTTAATTATAACATAATCGTAATAACAAATTACAAATAACAAATTTCAAAACAACTATTCTACAATTTTCTTCTTAGAATTCCTAATAATTGTCGAAAAAATCAACAATAATTCGTTAGCTTCTCGCCAGATCATCCTCCCTCTTTCTTTTGACTCCGGTACCGCCTTGGCCATTACCCTTAACCAATAACGGGTTTCTTTAGCCTCTTTCTTGCATATACCCATTTTATGTTCAAAATCTCTTCTTGATTCTGCAGAATCAGCTTCGCAGTAATTCGCCCCAACTGATGTTTCAGACTTAACTAACTGGTTAATAATAGAAACCGTAATTGGATTCTGTGGTATAGATTTTACAAACTCCACAACAACTTCAGCAAAAACAGCCGTTCTTTCCTCTAAATCAAATTTTTTTGAGCTTGTCATTGGAAATTAATTTGATATTTGGAATTTGAAATTGGGAATTTCAAATTACTCCGCTTGTATTATACGCAAGAGATCGGCGGTTTTTTCAAATTGTTCATGGTTTAAGAAATTTGAGTTTTCCCGGCTTAATGTTTCAAAACTTACATTCTTTTCTAAAATCTGCTTACCAGTAGCAAGATAGTTTAAATACAAAGGGCTTTTTTCTAAATATGGCACGACTTGAAAATATCCCACATGCCGCACCATTTCCTTTAGCTTGGCTTGTATGTCAGTGTTAAGAGCATCTGCACCAAGTCCCTGTAAATCTTCCGGCCTTTTAATTTCGGACGGGGACAATGAAACTTTCTTTACATTTTCCGTACCTAAAGCACCTGTTACTTTAGGAACAGAAAGATTCACATGCTCATTCGGTAACAAAACCTTCTTAACCGGCAAAACCGGTCCACTACTAACGTTTAAATTTCGTGAACGGAGATCGTAGTGAGACGGCCAATCTTTTATGCCATTTCTAGGTACCAAGGCAGGAGCTTTATTTTCTTTAGATTTTACAGACTCAAGTCTGGCTTCCTGAGGTTGTGGTTTTTTTACAGGAGCCGCAGGTACTGGAACCGGCAGTGGTTTAACGGGCGGCAGAACTTTTTCTTTTAAAACCAATGGCGCTTTTTCTATTTGCACCGCTTGTTCTTTAAAAGAAGATTTTTCTGTAATTTCAAGCTCAGGCAAAACATGTCCTGGCGGTAATTCCGGCTGCCTCACCATAGCCTTAAGTTTGCTTAAAAAACCACTTTTCTTAAGCAATTCAGGCTCTGGCTTTGCCAAAGTATTGTTTAGAATGCTTTTTTTTGCATTTTCAATTTTTGGCAAATTTATTATATGACCTAAGGAAATTTTTGAACGGCTTGGCTGCACATCTTTTTTTTCTTTTGCCGCCAAAATAGCTGCAGGCATAGAAAACTTAGGAGCAGGCGCTACTATTTTTTCCGGCTGTGATTTTTGCATTAACGCTACTTTTGGAAAATTTTCTTGCGACCTTACCACAGGCGCCCCCACAACATTTGCTGCAACCTGCAAAGTATTGGTTACCAATATCCTTTCCAATTCCAAAAGCTGCTTGTCATTCATGAGTTCCAAGAGCGACATCCACTCATGCTTTTCTGACAAGCTTAAAATAGAAGAATCTTCTACCAGCTTTCTTAATTTTTCGATTAACTGAAAGTTCATTTTTGTTTTAAATTGTCCTATACGTCTTATAAATCATATTTATCCTATGGGTCGTATTCGTCCTATTATAACTTGTTGCCTTTCCTCTGCCTCAAACTCTCCAGCTTTTTATTTATCTCTTCTTGCGCCAAACGCTTTTTTTCTGCTATTTGCATAGTTATAGACTCAAGCGAGTCACTTTCCTTCTCTTCAATTTGGGGTAAACTTTTCTTCACTACCTCTGGCTGTGTTTGCTGCTTTTCTTTAGGAGCTTCGCTTTGGGTATTCGACATTTTTATTCCAGTACCCCGGCTCAGAACTTCTTGGATATCTAGTTTTTTCACCGGTGTTTCAGCGGGTGGCTCGGGAACTGGTGCTGCTACCACCGGCTTAACTTCGGGCCATGGTTCTACGAACTTCTCTGTCCTTACAGAAGAATTCTTCAAGCCGCCGGTATTTCTACGCTCCATATACAAATCAGGCTCATTCAACCAATTAAACAATTCGAACAAACTTTTTAGAACCTCTTTTTCTTCAGCATTCAAACTTTTAACATGTGTATTGGTATTAAAAAAGTTTAAAATATGAAAGGCTCCAAAGTCGGACATTTCGGACCCTTTGCCAGCCCTATTTTCTCTATATTCTTGAAGCCACAATTTTACAGAACCATTAAATTTAGGATCTCTAAATTTTCCCAAAACCGAATCGCTGTCTATTAGTGCTAGCAAATAATCTTTAATTCTTTTTTCAAAATAATCGGACCCAGATAAAATTTTAAGACTATCACCCACTGTTTCTATTAAATCAAACTTCAAAACTAAAAACTGAGTTACTTCGTGCTTAAATATGTCCAGCTGCTCCTGAAAAGTTAAACTCGAAAAAGCAAATATTTTCAACCTATACAACCAAAAAAACAAAACATTAAACAACTCTGTCTGTCTTGAACTCCTCGGCTCAACGTTTCCCAAAAGGCCCTGCAAACCCCTTGCAAATTCCGCTGCCCCGTCTTTTTCCTGATTCTCAATTAACGCACCGGCCTGATATTTTATTTGAGTAAAAATCTCAGAATCAAAAATTTTTTCTGGCTCAATTTGGTCTATTATACTGTTTATTTTGTAGCGCATTACTAAAATTTATTTTACTTTGGCATAGACATTTTTTGCATACTCAGTAGCATTAAATACTGTTCTCAAATCAACATGATCCAGCTGCTTAATAACATCGGAATTACCCAGCCTCTTCTCAATAGCAATTTTAATTTGGTTCTCTTTATCGGCATCGGTAGTATATTTGGAGCCCTGCACTATACCTTCCCGAACCGCTTCCTTTAATACATCTGCAAATTTACCCATGGTTTGGGGTGAAAGGGCCGTCTCGACTCCACCATAATTTGTCGAAGGGGTCATCAAACTAGTTGTATCAACCACATCTAACTTAGAAATCCTCTTGGTGGAGAAGTCCTCAACGTATTTTGCCGCAATCTTAACCGCGTCAGTTCTCGAAACACCCTGTGCCTCTACGGCACTTACAACCGCGCTAAGCTCTGGCACAGAAGAAGAGCTGTCAAAGCTTTGTAAAGCTGGTGTTGACTTGTACACATTATCAGCAGAAACTTTTATTTCCGAAGTTGATTCTTGCAAACTATTTATAGTACCTGAGCTAACTTCTTTTAATCCGGGCATTTTAAAACTAATTTCTTCTCCACCAGATGTACGAAGTTTACCACCCGCCAACAGACGATTTGTCAAAGCTCCATTCCTGTCGTTTAAGAACCTTTGAAGAACTGACTTTGCGGCATTTGGATCAGTTTCAACCATTTTCTTAATCCTCTTTACATCGTCTGCTTTAATATCCAAAACACCTGTATTTTTAAAATTATTAATCATAGGTTCTAGATCCTTTAATTCAGTCGTACCTGCGATAAGCATGTTAGCAGTTCTTTCTTGCATAAACCCTGGGTTTTCAGTTAAAGCTTTTGCAATTTTTGTAAACACAGCTTTATTAAAACGCTTACCGTCCGAGCTCATTAAAGAGTGCCAAGCTATTCGAGCTTGAGTACGAGAATCCCGCTTTGCAATTTCTCCAGCTGCCATAACCGCCTCACCAGCACTGGTCAAATCTTCGGTTGCTTCATCCAACTTGTATTCCTTATAATTACCATCTTCAACATCAAAATAAAAATCCGTCATGTACTCTAAGTGCCCTGTGCTCATACCTTCTTCTTCGCCCTCTTCTGTTATAAGGCGCATGGCGGCGTGGTCTTTCAAATGCCCATGTCCGCCATCACCAAACATCGCTTTATACATAGCTCTTCTGGTTCTGTTGTTATACTGTAAAGTTTTTGTAGGGTCAGCCACACCACCTTTAAAATCTTCAGCTTTTACCCAGCCTTCATCTATCATCTTCTTTAACATTAGTCGTCCATCCTTGGTATTATTCGCTTCCATTACAATGTCATCTATATAGCCTTTAGCTAAAGCAACCTTAATAATACCGCGTTTAGCCGCTCTACCTTCTTCGTTGTCCGCCATTTGAAATACTTCATGAGCCGTTCTGGCCACAAGCTCCCTCGACATATTCATATAGCCTTTGGCGAACTCATCCTCCTCGTGCTTTTCATGGGCCAAAACTCTAGGAATAATTTTCTTACTTCCATATATAAAACCACGCGGACTTGTAAACCTTTGCTCTGCTACTTCTAAACCAGCAGATTCCGCCTTTGCTTGAGCAGCGTGCGACAGTTCTTCTTGCCTCTTTTTCATACCCTTTAAAAAAGCCGGGGGGTTCAAAATCGCAAAAGCTGCTGCGCTAAATCTTCCCACTGCTCTATCTTCACCTCTTACTTTATTTGCAGTAATTTCATTCCATCTTCTACCCAAATAACCGGCTCCCATCTGAGCCCCTGCCCCAACAGCTTTAAACGGCAAGTACATTCCATTTTTGGCAACTTTTGCTACTACGTCGCCGCCCAAAACACCGGCTTGTTCCGCCACCCTTATGGCTACAATTAAGAAAACCAAAATTATTAAATTACCGCCGACTCTAAAAACAAAAGTAGCAATATTAGAATTCCCCAAAAGTTCCGGGTTTTGCACCACCTGCTGAAAAACTGAATTACTGCTATTTAGCGTGGCATTATAAGTGTTATTTATAACCGCAGCCATATTTAAAAAGAACGCCAAAATAGGAGTAAAGAATGCGTACTTTAAAAACTCGCCCCACCATTTACCCGCATAACTTTTTGTCGTAGGCAAAACTCTCATGGCGTAGGCAAGCGGCGACAACATTAAAAGCACCCACAACATAACTATTCGCACAAACAAGAAAATCGCAATCGCGGAAAAAACCACAAAACTGCCCAAAGTTAAGGCCAAAGAAAACAATGGCTGAACTGTGTTGGAAAAAAATCCGCTATTAGAAAGGTCGCTAAAATTTAAAGTCTTCCAGCCCGCCATAAGATCCCTGGCCAAAGCGCGTATAACCTCCACATTGTTGGGCAGGAATTGGCTTTGTACTGTGTCAGCCACGCCAAGTATTGCCTGGGAGATTACCAAACTAAAGTTTACAAGCAGTGCGGCAATAATTAAGTCCACAAGCAAATGCTTGTACTGGTAGCTGTCTATACGGAACAAGGTACCTAAGCCTATGGCTATAAGCGCCACAATAAACAAAATATTACAAACATTTCTAACCACTTCCCAGCCCGGATAAATAACCGCCGCAAACGTATCTGTGTAGGTACTTATAGAAAGCATTGCCTGTATAACCGGAGCAATAAAAATATAAAATACGAAATATACAAACTGCTGTATTAAACCTACAAATGCATTTATAAGTTGGTTAATAAAACCCAAAAGCGCGCTGCCTTGGTCACCCATGCTTGCGTTTGAACTATTGGCTCCATATTTTTCAGTATCACCAGGCCTTAAGTCCTTAGCTATAGCGTCGTCTAGCTCTGCTTGAGTGTTAAAATACTGAACCCAAATTTGCTTGCCGGCGTCTGTAACAACCCAAGTCTGAACCTGTCCGCCCGCAGACTGGAACTTTATCCATGGTGCTGAGTAAAAATAAGGTGTTGAACTTCCAGTAGCTGGCCCGGCGCCCATGCTTTGCAAAGAGGAAGAGTCTACAGTAAAAGCATAAGTCAATTTTTGATTAACCGGCACAGCCTTTGACTCAGTAGCCGTGCCTTCAATACCTCCAGATTTGCCGAATCTTTGTAAGTCGCACGCAAAATAATTCTTTGAATTTCCAATAAACGGAATAGACAAAGAACGGTTAGCGCTACATTCACTCTTGGCGGAAGAAATTAAGGCCTGCCCCATTCCCAAAAGAGGCCTTTGGGCCCACACCATTGTCCCGTCGTCTATTTTGTCTGCATTTGCTCCACCAACCACTATTTGGCTATTACTCTGAGCACTGCCAGATACATTTACAATTAAACTTACCTTTACTTCCACCGGCTTGCCCCCGGTCTTCAGCATTCTTACTAAATTATCTGGTTTTCCATCGACTAAAAGCTCGGTAGTTAAGTTTAAAGCCCCGTTTGAATAAGTAGTTTCTGCCTCTACCTTACCAGCCGAAACAAAAAGACTCGCTACAATAAAAAATAGCAGCAAAACCGAAATAAATTTTACAAACCTTAACCTTTGCTTTAGGCTAAAAAATAGTTCAAGTTTTTGTTTCAAAAATCGCACGAATATTTTAGTTTTTTGGTACTTTTCTTTGTTGAAATATAAAAAATTATACCACAAAAATGTCAAAAACTCAAAATTGTGGAAAAGTTAACCAAAATACAGAGGACGGCCCTCTATAGAGGGCCGTCCTCTGTATAAATAAAAAATCTCTAACTAGAAAAGTTAGAGATTTTTATGCTATCTGATTGTAATAGTGCCAAAGTTTGGCGCAACCCCCCTCGCATTAACCCCCAAACGAGATATATAAGCCCCTTGCACATTTCCACTTATTAAAATTAGGTTTCCGTTTGAGTCCAAGCCCCAAACCCGGTTCTGGGAGTCAATGCCTTGTGTTCCGTTCCAAACTATGGGCGAACCGTCAGGTGTGGTATTGGGAGTGGTGGGCGGCGGAGGCGGAATAGAACCATTACCGTTTAAATTACCTTTTATACCATTTATTAAATTATCCTGGTCATTGGCATCGGGTAAATCAGTAAAGTTCACAGTCGTACTTGGCACGCTTCCCACAACTGCCACGCTTGAGGAAAGCGTTTCCCCACTCGCATTTTTCGCTACCAGCGTAAAGCTACTTCCACCCGGCGCATTTGTCACCACACTTCCGTTTAGAGTCGCTGAAGCATAACTATACCCTCCACTACCAGTAATGGTAACATTTGTCGCACCCTCTATAGAGTTCACGTCCCAATTAAGCACAACTTGTCCGTCTGCAATACCAGTAGAAACAGTAAGCAAGCCCGACTGTGCAACGCTGTTATTTTCCGCTACAACCAAAGTCCTGGCTGTTGTATCTGTAGTTATTACGGAAGTAAGCGGCACAGAAGCTTTCTCAAACCCGGAACCGGTCAAATTAAACCCTTGATTAATGCCGTGCTCAACTATTCTAGTTATAAAACTTGTTGCTACAACTTCTGCAAACTTGGCAATGAATGGCAAATTCTTTTGGTCTGTTGTATTTGCTGCAATTAGGTGCGACTGTAAGTAAGCGGTTATTTGGTTACTTATAGAGGCCCCCGGATTCAATATGTCTTCACAACGCTTTGCGAACACATTACCGTTTCTCTGCGGAAAAGAATATATTTTTTCTTCGGCTTCTCTCCAATCCGCCTCCGCTTTATCTACATCCTGCTGACTAACCCTTTCCGGGTAAATGCTTTGGGTATTTAATAACTCCAAATATGCTTTATATTTAAATTCCACATCACTGTTTAAAAGATCCCATTGGTTGTCGAAAGCTCTTTCCTGACTTATTATGCCCCGACAATCACGTAGCGACATAATCCCCTGACCCTGAGCCAGCTCCTGCCTGGCCGATTCCCTAGCCGATGCCTGTAATCCGTCGTTTAAGCTGTCATAAAAAGCTGTTAAAACATAAGGGTCATTTTCTCCGTATCCGACTACAGACATTTTGGCAAAGAAATTTGGATCGCTCGTGTCTAAAGTTCTAAAGTCTATTCCTAAATTTTTTCTGGCTTTGGTACGAATAACTGGCGAAACATCCATGCTATAATTCGCACCCTGCATAACAGACTTTAAAATTGCCTGGTCCAACTGATTCGGGTAATTCTTCCGAGCAAACTCTATGTTGTAAACCTGTGCCGTAAGAGCGTCTGCATAGTTTAAGTAATTGCCAATTTTATACTTCGCAATTAACTTATTTACCAAAGTTGTAACAAGTCTATTCTGAGCCGTTAAAAATATTCTTGTCGCCACACCTTCCCACATTCTTTTCATAGCGTCGCTCCTTCTTTCTGCCAACCTATCTATTCTGTTTTCTGCCTGCCTCACCTGCTCCTTTAATTCAGCAAGGGTTGCGTTCAAGCTTAACTCGCCCAAAATTCCCGTAGCAACAGCGGCAGTATCAGCCCCTCCGTCTTCAAGCAAAGAAATTACTACTTGAAAACATCTTTTCACCGACGTTAGTGCCGTAATTTTTGCAGTCAGCTTAGCAGCTTCGCCCGCGCTCGCATTTAAAACTTCCACCGTAGGAATAACATCTGCCACATTATAAACCTCATAAGCTTCCTTTATGGCACTACAAGGCTTTTTGCCAAAATTCACAGCTCGCTTAATCCCAACATTACCTCCTGGTAAACCAAGCGACAAATTGGTTAAATATTGAGCAGCTGTTTTTAAACCATTTATAACATAGTTTACTCCGTCGAAAACCGCCCACTGAGCATTTGCTTTGGGAGTGAAGTTTGTAAAGCAAAAAACTGTAAGTAAAAAAATAGCGGTAAATTTTATTAAACTTTTTTTCATATTGAAACGCCGAACTTTTTATAAATCCTGTCGTGCTCTTTATTGAGCTCGTTACTAATAGAAAAAATTTGCTCGCTAATACTATCAGCTGCCTGTGCCCCAGGTTCGTTGGCATAACTTAAAGCCAGCTGACCCAGTTCGACATAGTAAAGCATTTTTAATTTGTGATAATTTGCAAGCTCGCTTGGTACTTCTATTCGCAATAGTACTTTACATAACTCTTCCGCCTTTCTATGAGCCTCTTTCACCTGGCTTCCCTCTTGGCTATTTAACGCAACCAAAATTCCGATAGCATCAAACTCCATTTCAGCGTCGTTAAAATCTGAAATATATTTTGTTATGCCCTCCAAGTTATTTTTTTCGTTTATCAGGACTGGTATACTGTTTAAAATTTCAGCAGGTATGGGCGTAGCAGTTTCGTCAAAAACTGTATCGAGGGTATTTGTTGCAGCTCCCAAAACTTGCCCGCTTTTGTAATCTGCGTCTAACAAAGCAAGCTGGGCTTCCAATTCAGACCCAGGTTGTTTATTTTTATTTCCGGCCAAATCCGCAACGGCTTTCGCTTTCGCATCTTCGTAAGTAAAAGCCTTTTTATTTTTTGAAGGCTGTTTTTTTAGAAAAGAAAAATCGAAACCTTGTTTAAATGCGACCGCAGACAAAACCAAAACAGAGACTAAGAAAATTAGTCCCAAATGTGAAGCTGAAAAATGCTGATTGTGTTCTGTTTGTTTTTGCACTTTAGTTTCTTCCGCAAGCGCCATAAAACAAGCCTATATTTTTTTGGCCGAATTCAAGCGAACTTATTTTTTGTTTTGTTTTTGTTTCGAAAACCAGTTGTTTTTAGCTTTCTTTAGGTAATTATAGCACACTTTAAAAAATTTTGCAAGTTAAATGTTTTCGTATAAAATATAAATATGAAAAATATCTTTTTGTATAGCTTGTTGTGTCTTTTCCTTGCGGCGACTTGTAGTAACTCCCCTGCAAGCAAACCCTCCACCCTCCAGGAAGCTGCGAGCAATTACTCCACGCCGCTTTATATAAATAACAAAAAGATTTTGGTAGAGATTGTTAACACACCGGACAAAATGCAACACGGTCTTTCATATAGAAAAAATCTTTTAGAGAACCAAGGCATGCTATTCCAATTTGAAAAAAGTCAGCAAGCAAATTTTTGGATGAAAGACATGAACTTTGACATAGATATAATATGGATTCAAGAAAAAAAAATTGTGGGCATAAATTCCAATGTGCCTGCCCCTGTAAAAGATCAAGACTCAAAGATAAATAACACCAACCTCCCCACCTACCCTTCCCCCGGAACTGTAGATATGGTTTTAGAAGTTACAGCAGGATGGAGCGAAAAAAATAACATAAAAACCGGAGACCGAATTTCTTTTTAAAAAAATAAAAAAACTCTAGCAGTAAAATTTACTGCTAGAGTTTTTTAAATTAGCACTGAAATTTTGTCTACTAACTTAACCCAACTTTCTATGCTAAGTTCTTGCGGCCTTACGCTCGGACTAATTTTTAGCTCTTCAAGAATTTTTAAAGCTTCGCTTTTTTCCAAACGTAAATTGTTAACCAAAGTATTATGAAGCTGTTTTCTTTTTCCGGCAAAGCAAGCTTTTACAACTTTAAAAAACTTTCTCTGGTCAGCAATTTTGTAAATAGGTTTTTTAAAAAGTTCAATGTGCAAAACTGCACTGTCGACTTTAGGACTCGGAAAAAAACTTTTTTTTGAAACAATTTTAACAACTCGAGGTTTGCCAAAAAGCTGAACCGAAATTCCCAGTACCCCCAGGTCCCCCACTTCGGCCACCACATTCTCAGCCACCTCTTTTTGTGTGAGTACTGTTATGGAGTCAGGCCTGTTAGGAGCTGTCAAAAATAATTGTAAAATTTTTCCAGTTATGTAGTAAGGTATGTTTGCGACAACCTTATAATTAACCGGTCCGACTTTGCGAATACTTTCCGAATTTGCGGATATATGCAGATTCGGATTTTTATCTGTAGATTGGGATCGGGTTTGTATTTCTTTACTAAAATTAAATTCCAAAATGTCGGCTACTTCGAAACGAAAATTTTCTTTGTAATCTTTTTTTACTGACCTTAAGATTGGAAAAAATTTTGGATCTTTTTCTACGCTTAATACATAACCAGCTTTTTCGCACAGCATGCGGGTAAGGTTCCCTATCCCCGGCCCAATCTCTAAAACTGTATCCTTCTTATTTACACCAGCCACCTCTACCATCTCTTCCAGAACAGACTCGTCTGTTAAAAAATTCTGCCCATACGTAAAGTTCGGACTAAGGTTGTACTTTTTTAGCAATTGAATTATTTTTTCTTTTTCCGATGTCATAGTTTTGTATGGTTTACACGAGTTAAGAATTATGAATTATGTATTAAAAAAGCTTTATGCCGCTACTGGATCGGTTTAGCTACCCGCTCCCCTACACGCTACTTACTAAATTCAAAATTCCATTTCCTCCACCGTAAGTTCGCCATCTTCTTCTTTTACAAAAAAACTTTCCGATACCCCTTGCATGTCCAGCACTTCTTGCGGCAGCACCCGCAAGATACGGGAAGGCTGAGAAACTCGGGTGTCGCCATATATGCGCCTTGAGGCGGCATATATTAAAAACAGTTTTTTCCTTGCGCGTGTTAAACCCACATATGCGAGTCTTATTTCTTCCGAAAGTTGATCCGTTTCAATTAAGGACCTGGAATGCGGTAAAATCCCTTCTTCAAGTCCAACAAAAAATACATTATCAAATTCCAAACCCTTTGCCGAATGCAAAGTCATTAGGGTAACCGCGTCCTTGTTTTCATCTTTCTGGTCAATTTCTGACAATAAGGCCACTTCCTCCAAAAGCGAAGTAGCTGCTTCGCGCCAAGGCTGGTTTTTAAACTTAGCAGCAACAGTCATAAGTTCCTCTACGTTTTCCCATCTACTTTCGCCTTGTTCGCTACCATCCCTGACTGACTGCTCATACCCAGAGCGTTTAGCAACCTTTCGTATAAAGGCTGGTAATTCAGTATTTTCTACGGTTGTAACAACCTCTTCCAAAAACGTAAAAAATTCCAGCACACTCTGATGCTGCTTTGGGGACAAGGTTATGTCCGGAAGCTTTAGTCTAAAATCTTGAATTGTTATATTTGGAAAATTAGCCGAAGTATCCAAAATAAAATCCCTTACAACCTGATAAGATTTATCCCCAATCCCTCTGGCAGGTTCGTTAATTACCCGCTTTAAAGAAACTAAATCACGAAAGTTAATTGCCAGTCTCAAGTAAGCGAGTGTATCCTTAATTTCTTTTCTTTCGTAAAACTTAAGCCCGCCCACAATAGTATATGGAATACCGCTTTCTATTAAAACTTCTTCCAAGGCACGAGACTGGGCATGAGTCCGATATAAAATACAATACTCCTTTAAAGACGCGTGGTCTTTTGGCATCTGAACCAAGCGGGATGGCCTAAAACTTTTTAGGCTGGCCGTGCCATACATTTTCCGCGCTTTTAAAAAACGGTCCAAAATCGAATAATTACCATCCTCCGGCTCTTCTATGGGCTCCGCCTCCTTTAACACCTTGCCTGAGGAAAGCTCAATAATTTTTCTAGCCACAAATTCAGCTTCCGCCCTTTCATTCTCTGCCTCATGCAAAACAATTTTCTCACCTTCGGAATTTTGAGTCCACAAAGTTTTCTTCCTCTGCTCAGGGTTCATTTCTATAACTTTCTGAGCCGCTTGCAAAATATTTTTACTTGATCGGTAATTTTGTTCTAGCTTTATTATAAGGCTTTCTGGAAAATCCTGTTCAAAACTTAGAATATTCCGAATATCGCTACCCCTAAAACCATAAATACTCTGAGCATCGTCACCCACCACAAAAACATTATGATGTTCCGTCAGCAGCTTTAAAAAAGCATACTGTGCCGGGTTAGTATCCTGATATTCATCAACCAGCACGTATTTAAAAAGTTTTTGATATTTTTCCAGAACTTTTGGGTAATTCTCAAAAAGCTTGACCGTCAACATAAGTAAGTCGTCAAAATCAACGCCGTTTTGTTTATACAAGCTATCCTGATACCTAGCATATACTTCTTGCAACTGTTCAGCCAGCGGCGAATCAATACCAATATTAAGTTCCGAGGGCAACTGTAATAAATTTTTTGCGCGGCTAATAAGGGCAGAAAACAAAGACGCGGGAAGCCTTTTAGTATCTATACGAAGCTCTTCCAAAATATCTTTTATGACTTTGCTTTGGTCATCGCTATCAAAAATTACAAAATCATTAGCATAACCTAAGGCTGTAATTTCTTTTCTTAAAAGCCTAACACAAACCGAATGAAAAGTACCCATTACCAAATGTTCCGAAGCTCCAGGAAGCCTTATTAGCAGCTTGTTTACCCTTTCCCGCATTTCCTTGGCAGCTTTGTTGGTAAAGGTTAGGGAAAGAATGTTGGAAGGATGCACCATCCGCTTGTCTATAATATAAGCTATCCGGTGCGTTAACGTCTTAGTTTTACCGCTACCCGGACCAGCCAGCACTAAAACCGCGCCCAATGGCGCGGTTGCTGCTTGTTTTTGCTTTTCATTTAAAGAAGAGAGATCTATCACTTTGTTATTATAACATGTCCATATTTTTTTTCTGGTAGCATTTTATGCCTTTAAAAAAACATTAAAAATTTAATTTGGCTTATTTAAAACAAAAAGGGGTAAAAATGTGGGTATTTTTCTTGCCATTTGATCCCCCACAGCATAAAATTAACTAAATAAGAGTTTTTACGACTAACCTTCATTTTGCTTGGGGCTCTTTCTTCTATATTCAAGCAAACAGATACAAATACATTGCAAACTATACAAAAGTGGCAATTAAAAATTGCCTCAGGCTACAACAAGATTATTTTCAGCATTAAGTATCTAAGGGGGCTTGTTTTGTTTTTGTGGCGCCGGAGCTTACCCGACCTGAAAAAGTTTCATTTGAATGCGTTTCCTAATGTAAGACTAAAAGACTTTAGTCGTCTTGATTTAGCTTTAAAATTCTCATCTGAACTGGTCCTGCTTGTCATGGCAGGCATGGTTGCCTTGTGGAATGTTTATTTTTTTCACCAAAAAGACACCTATTCAGACCTTAGCCATGCCGGCAGGCTAGTTGTTAAAAATCCCGACATTAACCCTAAGTTATACGCAAAGATGTCGGTCATAAATACAGTAGTATTGTCACAAAATTCTATAGTACCCCATGCTCAGGCCGAAGAATATTTTAGCGTTTCTCCCGAAAACACTTATAGCGAAGATGCAACTGCAAACTTAGTTTTTAACAATGATACTATTGTCCAGCCAAATCCCGACAGCGTAGCCGAACTTTTGGCCAAACAAATAAAAGTCTACCAGACACAGTCTGGTGATTCGTTAAAATCCATTGCTTCCCAAAATGGCCTCAATATTGACACCCTTATGTGGGCAAACAAACTAACCAGCACGACCATTAAGCCTGGTTGGTTTTTAATTATTCCTCCAACAAATGGTGTAATCCATAAAGCCTCCAACAACGACACTCTTCCAGATATTGCAAAAAAATACAAAGTTACCGTAGAAAAAATAATTGCTTATAACGGACTTGAAAATGCCGAAGATATAAACCCCGGAGATATATTTATAGTACCGGGCGGAACAATAGCAGCACCAGTTCAAAAGCCCGCTCCAAAACCATCCACTGACGGCAAAGTTAAGCCACAAGGCTCTTCTATACCTAATTTAGGCAACGGCACAGGCCACATCTTCCCCAAAGGCTACTGCACATGGTATGTGGCAAGCAAAGTTCATGTACCCTGGGGCGGTAATGCAAAAAACTGGCTTTCCAACGCCAGAGCCATGGGCTATACAATTACTAACGAAGCAATTCCAGGCAGTATTGTAGTAACTACCGATAATTCCCGATACGGCCACGTAGCTCTCGTTCATTCGGTAAACGAAAAAGGTTTTACAGTCAGTGAAATGAATTATGAAAAATTTGGCAAAGTAAATACCAGGTTTATTTCTCACAGCAGCAAGACCATCAGAGGCTTCATAATCCCATAAGCAAAACAAAACACCCTTTGGACTCGTATCCAAGGGGTGTTTTTATTTTAAAAAAATTTCTTTCCTCTTTCCGGATAAAGAATAAAGGATAAAGGATAAAGGATGTTCCCTATTATATGTTATATGCCCCTACTCCTCCACAGTTCCCGAACCAAAATTCCCAGACAAACTTTGAGTCGTTATGTTTTCCCCTGTCAGCTGAATCTTTTCCTCAGTAAAATTATCTTTGGCCTGGAAAGATATACTTTTTAGCAATTGAGCGCTTTGTCCACCCATACTTTGCGAGGGGCTGAGGCGAACATTAAATTCAAGAGTTTTGGCCTGAGAAAACCTGCCTGCATTGGCCGCCAATACCCCTATATTCCAAGTTAGTTTGCCTGTTGCCGGATCATACTGCACCTTGGCTGACTCTGAACCGCTCACACTTGTTGGTTCAAACACCACTGAACCCAGCGGTAAAAATCCATACAAAACTGCTTCTCCGTACTCATTTGTCGAATTGGACAAACTTAGTTTAATTTTGTATGTGCTCGACTGGCCTACTTTTGGCGGCAGTTGGCCGCTAACAAAAGCCAAAGAACTACTCAAAACCGAAGGGCTCGAAACCTTTAAACTAATTTGATTTCCTGGCAAAAAAGTCTGATACTCATTGGACTTTATTTTAACGTCGGAAACAACGGTTAAATTCGTGGAAGAATCTTTTACTGCCGGATTTTTTAAGCTAAAAGAAAAACTTAAATTTCCGGACTCGCTCGGATTTAAAATTTCTAAATTAGGCACCCCGGAAGCAGACCAAATAATTGTATTATTATTCACTTCTCCCCCCTCTGCCTTTATGGAAGAAAGATCTATCGCTTTAGAATTAAGGGTTATGACCACATTTACTCCTGTTGCCGCCACATTGGAATTATTTTGATAGCTTAAGTCATAACGCAAAGTTTCTCCCGGCTTTACTACACCGCCGGACTGCTCTAAGTTAGTAGAGAGTTCCTGGGTAACCATTAAAGGCAAGGAAGAGATTGAGGTACTAATTTGAGACGTAGAAAGAGTATTGTATTCACCGGTTTGGCTCAAAGACATAATTTCAGCATTCCAAGTCCGGCTTTCTCCAGCATTCCCAGATTTAAAATTTCCCTGCAAAAGTATTTGCCCCTCCGCCCCAGGGTTTAAATTCCCAACTTCCCATACATTCTGACCCAAAGACACAGCAGGATCCGCCTGTGCCAAAGAAAAGTTGTCGGGCAAATTTACTTTTACCCTCACGTTCTGAATAAGTTTTTCAGAATTATTTTTATACTTTATAGAATATGCTACCAACTGTGAGCTGCTTACACTTTCCGGACCCAAAATATTAAGGGCGACTTCTGAAGCTGCTAATTCAAAGTTAAAGGCCCTTTCTTTTAAGAACTCTGAACTATAATTACTATAATGATAAAACAGGCGTGCAATAAGCTGTTTCTGCTCGCCAACATTCCCGGCAACCTTAGCGCGAATAACCAAAGCAGTGTTCTGACCAGGTATAAGGTCCGGGACTTCAAATATATTGCCAGTTATGCCTTGTGGTTTAGGCACACTACTTAAGAAACTAACACCCTGCGGATAGACTACCTCGACCCTAATCTGCGTAACTTTTTGCGAATCGTTATTTTGGAGCCTTATAGTATAAACCGCATCACCACCGGAGGGTATATTCTCAGGAGCCGAAACCGACAATTCAACCTTCGCCTCTTTGACTTCTGCTACCGGCTGCTTCCTAAAAGCAAAAAACCCTAAAACGCCAATAATTAAAACCCCAGCGGAAATAGCCCAAATATAATACTTGTTATTTTGGTAAAACCCATTTTCATACGCAGGAACCGAAACTTCAGACTGCTGAATTTTTTGCCGCACCTCTGTGCCCATTATTGGTTGCTCAACAGACTTTTTTACAAAGTCATTTTGACTCTCGTCCATGTGTTTCCTATTTATGAATTACTATTTCTTTATTCTAAAACCGTAAAAGACAGAAAGTTAAACATGAAGAATTAATACTCATATTATACCACATCACTCAAAGATTTTTCAGCTTTAAGCTCTCTCTCTAACTGGTACTCTAAAAATTGGTTAATCACACCTGTCAGTTCCTTAATTTCAGGCAAAGCTTTAGGCAAATCTTTAAAACTAGCGGACTTTAAGTCCAAAAAATACCTAAGAGACCCGTGCCCGACCTTAACTCCTACATGACTCGATGTAACAAAACCACCGCTATGATTTTCAAAATACAAGTTATTTTCATCTGCTTTCTCCGGATAACGTATACCAAGCCCAATTCCATCTAAGAACTTTATTTTAAAGGCGAGCAATCCCATTTCGCACTCATCTTCTAAAGATCCAGGCTGACTTAAATAATTCAAAAAAATTTTTAACAAATTAAAAACTCCCGGATGAGGCTGCTCGTCTGGCAAAAATTTTAAAACCAACTCAGCTGCCGAAAAGGCCGACTTCACAGCATATAAGTTTTCCCTCATTTCAGAGAAAGTTATTTGTGGTTCTGCCCCAATTATTTTTTGCAATTTAGACGAGCGAGAATTAGCAACTCTAACTTCGCATAAAAACAAACTCTGTAAGCTATTTTGCAATTTTGACTTGGCCATCTTAACAGATTTAGCCAAAAACCTAACCTTACCCATTTCAAAAGTCAAAGCTGTAATAATTTCATCAGCTTCCAAAAATGGGCTTTTTTTTAAAATTATAGCCTTATAAGTCTGCTCTCGTGACATGTTTAATTTGAAAGGGTAATCCTTTAAACAAAGATTACCCTTTAACTATTTAACACTGTTTATATTCTAGTCATCCCGAGCCAAACAGCTTGGCCATCCACCTCGCCCTGGGACTCGTAATCCACCTCTACTTCAAAACTTTTTGAAACCTGGCTGACAAATGTCTTCTTCCTGTCGAGTAAGCTTAAAAGAGCTTCTTCTGCTTCAAGGCTTTGAGTGTTGTAATACAAATCTACCAAATCTCCAACCTTCAGACCGCTCTTTTTTCTTAAATCCTGAACCTGTCTTTCAAGCTCCCTAGCTAAACCTTCCTTTTTAAGCTCTGGGGTAATTTCTAAATTTAAAGTAAATTTGAAACCAGGGGTCTCTTTGTAAGCCCAGCCATTTTTGGGACTAAAATCAGTGCGGCCGCTAACTGTTTTTACGTTCATCTCTTCCGATAAAACATTTTCTAACTCAGTAGGCAATATTTTTCCATTTTTTAAGTGATATTCTATTTCCGACAATGGCTGTCTAACCTTAAGCGCAAGCTCCTTTCTTAAAGCCATACCAGTCTCCACCAGCTCGCGGACAACGCTCATATTTTCTAAAATTGACTGATCAACGTTAGATGGCTCGCTCCAGGTATCCAAATGAACAGATTCTTTTCCCGTTACATTTTTATAAATGTATTCGCTTAAAAAAGGCATAAACGGAGCCAACATTTTACAGGTTTCAGAAATTACATAACCCAAAACATTTAAGGCAGCTTTTGAATCTTCGTTGCCCTGTTTTATTCTTTCCCGGCTTCTGCGTACAAACCAAGTCGAAGTTTCGTTTACAAACTCAAGAATGCTTTTTCCAGCTCTTACCGTATCAAAAGCGTCCATGTACCGGGTTACGTTCATTTGGGTTTCACTTAACTTAGCCAAAACCCATTTATCCATAATATGGCCGGCTTGTAAGCTTATAAGCTGGTCAGCCGATAAGCTTAAATTTTTGCTTTCATACAACCGGTAGAAGGTCCAGACATTGTAAAATACCAAGCTTAACTTCCTGTTAACTTCCTGTACGCCTTTCTCGCTAAAATTTATATCCTCGCCGTTTACCACCGGACTCGTAAGCAAATAAAACCTTAGGGCGTCGGCGCCATATTTTTCTATTATCAAACCAGGATCAGGGTAGTTATTTTTTGACTTACTCATTTTAGTACCGTCTTCTGCCAAAATCGTGCCGGTAGTTAAAACATTTTTAAACGGGGCCTGCCCAAAAATTGCTGTTGAAATAACATGCATTACATAAAACCAAGCTCTGGTCTGGGGTATGTATTCCACAACAAAATCGGCCGGAAACCTGCCCTGAAACTCCTCGGTGCTTTTCAGACTTTCTTTATTTGCACGGCTTTCAGCGTTATTCTCAAACGGATAATGAAGCTCGGCAAATGGCATACTGCCGCTTTCCACCCAGCAGTCAACAACCTCAGGCACTCGGTGCATTTCACCGCCGCACTCCTGACACTTTAAAACTACGCGGTCAATATAAGGCTTGTGCAGGTCAATTTGCTCCAATTCTTCTTTCGGAATTTGATAATTTGGATTTGATTGTGAATTTGCTTGCCCGACGTAGTCACCTGAGTGACGAAGTTGGGTAATTTGTAATTTATAGTTTGGGTAAACATCTTCCAAATTTACAGAGTTTATTGCAAGATCCCGAAAAGATTCAACACAATATTTATGTCCCTGCTCACATTTCCAAAAAGGCAAAGCGGTTGCCCAGTAACGATTCCTGGAAATATTCCAATCCGGGGCATTTTGTACCCCTAAAGCAAACCGTCCGTGCTTTAAATGCGAAGGGTACCAGTTTATATTTTCATTATTAGCTATCAAGTCCTGCTTGATTGACTGAATATTTATAAACCATGCGGGCAAGGCATTATAAAACAAGGGCGTAGCACACCTATAACAATGCGGGTACGAATGAGTATATGCCTCACTCTTATATAACAAATTTTTCTCGGTTAAATCTTTTATTACAACCTTGTCTGCGTTTTTAAAGAACACACCCCGCAAATGCTCAGGGGCGACTGGCAAATAGTGTCCTTTGTGGTCAAGCATGTCCATTCGAGGCAAGTCCTTTTGCTTTGCCAGCTGGTAGTCTTCCTCTCCATACATAGCAGCGTTGTGAACAATACCGGTACCGTCCGTTGTGGTAACAAAATCTGCAATATATATTCTATGAGCCCTATTGGCATTACCAGCATAACTTCCCCTTTTTTCAGTACTATTTCCCGTCTCATTTGTGATACTAGAGTTTCCGGCGGCGCCAGCTTCTGCATTTCTTCCATTTGGAATAACCCCAGCATACAAAGGTTCATACTCCAAACCTTCCAAATGCCTCGGCAAGATTTCATTTATAATTTCATATTTTTCAGAAATTATAGACAACCGCTCCTTTGCCAATATATACTGCTCACCGCTTTCTACTTCAATAGTCACATACGAAATTTCTGCCCCAATATTAAGAGCGGTATTACCAGGCAAAGTCCAAGGCGTGGTCGTCCATGCCAACAAATAAGTCTTGTCGTTCGTTAGCTCATTTATTATACGCTGACGAGGCAAAAGTTTAAATTTTACAAACACTGACTCTTCGGTAACATCTTTATAGGAATTATCCATTGCTACTTCAAAATTTGAAATAGGAGTTTCGCAGCGCGAGCAATACAAAAGCACCTTGCGATCTTCGTAAATAAGGTCTTTCTTCCACAGCTGTTTTAAAGCCCACCAGACACTTTCTTGGTAAGAAGTGTCCATTGTCTTGTACGAGCCAAGCCTCTTTGAATTATTTATAGTGGCGAAGTCCGCCGCAGCATTTCCATCCGCCTCCGTCACATGAGTGACTACGTCGGACGATCCTCTGCTATTTTCTTCAGCTAACGCTGAAGTTTGATGCATAGGCGGATCAAAGTTTACCCATCTGGCAATGCGCTTTATAGTTTTTCCCCATTCATCCGCATAACGCAAAACATTCTCCCTGCAGGCTTGGTTAAATTTATCTACTCCAATTTCTTCTATTTGCTTTTTACCCGAAATGCCCATGGACTTTTCTACAATGTTTTCAATAGGCAAACCATGACAATCCCAACCCCAGCGCCTGCGCACATAGTTTCCCTTCATAGTCTGGTAACGCGGAATAGCGTCTTTAATCACGCTAGGCAAAATACTCCCATAATGAGGGAGTCCGGTAGCAAAAGGCGGCCCGTCGTAAAATACGAAAGGTGTTCCGTCTTTAGTTTGTTCCAAGGATTTTTGAAAAGTCTGGTTTTCGTCCCAAAACTTTAAAATGTCTTTTTCCAGCTCGCTAAAATTTGTACCACCGGATTGTTGAGTTTTTTCTTTATTCATATTTCTTCATTTCTTTATTTTCCAAAGGACCCCCTTTGGGCTTAATTCACATTTGTTCTGGCGCCTCTATCCCTAAAAGATAAAGCCCATTTCGTAGAACCTGAGCAGTCGCAGTTATTAGCCCAAGTCTAAATTTCTTAAGCTCAATATTTTCTTCCTGCACTACCGGCACTTCCTGGTAAAAAGAATTAAAACTTTGCGCTAGTTCAAATAAATAGTTAGCAATGGTACTTGGCAACATATTCTCTGCCGCACTTTTTACAATTTCTGGAAAATACTGCAGCTTACGCATAAGCAAAAGCTCATGTAAGTTTATATTGTAGTCGCCTGATTTATCAGGCCTCATAAATGAGGCAACTACATTGTGCCCATTTTGATTTTTGATACCCGCCTTGACCGACAATTCGGGCAGGTCTACATTTTGATTTTTCCTTATTATTCCTTGTATCCTTGCATGCGTATACTGCAAATAAGGACCGGTCTTTCCTTCAAAACTTATAGCTGTTTTTGGGTCAAAAACTATATCGCTTCTTAAATTGTGAGAAAGGTCAAAATACTTTAAAGCACTCGAGGCAACTTTGTTTGCAACTTCTTGCTTCTTTTCAAGCGACGGATTTTTTTCCTCAATAATTTTTAACGCCGATTCCTGCACGCCCTTTATAAAATCTGCTGCTCCCACTACAGTACCCTTTCTTGTACTCATAGCGCCTTCTGGTAAAGTTAAAAACCCATACGCTACGTGAACTGCTTCAGTCGGAAAAACAATATGACCTAACTGCTGTAAAATGGCAAAGGTTTGCTTTAAAGTATGAGACTGTCTGACGTCTACAACATATATTTGTTTTTTAAAACCTTGGCTTTTACGAAAAATATAAGTTGCTAAATCCCTTAGCAAATAAGTGGTCCCGCCATCAGACTTAACCAAAACTGCAACGCCCAAACCTTGTTCTTCCAAGTCTACAATTTGCGCCCCCTGAGACTCCTTAAGCATGCCCTTCTGTTTAAGTTCATTTAGAACAGCAGGCATTTTGTCTTCAAAAAAACTTTCCGGCCAGTCATTATCGGCTTTGCGAATTTCTAAGTCTTTATATATCACTTCGTATTCTTTCCAACTCCAATCTCGAAACTGCTTCCAAAGCTTTCTGTTCTCCGCATCTCCCTTTTCTAGCTTTACAAATTCCTGTTTACCCTCTTCTCTAAGTAAGGGATCCTTTTCTATTTCCGCATTTATTTTTACATACAATTTATTTAACTCATTTATTGGGTCTTTTTCAATAAGACTCATGTCTCCATATTTTTTATAAGCCAACAGCAACAAGCCAAACTGAGTACCCCAATCACCAAGGTGTGTGTCTGACTCTAGCTTAAACCCTTGAGAGGATAAAATCCTAAACAAAGAGTCCCCGATTATTGCGGTACGCAAATGCCCCAAATGAAGAGGCTTGGCCACATTAGGCTGAAAATACTCAATAAGAATTTTTTCTCCATTGCCCTGAATAGAAGCACCGTATAAGTCCCCCAATTCTAAAATTTTATCAACCTCTGCCAATAAAAATTCTTTTGACAGCCTAAAATTTATAAAGCCAGTCTTTTCTTCAATGGACTCCAAACGTGTTTCAGCACCGCCCAATTTTATTTGCTCAATAATTTTTTGCGCCAACTCTTTTGGGCTAACTTTCAACTTTTTTGCCAGCACCAAAGCGGTATTGGTGGAAAAATCACCAAATTCATTTTCAGGAATAGAAATATCCAGCTTTTCTAAATGAAAAGTTAACTTTAAATCGGACAAAGCGTTGGACAGGAGATGATTTACCCAAGCCTTACCAGTTATGGCTTTATAAGTATTTTTCGTTGTTTCACTGCTCATATATTAG
>JAEUSF010000008.1 GCA_016788665.1 Candidatus Doudnabacteria bacterium | reverse complement strand
CCTTTTGACGAGCAGTTCAAAATTGCCGGTGACTTTGATTGGTGCGTGAGGGCTGTAAAAGCAATCGAGAAAGTAAAAAAGGCTAAAAACTTAGGGGGTATTTTCCGAGTAGACGGTGGGGGGCTCTCTGCCGGCGGAAGCGAACGACAAAAGTGGGAAAATTCTGTGGTTAGTTTTAGAAGTGGCCGCGAGAGTAATTTTTCTAGGGAATTTTTACAAGATAAGGGGTACAGGGTAGATGAAGTGTTGTATAAGGGAGAGTATAAGCATTTAGTTTAAATTTTGTGTTAAAATAATCCAATGAAACAAAATGCTGCAGTCTCGGAGCCGCTAGTTAAAACTAGTACGGCAGAAATTGAATTATGTGCTAAAGCTATACCCGTTAAGGAGCAAATTCATAACCGCTCCACTTGGGGTGTAGGAAAAGTAGAGGTGCTTTTAGGTGGAGAAAAAGATTTGGAAAATTTGCCAAACATTCTTTCGTATACTTCAGGCATGTTTTCGACATTCAATGTGGAAGTGGGTTACGAACTTGACTCTGTAACTCCCACAGACTTAACTCAAGCAAGAAGCCAGGACTATATTTTTCGCGTGGCGGAAATTTGTCACCGCTTTAATAATTTTGAGCGGCTTGTTATGCATTTGGTTGGGGGCGCTATAGTTATGAAGCAAAGTGGGGGTAGCGCAGAAATTATGCACAACCTGCCTGAAAAGTTCCAAGTGTTGGGCAAAGTTAGAGAATTTCTAAAAAAGCTAGATGGTAAAAACGAGTTTATACTTTTAGAAAATACGTATCCGGCCGATTTAAATAGCGGTGGAGTAGTGGTGTACCCGTGCGGTAAAGTGAGTGAAGATTTTGTAGATTTACCCAGAGTTGTAGATACAGCTCATTTGGCAATTTCCGCTGCAACATATGCAGGAGTTAAAGAAAGTGGTGTGAATAGTAGCTATGGATTGTTTAATTTGGGAGAAGTAGAGGTTCCTGTTTTTATGGGAGGAGAGGTAAGCGAGGAAAGAGAATTTGCCAAGAGGTCTAAAACAGAAGGCACGGACGCGGCTGTTTTATGGCAACTACAAAAAAGCACCGCCAATGTTTTGGAGGTGCATTTGTGCGGTAATTATAATTCAGGCAACAGGCAAAGCGACGGGGCGGGGTTTGAGGATAATTCTGTAATTAATTTAAAAAATATATTTCAAGTTCTAAAAAGTTTTCATTCTGGACACAAGAAATTAACGGTGATTCCAGAAATTAAGGAGCAAAGCGGAGATTATGTAACAGCTGAAAAGCAAAGAAGAATGATGAACGAGCTTAAGGCTATGCTGTAGGATATCCGCTTGATTGGTTTGTGTCGCTGCCTCTTTCGGCAGTGATTTTGTTTTGGTAGTCGTTTTCGTGTAAGGCCTTTATTGGGTCAGGGTTTAAATTCATTTCTTCCCGTAAAGTATAGAGCAAAGGTTTTACGTCGGTTTCAAAGGCAAGGGTTAGTTCTCTGTGGGCTCCTAAAACATCGCCTGTGTTTTGTTTTTCTTGTAAGCTCTTGTAGTCAACTAGTAGGGCTTTGGCAAACGCGGTCTGGCAGTTAATAATAGACTGAACCATAGCTTCTATTTTGGGTTCTATGTTGTGGGACTGGTCTATCATGTAACTTATGTTATCTGCGCAGGTCTTAGATATGCCAGTTGAATTTTCAGCTATAACTAGTTCAATAAATATTAAAAACAGTTCAAAAGGGTTTACGGAGCCGACTATAAGGTCGTCGTCTGCGTATTTTCGGGCGTTAAAGTGAAAACCACCCAAAGAATTTTCGGTAAGTAAAAATGCAACAATTTGTTCAATGTTCGTGCCAGGAGCATGGTGTCCTGTGTCGACTAAAACCTTTGCCTTTTCTCCTAATTTTTTACTAAATGCATAAGCAGTGCCCCAATCGGGTAGGTCGGTATGGTAAAAGGCTGGTTCAAAAAATTTGTACTCAATTAAGAGTCTTTTATCTTCGGGTAAAAAGTTGTAAATTTCGTTTAGTGATTCTTCAAGCAATAATTTTCTTTGTTGCATGTTAACCTGTCCTGCGTAGTTGCTGCCGTCAGCTAGCCATAAAGACAGGTCTTTAGAACCCGTCTTTTTCATTATTTCTATACATTCTTTTACATGCTCAATAGCCTGTTTTCTGATTCCTTCATTGGAATTTGCAAGCGAACCGAATTTGTAAGTTTCATTCTGAAATAAATTAGGATTTATAGCACCAATACTAACTCCTAAGTTTTCCGCATAAGTTTTTGTTTTTTCCCAGTCGCTAGTTTTGTCCCAAGGTATGTGTAAAGCTACGGAGGGGGCGATGCCGGTAAGTTTATGGACCATGGCCGCGTCTTCGATTTTTTCTTCTAAAGTACGCGCGGCTCCCGGGTAGGGGAAGGTGGCAAATCGAGTCCCGCTGTTTGCGTAACCCCACGAAGGAGTTTCTATTTTTTGTTTTTTGAGCCTATTTTTTACCAACTCTAAATTAAGACCCCTTGCGTGCAAGTCTTCGGAAAAGATTTTGTAAGATTCTTTATAGTTCATAATTTAGCTTAGTATACCTTATATAAGCCTTACTCCACAATTTAGTGTTTTGTGGTTTATAGGTTTTTAATTCTATACTTTTTGCAATTATTTTGCGGGCAGATTTTAAATCTCTTACTTGTTCATTTAAAATTGCCTGAACCATTATATTCCCAAGTGCGGTTGCTTCAACCGGTCCAGCTTTTACCACTTTGCCAGTTGCACTTGCGGCAAATTGGTTTAAAAGTTCGTTTTGACTGCCCCCGCCCAAAATATGTAGGGTTTGAATTCTTTTGCCAACAAGACTTTCTAACTCAAGTAAAGTTTTTTTATATTCTAAACTTAAAGATTCCAAAATACAGCATGTAAATTCCCTAGGCGACGAAGGAGCAGGCTGCTTAGTTCTTTTACAGAATTCCACTATGGCTTTTGTCATGCTTTTTGGATGTAGAAAGCTTTTATGGTTTACGGGTATTAGGCTTTTAAAGCTGGGCGCCCTTTTTGCCATTTGAGTAAGTTCTGTGTAAGTAAACTTTTTTCCTTGCTGTTCCCATTCTTTTTTGCACTTTTGCAGTAACCAAAGGCCGGCAATATTTTTTAAAAAGCGGTTAGTATTAAATACGCCTTTTTCGTTGGTAAAGTTTTTTTCTAAAGTATTTTTATTAATTATTGCTTTTGGGGTTTCTGCTCCAAGTAAAGACCAGGTACCAGAACTTAAAAATGCCCAATTGTCTCTGTTGATAACTGGTACAGCGGCTACAGCTGAAGCTGTGTCGTGGGAGCCAATACTAAAAACTGGTGTGCCTGATAAAGATTTTATATCTTCGTCCAGATTTTTCAGTTTGCCTACTATGGAATTTGAAAACTCCGGCATTATTTTTTTAGGTAAATTTAGCTCATTCAAAATTTCTTCTGACAATTTGCCCTGGTGGCTTAAAACTTGAGAAGTACTAGCTATAGTTTTTTCTGTTATTACTTTTCCAGTCAAATAAAAGTTTATTAAGTCCGGTATGAACAAAAGTTTGTCAGCCTTTTTTAAAAGACTTTTGTTTTCTGCATAGAGCTGGTAAAGAGTATTGAAGGGTAAAAATTGTATGCCGGTAATTTTGTAAATTTTTTCTTTTGGCAAGATTTTAAATACTTTTTCCATTGCTCCGTCTGTCCTTACGTCTCGGTAGGAAACAGGGAAGTGTAAAAGCTTTCCGTTTTTATCTACAAGGCCATAGTCAACACCCCAGGTGTCAACGCCTATACCTGAAAGTTTTATGTTTTGTTTGGCGATTTTTTTTAGGGCATTTTTTATTTCTGAAAAAATATTTTCTGTGTCCCAGCAAAGCCGTTTGTTTTTAATGACAGTTTTGGTAGGGAAGCGATGCATTTCTTTTAAGGCTATACTGTCTTTACTAACCACGCCTAAAATAGCTCTCCCGCTTTCTGCCCCTAGGTCAAATGCCAAATAGTTCATAATGGAGTAATTATACCAAATAAAAGAGCCCTGAAGTTAAAACCTCGGGGCTTTGAAATGCGCTTACTTGTATTCGTCCTTACCCCGAAAGCCGGGGTAGTCGAACCCATAAGCCTCTTGGACTTTTTTCAGAATCTCTTCGTGCGGCAGCCCGGGAGCTGTTGCGAGCAGCAGCGGGTAGCTGCCGTCGCGGCGCGGCGAGCCGGCGGGACTGGAAATGTCGTTGCCATTGATGTCGGTCACTTTGCAGCCGACCTCCTGGCAGCCGAGCGCGATGCCGATGTCCCAGAAGCCGGACATGGCATGAACCAGTACCAGGTCGCACTGGCCGCGCATGAGGCGCCCTAGGTGTGTGAGGCAGGAAGCCTCGGTGCGCATGTTCATGCAGTAGCGGCCGAGTTCGCGCATGACGATGGAGAAAGCAATCCGCGTCTCGTCGTTTTGGAGCGCGTCCACATACATGCAACTTTTGGCGTGCGGCTGCGCAGGCTTGCGGGTGACGAAAGTATTGTGTGTGCCGCTTCCGTCCAGCGGCAATATCCAAGCACCGTGGCCTTTTATGGCCAAAACGATTTCATTGTGGCTCGGGTCGCCGTACGCGGCGACAACGGTTTGTCCATCAACCACAGCGCAGGAGCCGGTCACGGGCAGAAGGTCGCCCTGCTGCCAAATGGGCATCCGGCTCGACCCGTCGTCCGGGTCGATGTAAAAAACCAATTTCGCCGCCGGGTCGCCGAAGTTCTTGATTTCTTCGCTGACGGCGAAGAACGGAAGTCCGAGTTCCTCACACCGCTGTTCGGTGTAGGCGCGTATTCTTTCCGCGGCCCGCATGCCCATGGCAGTGGCGGGGGTGTTACTTTCGGCTGCCTTGTAGGTGAGGCCGAGGGGTAACCCGGCCATTTCGGCGAT
The DNA here is from genome assembly GCA_016788665.1 of Candidatus Doudnabacteria bacterium. Classification (GTDB taxonomy): domain Bacteria; phylum Patescibacteriota; class Doudnabacteria; order UBA920; family UBA920; genus JAEUSF01. The sequence goes on along the minus strand of JAEUSF010000008.1, from coordinate 40,207 downwards.
GGTTAGTGCGCCGATGCGCACTTGTTCAATAACCACCTCGATAAGTGATTGTAAATCCATTGTGTCACCCTCCTTTAGGCGTGACCAAATATACTATCAAAAAAGCCCTTGAAAATCAAGGGCTTTGGTGGTATAATGTTGTGTTCGAATTTGAGAGGAGGTAGCGATGTCTGATTTTTTTGTAAAGTTTTGGGGAACGGTTGGCGGCATGGCCGGAGGAAACTTTGACCGTCCGGTTGGGCGGGTGTGTTACGACACACCGTGTGTAGAGGTATTTTTTAACGGCACGAGTTATTTGCTCGACGCTGGCAGCGGGTTTACCCGCTTTTGTTCGGCCGGGAAGCCGAAGAACCCGGTTGGTGGGGTGTTCTTTAGCCACTACCACTTGGACCACATCTGCGGTCTCTGGCTCTTGGGCGATGGGCTGTGGGACAAGAGTTTTGGCAGGATGAGGCTCGTTGGACCCCGCATAGCGGGGCAGACCGTGGACGATGTTTTGCATGCGCTTATGCGGGAGCCGATTTCGCCTGGGCCCATAACTTGGGCGAAGGTTAAGGAGGAGCTTTCACCGGACATTACGGTGGTTATGCACACTGGCAGTGTGTGGTATGACGGGGTTTGTACCGCCACCTTTGTCCCGGTTGTGCACGGGGCGGGTGAGTCTTACTCCATACGCCTTTCGTTCAAGGGCGGCCCGACCGTGGTTTACGCCACGGATGTGGACTTTGGCGCCAGCAAAGAAAAGCTGGTGGAGCTCTGCCAGGGCGCCGATTTCCTGATCGCCGACTGCGAATATACGAACCGGGAATATTACAACAGAACGTCTCCGCGGCCTCACTCGGGCCCCGAGGTGGTCGTACAGGTGGCGGAAGCTGCCGGGGTAAAACACCTGACGCTTTTTCATCACCCGTACCGCACAGACTCTGAGGACCGCAAAATGATGGAAAGGTTGTCCGAGGCCGCGCGGTTTGCAAGGACATTCGATTTTCGAGTGGATCTTGCCCGGGATAAGGGAATTTTAGTGCTTTAAAGGCGACGCTTAAGTGCGCCGCCTATTTTTTTATACTTCTTTTCTTAGTTTACAAATATATTTTATACTTCTTAAAATAGTTTTATGCTTGGTTCTCCAATCACTTGCCCAAGAAGACTCTCCGTGAATACGGTTTTTAAAACTTACGTCTATGGTTTTTATTTTATAGTTGTTGTTTTGCGCAATACAAAGTAAATATAAGTCTAAAGAAAAATCTTTTGGCGCATTTTTTAGCAAGTCTACCATAGAGCGGGGGAAAAGTTTAGGCTGGGCGTTTATTTCGGTAAGCTTTCTTCTTAGAATAACACTCGCTATTATAGCCATGCCAAAACTTAAAATAACTTGCTGAAGGGTACGATTTACTCTCCATCCTTTTATGAGAAAGCGTGTAGCTTGTAGCGGGTAGGAGGTAGCTAGAGAACAATAATAGTCATAAGCTTTAAAGACATCGGAAACCGGAGTTTGCATGTCGCTATGAGTCCAGGCAATAACTTCGCCTTTAGCGGTGCGGACTCCGGTCATAATGGCGTTGCCGTAGCCGCCATTAGGGTAGTAGGAAATAAATTCCATAAAAGGGTAGTGACCGCTGTTTTTATGTTCGTTTAAAACTGTTTCCGTGTCGTCTTTGGAGCCGTCGTTTACACAAATAAGCTCAAAGTCGTATTTGCCTTGAAATTTTTTAAATTCTTCCAAAACAAGCTTTATATTTTTTGACTCGTTATAAAACGGTACTATTATTGAAAACATTGAAGGAAATTAAAAATAGAAAAATGGATTAGTTAGTAGCTTGCAGTTAGTAGCAAGTTGTAAGTTGTAAGAACTGTAGGGTAACAAATAGAAGGGCAGAAAGATTATTTTGGAGCAATACTTATGACCTTAAATTTAGTTTCAAAAAGGCTATTGGGGCGGCTATATAAAAACTTTTTTGGATTGGGGTTAAATGCAACAAAGAAAGTTGAATTAAATTGGTTGGTTTGGTTTAGAATTTCTAAGTCTAAGTTGTAGTTTTTTTGCCACTGGACTAAGGCAGTGTCGAAGGTTTCTACCTGGCTTAAATATAAATAGGTTTTGCCTACTTCAAAATTTTTCGGGTTTATAAAGTCTATCTTAACAGGGTTTTGCCAATTTTTATTTACTAAATTAAATGAACAGTCATATACGCCAATATTTTCTATATCTTTAGGTAGAGAAATTTGCGCAGTCAGGTCTTTGACAAAGAGTTGTCTTTGTAAGACACCCAAAAAACCGAAAGCGCTTATTATAACAACAATCAAAAGCGCGTAAAAAAGCCTTAAGCGGGCGGTATATTTTTCTAAGGCTAACATGAGCCCTAAAAACCATAGAGGGCTTAAAAAAAGAATATGGCGAGTGGGAACCAGGCTTAAAACTTTAGTAAAAACTAGAAGCCAGAAAATTATAAACAGCCATTTTAAAACATTTTTTACTGCTGTTTGGTTTTCTCTTTCGGCAGAAGTTTTGGAAAAGACATATTTGGTTACAAAAATAATTATAAAGGCACCTAAAATGAACTCTAGAATTATTGTGCTTTGGGTGTGGTTAAAAAAACTAAAAAAATTAAGCACAATATAGTATAAGTCCGAGGGCAAGGTATTAAGACTGGTGGCTCCACGGGCTGACTGTCCTGGCTGAAAAAAGATAGTGCCACATATAAAAAATGCAAAGATTGCTAATTTTTGTTTTTTTATTACGCCCCATAGAGCTTTAAAAACAGGTTTAAGCTTTAAGGTTTGACCGGCTATGGTTTTGCTGACATACATGAGTACAAAAGCTAGCCAATAAAAAGCTATAAGGTAGTTAAAGAAAACCAGTATGGCAGAAATTATTGAAATATATTTAAACTGTTTTTCTGTATTCCAATATTTTGCAACGAAAAATAAAAACAAAATTCCACTGGCTATGTTCCATAGCGTGCTGCCAGTATGGAAAGCGGTTGAATATAAGCTTATAGAAAAAAGCATGAGCAGACAAGGCAGAATTGCGGCAAGAGGAGATAATTTTAGTTTCTTGGCGGTAAAGTAAAGTAAAAGTACGGATAGGTGAAAAACCAAAATATTTAAGAACAACACGCCCGACATGAAAGATTCGTAAGAAGTGTTTGAACCGGTAATGAGTGTATACATAAGGCCGGGTCCGGCTGAGTAAGTAGAGCCCAATGGCACGGCAAAAAAACCTAGCAATTGGTGCGGTAGGTTAAGCGAGGAGACTATTTGTATGTAGCCAAAACGTAAAACGGCAAAGATATTTAGTTTGGAAAGCCGTTCTGAAATTTGTTCTTTGGGGTAGCGGGAAAAATATTTTTCAATTTGGTTTTTTACAGTAGGGTTTTCTAAAATTTTGTTTACGGTTTCGGGTTTAAGCAGGTTTCCTTCCGGGTAGGTGAGAGCGGCATATGACAAGGCGCTTTTTGGGAAGTCGTAAATCATGTTGTAGGTACCGGCAGAGTCGCATTCTTGGAAGTGTCGGTTCCTAAAACTTAAATGCCAGAAAAAACTGGTTGTCAGAACAACAAAAAAAAGTATTGAAAGTGGTTGTTTTTTTATAAACTCAAGTATATTTGCAAGTTTTACCATAAAAATTAAGTAGGAATTAGGAAGAACAAACTACGACTTCACAATTCTAACTTCTTAATTCTGCATTTCTTTAAAGTATCGCTGCCAATATTCGTAAGTCCTAAGTTCGTTTGGTGTACCCCAAGATTTAAACACTTCTATTTCAAAGGGTTTAACCTTAAGACCATTTTTTACAAGTACGTTGGTACATTCGTCTAAAGAGAATTCTGGGCCGCTTTTGGCGTTAGTAGCTATCATGTCTTTTACATTGTCAAAACAAAGTTTGGCAGTTTTGTAAGAAAACCAGGCACAAACTGCATGGTCGTTTAAGGGTTTATCTGAAAGAGGGACTTTGTATTGCACTTTTTCAACTAAACCTTGCTCGTTTAGTTTTATCCAGCCATAAGCGGTAGGATTGGTTTCCATAGGCGGATAGTTTCTAAAAGACCAAATAAGCGCGTCTGTAGACTGGTCCTTCATGGCTTCTTCCCATTTTTTTACGTCGTAAATTAGCCCCGCGTCGCAGCTGGAAATAGTCAGTTCGCTTTTTGGGTTTATAACTTTTTCGGCTTCGAGAGCGCTATGCGCTTGGCCTTGAAGCGGGCTAGTTTGAATAACTATTTCACTTTCGGGGAAATATTTTTTAAGTAAATTTAAAATGTCGTGGTTTTCTACGTAAGTGCCGGAAACCACGAAGACTAATTTGTCTGCCGGGGGTAAGTGGCGTGCCGAGGCTATGACCATGGGTTCACCGTCAACTTCTATTAAAGGTTTGGGTAATTTGTATCCAGCGTCGGAAAAACGTTTTCCTCGGCCAGCTAAGAGTACTAAGTTAGTTTTCATGGGGAAAGGAATTAATTATTGCTTTTTAAAATGTTTGGCCCAGTATAAATATTCACGCAAATCTTGAGGATTACCCCAGGATATAAAATACTCAACAGGATATATGCCGTTTTTAAGCCCGTCTTTTATCATGAGGTTGTGCACAGTGCTTACATAATACTCGTTGTTAGTGGAATGACCGTTTTCCAGCATTTGTGCAAGATATTTTTTTAAGACTGAGCCGCTTTTAAAATAGTAAACCCCGGCGCTGCTCCAGGAATCCATTTTATTTTCGGAATAGGAATGTTTTTCTTTAACTTCTTCTGCAATTAAGTTTTCTTTTTCTTTAACTCCGGCATAAAAACCGCTTCTGGTAAGAGGAGGGTGAAAACCTTTAAAGCAGACTAAGCAGGCGTCGTGGTTGTGCTTTTGTATTTCGTTTTGGAAATGTTCAAAATTCCATTTGATATAAATATCGCAATAAGTAACTATGGTCGGCTCGTCTTTTATGTGCTCCTGTGCCGAAAGCAGGGAGCTAACAGGACCTAGCTTATGTTGGTTTATAGAAACAATTTTTGCATTAGGTTTAATGCTTTTTAAAACGCTTTCTATATTGGTTTCTTTTAAATGTTTGTCGTTGCAAATGAACACGAAGTCGTGTTCGCCTGGGAATAGGTTAACAATATGTTCTATGGCTGGTTTACCGTGAATTTCTAGTAAAGGTTTGGGAATCTGGTAACCTTCACGGGAAAATCTTTCTCCTAAGCCTGCCATAGGGATAATAATTTGCATAGCTCAACGCGAAATTGCGAATCCATCCTAATGATCCGAATTTTTATTTTAAGTATTTCTGAATTATTCTATCAACAAATAAGCTCTTGAACAAGGCGAAGATTTATGGTATAGTGTTGAGTCCGCCAAGGGAGGGCGGTAAGATTGGGTAAGTCCCAAAATCTATACAAGGCTGGCCTTGCTGCCTTAGAGCAAGGAAAGCTTGAAGTTCGTGAAGACGTGTGCGGCTGGGTTCAGGAAGTTTCCAGCCGCCAGCTGATTGTGGCGGCAACGTACACCCTGCCGGACTATATTAGTTCGGCCATGGGTGACCTGGGGCACGTGTATGAGGCGGGGTTTCACTACCCGGCTCATACCACCGTGTTGATTGTCGAAGGGGCTGGCGAGGCTCTGGAAGATAACATAAAGGCCCAGATTATGGGTCTGCAGCTGAAACCGCCTGGGGAGGAAATGGTTTTCCGGAATTTCCTGCTCACTCCGACTGGAGAGTTTCTGCTGACCAACGATCAGCCTCCAGCGTTCATGAGTGTGTGGAGGGAGACGGTCCAGCAGTGTTTGCCACAGCTACCGGAAGGTGTTCAGGTGAAAGTACCCGACTGGATCCACTCCACCGTCGGGCGGCTCACCTCAAAGGAGGTTAATCAGGATCGGTTGCGCGGAATGGTTGAGGATCTGGCCGGGACAGTACGCGAACATTCTGTCTGTGTGGAGATAGACGAGCTGTTCATCGGTAACGGATGGGAGCTCTTGTCCGCGGGATCAGTCTGGATCCTAGAGCAGTAAAAACGGAGGAACGCTTGTAAAAAAAGCAACAAGCCCCGGCGAATTAATGTCGGGGCTTTTTTATTTTTCACTTTATTTAAATATGTAGAGACATATCCGACGAGCTTTAGTGAGGTTGGATAAGCTGCTTAATATGTAGCATCTGTTATATTTAGTACGAAAAATTTTGTTTCTACATAAAGCCTATTTACTTCCATTCTTCTATATATTCAAAGTCACACATGACTGCATTGGGAGTGAAATTTAAATTTTTCATTTCATCTGTATACTTTTTTATATCTTCCGGCCGGCCCCAACATTCCGGCGAAACCAGGCAGGTTTTAAAGCCCTTAAGTTCTTCCACGATATTTGCATTAAGCGGGAGTTTGGTATTTACATCTATCCAGACCCATTCCACAAAACCTTTTTGAGTAAGAGTCATTTCTATTGGCTCTGCTTCACTGTACCTGACGGCAATATTTTTTATGCCTTTTTGCCTGGAGGCTTTATAGAGGTAGGGGAATTCAACGTCAAGGAGGAAGAAGCTAGTAGGGGGTAGGTTGTAGGTGGTGGCTAAATTCAAGCAAGCCTGTTCTATGCCGGCTTCTTTTATGTTAAAGATAATAAAACTATGGTGAAAGTTTTTTAAATATTCTTCTAAGTCTTTTCCGTCACCAGGGTCATGGTTTAAATATAGCCTCCCCGTTCTGTTGTCGTGGCGTACGTCTATTTCAACACCAAAATCAGACGGAATAGTTTTAAGTTTTTCTATTGTATTTACGCGGTGGACAATTATTGTCATAGTAATTTTGCTTTAAAAACTATAAGTCTCGCACCGGTAAAATTTAAAACCGTAGAAACTCCAATGGCGAAAAGATTGCCCAAGAGAGGAGAGAGGTGGGCTTTTTCTACCATAAGGTTTAAAGTTAGAAGGCTAAAGCAGAGCGAAACAAGGCAGACCAGCAGGTATTTAAAAAATTCTATTAGCCTTTTTTGACTTTCGGATTTAAAGGTAAATTTCCGGTTAAGGATATAGCTTACAAAAATTCCGCATATAAATCCTAAAGAGCTTGCGAGTAAATAATAGAAGTCTGCAATTTTAAAAAGTGCATAAAAAATTGAGTAGTTGACTAGCGTGCTTAATATACCGACCAGGCAGAATTTGGCAAATGCCTTTAAGTTTTGTTTCGAAATAAATTCTTGCATAATGTCTGCATGTTATCATAAATATGCTATAATTTCTACATAATATTTATATGACATACAAAAGATTTAAACGCGGGGTCAAAAGAAGGGTTATTAATCAAGCAGTCAATGTCCGAAATTTTTTCTTGGACCTCTTGAGGGGTAAGCAAAAAAAATACATTTCGGAGTTTGGACCTCTTGCCGAGGTTCAAAAAAGAGGTGAATTAAGGACTGATATTTGCGACCATTTGCCGACTTTGTTTGCCCAAGTTTTGGCTTCAAGACCAAAACTAATAGTAGAGCTTGGAGTCAGGGGCGGGGAAAGTACTTTTGTTTTTGAGCGCGCGGCTCAAATTACTAACTCCAGTCTTTTAAGCGTGGATATGAATGACTGCAGAGATGTTTCAAATTGGAGTAGGTGGAATTTTGTACAAAGTGACGACATAAAGTTTGCAAAAGAATTCCCTGAGTATGCGGCCGGAAAAGGCTGGGAGGCACAAATAGATTTATTATTTATAGACACTAGCCATGAGTATAACCATACAGTGGCGGAAATAAATGCTTGGTTTCCATATTTGAGTTCTAATGCTACGGTTATTTTTCATGACACCAATTTAAGGGAGCTGTATAAAAGACGTGACGGAAGTTGGGGTTTAGGCTGGGACAACGAGCGGGGAGTAATTAGAGCCATAGAAGAGTACGTAGGAAAAAAATTCCAAGAAAATAAAAATTTTGTTGAAGTAGTTAATGGCTGGGTAATACAACACGAACCTGTTTGTCAGGGCTTTACCATCTTGAAAAAATATGGAAACTAATTCTACTAGTTACAAACTTTTAAAGAATCTTTCTTACAGCTTGATTGGCTTTACTTGGCCAATCATTTTTTCTCTTTTAATAACCCCTGTGGTTGTAAAAAGACTGGGTACAGAAGACTACGGTATATATTTGTTAATAGGAACCATAACAGCCTTTTTAGCTCTTTTAGATTTGGGTTTAACGGCAGCAATGGTTAAGTTTGTGTCTGAAAATTATACAAAAGGCGAAAGTGAAGAGAATCAGAAATTGTTTAATTTTGCGAATACCAATTATCTGGTTATAGGGGTAGTTGGTCTTTTAGTATACGGAGTTTTGGGTATATTCTTTTTAAACATATTTCATATAGATGGCTATGCCGTAAGAAATATTATGCCGGTCTTTATTTTAAGCGGACTTATTTTTTTTGTGAGCTCTGTAAATTCCGTGTTTGTTTTGATTCCGCAAGCCTTGCAGCGTTATGACATAATTACCAAGCTTAATATGTTTCAGCTGACGGCCTCCAGTTTAGTCATGCTGGTTTTGGTGTTGCAGGGTTTTCAGCTTAAGGCAATATTTTTGTCTAACTTAATTATTTATATAATTGTTTCGTTGTTATATAGGCGGTTCGCAAAACGTTTAATGCCGGATTTTAAGCTGGGTTTTTCTTTGGAAAAAAAGTTTTTTTCAAAAGTTTACGGTTTTGGAATATATGCTGCTTTGGCAAATATAACAAACAATGCTCTTCAGCAGTTTGACCGCTTGTTTATTCCTGCTTTTTTAGGGCCTGCCCAACTTTCGTATTACGGGATTGCGGGTTCTGTTTCCAGTAAAACCGCGCTTGTGGTTGGCAGTTTGAGCAACGTATTTTTTCCTATGAGTAGTTCGCTTATAGCCGAAGGCAAGGCTGAAATGTTGGGCGACATTTACAGAAGAATAATTCGCAATTTGGCGGTGTTTGCTTCGGCAATAACTTTGAGCATACTTTTGTTTTCCGACAAAATTTTATTGTTTTGGTTAAATAAAGATTTTGCCGACAAGTCTAATTCTAGTTTGGTAGTTTTAGCTTTTACTTACTTTATTTTGGCTTTATATGGCACGCTTTATCATTTTATATTGGGTTTGGGTCAGGTAAAGTTTCTGGCGAAATGGTCAACCTGCTTAGCTGCCTTAAATGTTGTTTTGCTATTTATTTTGGTGCCTAAGTATGGAATTTTGGGCGCTGCTTGGGCGTATTTTCTTGCTACCTTACCCTTGCTTTTTATGTTTTATTGGGTTGAGAAAAAGTTTTTAAAGTTATCTGGTATATTCAGGTTCTATTTAAAGCTTTTTGCTAAAATTATATCCACGGGCTTAGCGTTCTTTTTGTTTGGAATGTATGGTATTATACCTCTGGTTAACGGCCTGATTTCGTTAGTTATTTTGGGGCCATTAAGCATACTTATTTACCTTTTGATCTATAAACTGTTTGGTTTTTATAATACGGAAGACGAAGAGTTGATTCGAAGTTTTATAAAGAAAATTTTGGTTAAATTTAATTTGGCCCATGAATAATTTTTTTCAAAACAAATATTCAATAGGCGTTGTAACTTACATAAAAAGGTTTGACACGTACTTTGTGCCTTTGGTAAAGCAGCTGGAGAAAGTCTTTCCCAAAGTAGAAAAAAATTATATTTTGAACGGCTATTACGACGAAGGTTTACAAAAGGAATATCTGCAAAAAGCCACGGAGTTTTTGAAGACCATAAAGGCTAATGCCGTGGTTACACATTTAAGCCACCAGCCGCTAGCTAGATGCTGGAATCAACTAATTTTAGTTTCGAAAGCCGAAAAAGTTTTAATACTCAACGATGACTTGGAGATATACTGGCCGTTTAAATGGTTTTTCAACGCTCAGGTTGGTTTGTTTGACAGTGCCACAGTAAACCGAAGTTGGAGTCATTTCTTCATTTCTAAATCAACTGTAAAAAAAATAGGTTGGTTTGATGAAAGGCTTGCTGGAAACGGTATGGAAGATGGGGACTATGCCATGCGTATGGCGTTGTATTACAAGCAAACTGAAATGCCTCACAGTCATTTGCATAATATATATTGTTTGGGAGTGAAAAATATTATAGCGGGGAATCCTGATCCAGGCTGGAAGGGAAATTTTAAACTTGCCAATAACAGGTTTGCTAAAGAAAATGAGGATTTTTTTAACAAAAAATGGCAGCCGCAAAAATCTGCTTTGCCTGGCAGTGTGCATTTTATGCAAGTTTATTGTAAGTTGAATCAGGAGTTTGGTACCCCGGTGTATTATCCTTTTTCAGAATTAAATACAGCTCAAGATTCGGGTAAAATTTCGACTTTTAAATTTTGATTATGAAAATTTTGGAAACACGCTCTCTTAAAATAGAGGAAGTAAAAATTTTTAAATATGCCCGCTTTAAAGATGAGAGGGGTTATTTTACCGAAACTTTCCGTAAGAGCGATATGGCAGGGTTTTTGGGTTCTGGTGCAGAAATTTTGCAGGCAAATGAAAGTTATTCGAAGCCAAAAGTTTTAAGGGGTTTGCATTTCCAATGGAGTCCTTATATGGGTAAATTGGTAAGGCCACTGAATTGTCGACTTATTGATCTTGCTTTAGATATTCGTAAGAATTCAAAAACTTTTGGTAAAATTGTTGCCGCTGAGTTAATTGGAAGCTTGGAAAATGAATATGGAGAATGGATTTGGGTTCCGCCTGGGTTTGCTCACGGTATTTATTTGCCCGAAGGTGGGTTGGTTGAATATATGTGTACTGGCGACTACAGTCCTGGTAATGAAGCGGGCATACACCCATTGTCTGAAGACATAGATTGGTCTTTGTGTGAGGAAAAAATTTACAATGAGTTTCAGAGAGAAAAAAATAATTTTATAATTAGCGCCAAGGATAAGTTGGGTCTAAGTATAGGTGATTGGCAAAAGGACCCTCGTTCTGAAAACTTTTTATGATACAACAAAACAAACTTTTGTTTACCGGGGGTGGGGGCCTTCTGGGCAGTGAAATAAAAAAGCTTTGGCCTAAAGCCTTGTACCCAAGCATGTCTGAGTTTGATGTGAGGAATTTAAAACAAATACAGGGTTATTTAAAGAAGCATAAGCCCGAAATTATAGTACATGCGGCAGCATTTACTTCTCCGCCTATAGCAGAGAAAAACCCTGTGGAAGCTTTGGAAACAAATGTTGTGGGCACCGCAAATTTAGCTAAGCTTTGTTTTACGCTGGGAATAAAAATGGTTTATATTTGTACTGATTACGTGTTTTCTGGTAGACGGGGTAACTATAAAGAGGACGACGAAGTTTTCCCGGTAAACAAATACGCTTGGTCAAAATTAGGAGGTGAGTGTGCGGTACGGATGCTAAATGACTTTTTAATAATTCGCACTTCGTTTGGTCCTAAAGTTTTTGCTTATCCCAAAGCCTTTGTTGACCATTTTACCAGTCGGGAGAGTGTGGAAGTTGTTGCGGGGAAAATAAAAAGGGTTGTAGAAGCAGGAATAAAGGGTGTTATTCATTTGGGTCACAAGCGCAGAAGCGTTTATGCTTATGCCAAGTCTTTAGATGCAAAAAAGGAAATTGGCAAGGTTTCTATAAAAGATGTGGATTTTACTGTTCCGAGTGATACTTCTTTGAATACTTCCCGGTACAACAAACTTTTTAAGGTGAAGAAAAATGCAAGCAAGTAAAAAGAAAATACTAGTTGGTGGAGGAGCGGGATATATTGGTACCATGTTGGTGCCGAAGCTTTTGGAATTGGGACACGAGGTGACGGTTATAGATACTTGTTGGTTTGGAAATTATTTGGATAGTCATGTTAATCTTGTAAAAAAAGATTTGTTTGAATGTATGGAGTCAGATTTTAGCGGGTTTGATCAAGTGATTTTTTTAGCAGGATTGTCCAATGATCCGATGGCAGAACATAGTCCATCTAAAAATTTTATGTTGAACGCCGCTTTGCCTTGTTATATGGCTTATTTAGCAAAGCGGGCCGGGGTAAAACGTTTTATATGCGCATCATCTTGTTCGGTTTATGGGTTTACTCATAATCAAGCCTATGATGAGCTGGCGGCGGCTAACTGTGAATATCCGTATGGTATTTCTAAACTTGAAGGTGAAACGGGTGTTATGCAAATGCAGGGTGAGAACTTTTCGGTAATTTCTTTGAGGCAAGGGACAGTTTCTGGATATAGTCCACGTATGCGTATGGACTTGGTTGTAAATGCGATGTTTAAAAGCGCTTTACTTGATAATAAAATTATTATAAATAATCCCGATATCTGGAGACCGATTTATGATCTTAGAGATGTTGTGAAAGGTTTTGTCTCGGCTGTAGAAGCACCTGAGCAAATTAGCGGAATATTTAATGTAGCAAGTAAAAACTATCAGGTAAAAGAAATTGCCGAAGCGGTAAAAAAAGTTTTGGAAAGTTGTGGTGAACCGGAAATTTTACTTGAAACGAAATTTTTTCAAGATTCCAGAAATTATAAAATTAGTACGGCAAAAGCGGAAGAGGTGTTAGGTTTCAAGCCCCAGTTTTTGGTAGAGGACACCGTTAAGGATCTGTATGATCATAAGGATAAAATGGGCGACTTGGAGCAGGATGCTTATTATAATATTCGTATTTTCAAAAATTTGGTAAAAAAGGAAGAGCTAAAGAAGGCGACTTTGGAAAAGATGGAAGAGTTTAAGTATTAGACTCACTTGAACCTAGCTGGGTATAGGAGTAGAATGCGGATAAGGTTATACTTTACATATGTCCCAAATTAAAGCAGTTTTGTTTGATTTAGATGGCGTATTGGTTGACGCTCGGGAGTGGCATTATGAAGCTTTAAACGAAGCTTTAGCTGTTTTTGGTTTTTCAATTTCCCGAGAAGAACACGATAGCTATTATAACGGTTTGCCAACAGTTCATAAGCTTAGGAGATTAAGTTTGGAAAAAGGTTTTCCGGTGGAACTTCATGAGCTAATACAAAGTTTAAAGCAGAAGCATACGAAACGAAGGCTTCATAGTTTAACCAGGCCTTCTTTTGAAAAGCAGCTTATGCTGAGGCAGCTTAAGACTGGTGGAATAAAATTGGCGGTGTGTTCAAATTCAATAAGGGAAACTGTGGAAGTTATGCTCGAGAATGCAATGCTTAAACATTATTTCGATCTGCTTCTGTCTAACGAGGATGTAAAAAACAATAAGCCTGATCCGGAAATTTATTTGTTGGCTATGGAAAAATTGGGCGTTAAACCTGAAGAAACTATTATTGTTGAAGATGCTCCGCATGGGGTTATGGCCGCTAAAGCTTCGGGGGCTACTGTATTGGTAGTAGATAATGCTAACGACGTAAATATGTATTTGTTTAAGAACCATTTATCTCATATTTATTAAAGTGTAATTTTATGGATATACATAAGCTGTCTGGTTTTACCAAAGGTTGGTTTGTGGGCGACTTCGTTCCCACAATTGTGCCTACAAAAGATTTTGAAGTTTCTATCAAGAGGTATATGAAGGGGGATAAAGAAGCAAAGCATGTTCATAAGGTGGCTTGGGAGATAACCGCCGTGGTAAGTGGTAAATATATTATGGCCGGTAAGGAAATTGGTGCTGACGATATTGTGTATTTAGCACCGGATGAGCCTGCAGATTTTGAATGTTTGGAGGAAGGTGTGACTGTTGTAGTTAAAGCTCCGTCTGCAAAAGGCGATAAATATTTAGTTTAAAAATTTATTTTTTTTAAAATTATATGAAAGTAATAATTCCAATGGCTGGTTTGGGTACGAGGTTTGCTAAACTTTCTGACCAAAACCCGGAGTATAAAAAACCAAAACCTCTTATAAATGTGAAGGGCTTACCTATGGTTAGGTGGGCGACGGGGTCGCTGCCTTTTGTTGAGCATCCTGGACAAAAGGTTGAGGGGTCTTTAAAAGTTTCGATGCAGGATTTGGTTTTTGTTATTTTAAAAAAACATAACCAAGAATTTTTGCTTGAGCAAAAACTAAAAGAAATATATAGGGATAAAATAAATATAGTCGAACTTGAAGAGGTGACTCGTGGGGCTGCCGAAACTGCTTATATGGCCAAAAGTTTTATGAATTTGGATGAGGATGTATTGTTTTCTGATTCTGATCATTATTTTGATGGCAAAATTTTGGAGGACTTAATTTTAAATAAAGGTCCTGAAACGGCGGGGATAATCCCGGTTTTTGAAGCTGTAAATGATGGTGTGGCCAAGTGGAGCTATTCTTTGACTAAGCCCGGGAGCAATGTTATAGAAAAAGTTGCCGAAAAGGATCCGGAACTTATGAATAAAGGAGCTTATGCCAACATTGGGGCTTATTATTTTTCTAAAGCTAAATATTTTTTGGACGAAGTTGAAAGTGTAATGGCTAACAACGAACGTTTTGGAGAAGCGGGGAAAGGGGAATTTTATATTGCTCCTTTGTATCAAAAACTTTTAGACAAAGGTATGGTTTTACAGGCAGCGGTTTTGCCCGAAGTGTGGGGTTTAGGCACGCCGGCTGATTTGGAGAATTTTTTGCAAAATTGCAAAGTAGATAAGCCTTAAAAATTAAATTTTTATTGTATGCTTAATATTGTTGTTCCTATGGCTGGCTCGGGAAAGAAGTTTTTGGAAAAAGGGTATACCTTCCCCAAGCCTCTTATAGAAATAAAGGGTAAACCAATGGTAGAGTGGGTGGTAAAAAATTTAACACCTAAGGTTGAACATAGGTTTATTTTTATTTGCAACCGTGAGCATTATGAAAAATTCCGGTTAGGTTCAACGCTTTCCCTTTTAGCCCCTAATTCTAAAATTATTATTTTAAACGCGCCAACCCATGGGGCTGCTTGTAGCGTTTTGCTTGCCAAGGAATATATAAATAACCAGGATGAATTGGTAATTGCCAATTCTGACCAGTATATAGACACCTCCATTGACCAGTTTTTAACTAAAGCACGCGAAGAAGACGCCGATGGTTTTATTATGACTTTTCGTTCAACCCATCCGAAATATTCGTTTGCAAAAGTAAGTTCTTCGGGTTTGGTTTTGGAAACTGCCGAGAAAAATCCCATAAGCGACAGTGCTACCGTTGGGGTGTATTATTATAAAACCGGGGAAAGTTTTGTGCATGCTGCAGAAAGCATGATAAAGAAAGACATTCGGACTAATAATGAGTTTTATGTATGCCCAGTTTATAACCAGCTTATATTGGAGGATAAGAAAATTAAGGTTTATGAAATCCCCAGTGATAAAATGTATTCATGGGGTACGCCGGAAGACCTGGAATATTTTTTAAGCACTCAGTTTTACAAGGAGAAATTTAATTAATGCAAATATTGTCTCATAGGTATTTAACAATTGGCAAAAGTAAAGAAAAGGAAAACACTTTAACCCAGCTAAAAGCAGCGTTGGCTTTGGGTTATAATTTTTTTGAAACAGATATCCGTCTTTTGCCCTCCGGTGATTTTTATATTTCGCATGACCCGCAAGCTTCGTTAACAGCAGAGAATGATGCAAAAGAACATGTGAAATTATGGAAAAGTTCAGGCGCCAAAATTGCCTTAAATATAAAGGAGCTTGGGTATGAAGAAAAGTTGGTAAGTTTTTTAAAAGCAAACGGAGTAGTTGAAAATTGTTTTCTGTTTGATTTTGATATTGAATTTTTGGGTGCTCAGCCTAATGCGTATATAGAAAAAATTAGTGCACTCGAGGCTTCCTTAATGTGTGCGGTGAGAGTGAGTGACCACAATGAGACGGTAGACAGGGCAATAAAGATAAGCAACTCCAAAATAATTTGGCTAGATGAGTTTGATTCTTTGTGGGTTAAGCGTGAGGATGTGATCCGTTTAAAGGATGCAGGGAAAATAATTTATTGTATTGCGCCCGATTTGCATAACTTTACTCATGAGCAAACTATGCAGCGTTTTGAAGACTTTATTTCATGGGAGGTAGACGGTATTTGCACGGATTATGCAGAAGATTTGAAAACTTTAATTCAAGGAATTTAATTTTTTATGGAAAATAAACAGACCAAAATTACAAACGTTGCTATATTGCTTTTAAACTTTAATTTGCCCGAAATGACAGATAAGTTGGCGGAGCAAATAGAAAGAAATATTAAATTTCCTCATAAACTTTTTTTGCTGGATAACGGTTCTGAAGTTTCTAAGCGCGCTAAGCATGCAACTCATATATTGGAAAAGAATATTGGCATGAATGGGGGAGTGCAATATTTGTGGGATTTGGTAAAAGATGATAAAAGCTTCGACGGTTACTGGTTTTTATGTAACGACATAATTTTGGATGAGGGTAGGGACTATTTAAATGAAATGTCTGTATTGTTTGAGAAGCTTAGTCAAAAGTACAACGTAGGTTCTGTGACTACGAGTTATCACTTTGAGGGTAAAGAACAAGCAGTGCCGGTATTCATGAAGAAGAGGGTTGGCGGTACTTTTCGCCCCATAGTGTGGATTGAGTGGAACGCTATTTTGTATTCCCGCGAGTTCATGCAGAAGTTTTTTCCGCAAGGGTTTGGGCTTAAAACTAAGCACGCTTTTCAAGATGTGGTGTCTAACTATGTAGGTTGGAAAAATGGCTATGGGTCTTTCGTTATGGACAGCTTGCCTATATTGCATTTGGAAAACCAAACCTTTTTAAAACATGGCGGCAAAATGATAAACGGAGTATTTGTACCTGACTATAAAGGTTTGGAAAATATGCTGGTCAGCGATATGGATGTAGTGGTAAAGGATTTTAACAGTAAAGGCATTGACCTCTTAACCGAAAGAAAACATTTGCATAAAGATATAGATCAGAAAGGTAATTTTGAAAAGTATCTGGTGAACGGGCCCTATAAACAGAGTCTTTTTGAAAAGTTGCTTATAAAGCTAAAGATTTAGTGGTCATGATAAAGAATATACGAAGTTATTTTCAGGACAATTTAAACGTAAGCCTGTGTTTGGTTTTGGGAGTAATTATTTTTTTTACTGGGTATGCGAAGGCTCGCTCGATAGGTTTGTATGGTGACGATTGGGGTGCGGCAACCTTTTTATTTGAGGATAATGTTCGAGATGCAGTAAAAGATTGGTGGCATTTTGGCAGTGGAGAAATTTCTAATTTTAGAATGCTAGATTCCGTTTTGCCGATTTTGTGGTTTTATGCATTTAGGCTCGGCGGTATGTTAGGTGTGGTATTGGTCAGCTTTTTTATTTACTGGGGGTTGGCCGTTCTTCTGTTTAAAATCTTAACTAAAAGCCTTTCTGTCAGGACGGCTTTTTTTGGTTCGTTGTTGTTTGCTTTGTATCCCACAAACAATGCTTATTTGTGGCATGTAACTTTAAGTTACTCTGTTGCTTTGCTATTGGTCTTTTGGGCTGTTTTATTATTTAAACAGTCGAGTTATAAAAAAAGTTTAGCCGTTTTATTGGCTTCTATTTTAGTGAATGAAGGCGTATTTTTTATTTACTTTTTGGCAATGCTACCTAATGTGGGTGAAAATGTAACCAGAAATTCTTTGTGGGCTAATTTGAAAAAATGGCTGTTTATAGTTTTTGGTATTTTGGTTGTATATGTGGCTGCTAGGGTGGGGGCAGAAGTAACGGGGATTACTGGCGGTAATCGGGCCGTTTCTGTTTTGGGTAGTTTTAATTTATTTGCATACATAGCGCAATTTATAAAAAGCTTCGCGGTTGTTTTGGTTATAGGTTTTGCAGGAATATTTTGGAAAATTTATAACGCCTTTTCATCTTCGCACATATGGGCAGGCGTTTTAACTTCTGTTTTAGCTTTTGTTTCTCTAAGGTATTTAAAGGTTATTGAATTAAATAACTTAAATGAAAAGTCAGATAGGCGTGTAGCACTTTTTGCTGTATTGATTGGTCTTATGTTAATAGTGGCCGGACGGTATTACGGTTTTTATTATGTGCCGAGCATAAACATTTTAAATTTAGACAGTCGGTATTATTTTGCGGCAAGCGTGGGGGGAGCAGTATTTTTCGCCGGAGTTTTTGAGCATTTGCAGGCGCGGTATTTTATGCTGCATAAGCTTTGGCTTATAATAATGTGCGTAACTTTGGGTTTATGCGGTTTAATGCGATTTGAAGTGCAGAAAGACTACGCTGATGCAACAATCGAGGCGGGTAGTTTTTGGAAAAGTTTGCATCCGGTAGTTTTAGGTGCACCCGAAAATTCTTTTCTGTATGTTCAAATCCCTGAACGGGTTTTGGGCAGGCCTGTGGGCTTGTTTGAAGCCTCCGGCGATTTAAGAAATTTGCTTCCCAAAATGTATGACAGCGGGGTTAGGGGTGTAACGAGTGCTTATGTGCAAAAAGTGGTATATGAGGAGGATCGAGTTTGTCTTAATTCTTCGCCATTTTATTTTAATACGTGTTTTCAAAATAAAGATTTTTACAGTTTTGAATGGAAAGACGGGGAGTTAAGACAGTTGAGGAGAGAGAAAATAAATCCTGTTAAAACTGAGTTTACACATAATATTTTTAAAGTTTTTCGTCTTCCTCTTACTAACTAACTAACCACTATTTTCACTTTATGACAATTCTTATAACCGGAGCGGCCGGTTTTGTTGGGCAAAATTTAGTGGAGTATTTAGAAGGCAGGTATTCTTTGCTGTGTCCTTCTCAAAACGAGTTGGATTTTTTAAACGAGCTGGCTGTAGAAAATTATTTTAAACAGCATGCTGTGGATATTGTTGTGCACTTGGCCAATGTGGGGGCGACTAGAAGAACAGATAATTTACCCCAAATCGTTGGTAATAACTTAAGAATGTTTTTAAACATAAAAAAGCAGGAACATAGGTTTAAGCGCATGATTTTTTTTGGTAGCGGTGCCGAGTTCGACAAGAGGCAGTCTCTGTCCAGTATAAACGAAAGCTATGCAAGCGAGCATTTGCCGGAAGGGGATTACGGGCTTTCTAAGTTTTTATGCTCACATTTTATAGAAGAAAGCCAAAAAATTGTCAACTTAAGGATGTTTGGTATATATGGAAAGTATGATGACTATGAAAATAGGTTTATTAGCAATGCAATTTGCCGTGCGGTTTTAGGTTTACCAATTAAAATTTTCCAAGACCAGGTTATGAGTTTTATTTATGTTGAGGACTTGGTTAAAATTGTTGAACATTTTATTTTAAACTCACCTCGAGAAAAATTTTATAATGTCGCCAGTTCAGAAAGCTTGAAGCTTACTGAAATTGCAGAAAAGATAATAAAACTTTCTAAGCAAAATGTGGAAATAAAAATTTTAAAACCTGGGTGGGCTAATGAATATACTTGTAATAACAGCCGCCTGTTAGGCGAGTTAGGGCGTGTGGAGTTTACTACAATAGATAAATCACTAGCAGATTTGTATGCCTGGTATAGCGAAAACAAAAGTTCCATAAGCCAAGAGAAGCTGATCTGAGGGTTTATATTTCTAACAAAGCTGACCAGTTAATGATGGGTTAATGATGGGAGTCTTCTGGAAGACTCCCATCATTGACATGTTTCAAATTATGTTAATGCCAGCTCTGCTTGATGTGCTTGGGCCAAGATTTTTCCTTTGGAAATGGGGTGTTTTTCATGTATACTTATGTTTATGAGCAAGACTTTTGTATGTTTGCCAACTAGAAATGACGCCTGGATTATAGAAAGGGTTTTGGCTTCGGCTTCTTTATGGGCGGACCATATTATAGTCGCAGACGAAAATTCCTGGGACGGAACTCAGGAAATTTGTAAAAAATTTCCAAAAGTTACCGTGGTTTCATTTGAGCCTAAGGCTTTTAATGAGTCTTATAGAAGAAAGGTACTTTTGGAAACGGTAAGGCAGTGGGATGGACAAAACTTAATTTTTGGTTTGGATAGCGACGAAATTTTAAGTTCAGAAATCTTGGATCCGAAAATTAGGACAGATTTGGAAGAAAAAATACAGCCTGGTATGTCTGCTATGTTTCAATGGATAATGCTTTGGAAAAATGCTAAAGATTATAGGTATGACAGCCTACCGGAGTGGTCAAATAGTTTTAAACATTTTGCATATAGAGACAATAGGAAATTACAGTTTGATGACGTGCATATGCATTCTTCAAGAGTGCCTGAAACCGCTGCAGCAAACGCTGTTATTTTTAAAGATGTTAGGGTGCTCCATTACGCGTTCGCCGAATGGGATAGAATGATGGCAAAGCATGCTTATTATTTGGCTTTGGAAAAAACTATGGGCTCTAAAGTTCATCCTTATATCTTAAATCGCAAATACAGGTGGTTTTATAGGAAAAGTAGTGAAGGAATTGTTGTAAAACAAGTACCTAAGGAGTGGGTAGGGCTTTATGAGGTTAATAATGTTAAGGTTACACAAGAAATTATAAAAGATAAATTTTATTGGTATGACGCAGAAGTCTTGAGGTTTTTTAAAACTTTTGGCCCCAGTTATTTTAAGCGTTTGAATATATGGGATACAAATTGGGAAGAAAAAAGACTGGTGGCTCAGGAAAAAGGCGAAAAGGGAATTATTGAAACTAATATTGCATGTCCTCAGAGTTGGTATGACAGGCTGTACTATAAATATTTACAAACACTTCTTGACCAGGGTGGGGTGGCAGATGTTCTGCTAGGTAAAAAATAATATGTTGTTTAATTCCATAGAGTATTTTGTATTTTTTCCTCTGGCGGTTTTTGTTTATTTTGTTTTGGTCCAACGCTATAGGGTTTTGTGGCTGCTGTTGTGTAGCTGTTACTTTTACATGGTCTTTAGGCCGGTGTATGTTCTGATTTTGTTTTTTACTATAGTGGTGGACTATTTTGCTGGCTTGGCAATAGGAGGTACTGAAAACGCAAAGAAACGCAAAATGTGGCTGGTTGTGAGTTTGGTTGCGAACTTAGGGATCTTGGTTTTTTTCAAATACTACAATTTTTTTACTAGTAGCATAAACGAGTTGTTTGGCTTTCTGCATATAAGCAGCAGAGGAAGCTTGCTCGACATATTGCTTCCGGTGGGGCTTTCGTTTCATACTTTTCAGGCCATGAGCTATACAATAGAAGTGTATAGAAATAATCAAAAACCGGAAAAGAATTTTTTGGTCTATGCTTTATATGTTATGTTTTTCCCTCAGTTAGTGGCTGGTCCGATTGAGAGGCCGCAAAATTTACTGCATCAATTCTATAAAAAGTACGAGCCGGATTTGGAGCGTATAAACAGCGGAATGAGGTTAATAGTTTGGGGATTGTTTAAAAAAATGGTGGTCGCAGACCGTTTGGCTCCCTGGGTGAATACTGTGTACGGAAATGTAAGAAATTATTCGGGTCCCGAGTTTGTTGGTGCTACGTTTTTATTTGCTTTTCAAATTTATTATGATTTTAGCGCCTATACTGACATAGCTAGAGGCTCGGCAAGGGTGTTGGGCTTTGAGCTTATGAAAAATTTCGAGCGGCCTTATGCTGCATTGTCAGTTCGGGATTTTTGGCGGCGTTGGCATATTTCGCTCTCGACTTGGTTTAAGGATTATGTATATGTACCTTTGGGAGGTAATAGGGTTGGGGTTTTTCGAGCAAGTCTAAACTTGCTGTTTGTGTTTTTCTTGAGCGGCTTGTGGCACGGCGCTAACTGGACTTATGTTATATGGGGCCTTTTAAATGGAGTGTATTTGGTTTTTGGTAACTTAACCAGAAATATTAGAAGTAAGTGGGGAGAAATATTTTTTGGGAAGCGAGAGTTTTTCAGAAGTTTTTTTCAATGGCTTACAGTTTTTATATTAATCAATATTGCTTGGGTATTTTTTAGAGTAGAAAACTTGTCTGACGCGGGTTACATTTTTTCTCATTTGGGCTCAGGCTGGGGAAGTGTTGGTGGGGCGTGGATCTTAACTAACCTAAATAAATTAGCATTTATTGGCGTCGGTTTAGCTGTTGTGGAGTTGGTTGAATGGGGTAATATTAAAACGAAAATTTTAGAACGCAAGGTATTGATACCAGCGCTTGTGCTAGCCGTATTATTTATTTTATTTTTTGGTAGCTTTCAAAACCAGCAATTTATTTATTTTCAGTTCTAATGAAAAAGCTTAATTTATTTTTTTATTTCTTTGTATGTTTCTTGGCTTTTGCCGTTTTAGTTTTTGGTAAACTGCACTTTTTGGGCAGGTATTTTTTGCAAAGCAACTCTGGAAGCGGTTTTACGAATGGCGACATGTATGACATGGCAGAAATAGACAGTTTAAAGGGCTACATACCCGTTAAAAATTCTATTGAAGATACAAAGATAGAAGAAGCAAAGATTTTTACGTTGGGTGACTCGTTCTTCCAGTCTACTTTGGCTTCCGAAAATTTTGCCAATCTTCTTGAGGAAAAAATTAAGACTCCTGTCTACAATATAGTCCAGCAATCGGATGACTATATAAACGTGGCGAATCCGTTAATTTTCCTTCAAAAGGAAAAAATTCAAACGGGCAAAAGTAAAGTTTTAATTTTGGAGAGTGTCGATTGGCGTTCTCAAAAGAGGGCTCGAAACTATTTAAACAGCATTTTCAGAGAACCAAAACTTATAGATAAAGTAAACAAATTGTTATATGAGAATGGAGACGTTGAATATTTTGTTAGAAGGAATAAGCTAGCTAATTCCTTGAGACAAAAATCGAAGAACTGGGAATATGATTTCTTAAACGAAATAGATGCCAGGGTGGGGGCGCTAGATGAAAAAAGTGGTATGGCATTTTATTTTGAAGAAGTTAATTTTCATAAGAATAATAAAACCGACAATGAAATAGAAGAAATGGCTAAACAAATTTTAGCACTTTCCGAATGGTTAGAAAAAAATTATAATATAAAGCTTTTGTATATAAATATGCCTAGTAAGTTTGCTGTGTATGGGAGCGTTGCCGACAAAAATTTTGTTTATGACGGATTTTCTACAAATCTCCATAGTTCACTTGAAAGTAAGGGCGTAAATAGCGTAGATGTTTATAACCTGTTTTTGGAATATAAAAACCAGCACCCACAGGAGTTGTTGTATTATCCGAGTGACTCGCATTTTACTCCAGTGGGTAAAGGGATATTGCTAAAAGCGACGGCTTTAAAGATTCAGGATATGTAGGTTTTTTAAATTTGCTAATAACGTGGCTTTATTGTACGATTTAGTATATTGATTTTGAATAAATGCATAAAATCGCAAGACTGATATTAGGCTGGCTGGAGAGGGCGTTGGGCAAAAAAATTGTATATGTGCCGGGTACGAGACACTTACAAAACAAAACCGCGGTAAAAACCGAGCAGGGTTTTTGGTATGTAGGTGACATAAC
The DNA here is from genome assembly GCA_016788665.1 of Candidatus Doudnabacteria bacterium. Taxonomy (GTDB): domain Bacteria; phylum Patescibacteriota; class Doudnabacteria; order UBA920; family UBA920; genus JAEUSF01. The sequence continues at coordinate 16,966 of JAEUSF010000008.1, read as the reverse complement.
CGATACGCATGATTTGGCGTATGGGATTTTACATAACGGTGTGCTGGAGAAAAATGAAACTGAGTTGGTAAAAAAGATTTTAGAAAGTTGGTTGGGTAGTGGACAGCGTGTTAATTTTTACGACATAGGGGCAAATAGTGGCTATTATGGAATTTTGGCTGCTTTTTTGGGAAAGGGTAAAATTCGAACTTATTCCTTTGAGCCTCTGCGGGAATTTTGCGAGTCTTTGCGCGAAACTTCAAGGATAAATAGCCTGGATAGTTTGGTTAGTGTTAACAATTTTGCTCTGGGTTCCAAAAATGGTGAGGCAGAAATTACCTTGGCTGGTACCGGCTCTAGTTTAAACCCTAGATTTTTGGGTTTGAATGTGAATAATAAACGAAAAGTGGTTGTTAAAAAGTTGGACGATTATATAAATACTCAGGCAGATTTGGTTCCGAATTTTATAAAAATAGATGTCGAAGGATTTGAGTTTGAGGTTCTTATAGGAGCGGAAGAGACTATAAGTAAATTTAAGCCTGTTTTATATGTGGAAATTGCCCGCTCTCTGAATAATCTTGGACGAAATTTTATAAATAGTGATTTTGAAAAAACCTTTTCTTTTTTTGAAAGGTTTGGCTATGTACCGTTTGTATATGAAAGAAAAGAGCTAAGTCGTGTAGATAAAAATTTTAACAGACAAGGTGTATTTATGTTTTTATTTGTTCCCGAAAGTCAGCTTCGGGCAATACAGTCAATATTTTAACTCGAATGAAATTTCAGTCTATAAATCAATATTTAAAAAAGTATGTGAAGCCATACTGGAAGTTAAGAGAAGCTTATGTCAGGAGCGTAAGCTTTTTAAAAGGGCTTTTTAATGCACCTGTAAAATATAAAAAGCGTATATTGTTCTATAATATTATGGGTTTGGGTTATAGCGGAACTGATAAATTCTTACAGGTTTTAGCCAAGAATTTAAATAAAGCCGAGTATGACGTGTATTTTATGTATGCCGATAAAGCTATTGAGAATTCCGGAGTTTATGACTTTACTTCACGTTTACAGTATTTGCTAGACGGTCAGGTTTTTCCTATCCGGTTTGAATATAAAAATCGGGAGTCAGTGCAGCCGTATTTTGTACAGGGTATGAGTCCAAATATTTTCAAAGTTATAAAAGATTTTAATATTGATCTGTTGGTTACAGCAGGAGCAGGGGGGCCTGAGTTTCCGTTCGCTTCGGTGTTAAATATTCCAATTATTTTTATAAACGTTTTTGGTGAAGTAAATTTGCAAAAAAATTTACAATATCATATTTGTATTTCCAAGGAAGTGGCTAAAAAACTTAAAGGCAAAGTGGATGAGGCAAAAATAAAAGTTATGTGGGTGCCTTCTGAAGGCCCGGTTGTTAACTCTAAGGTCTATGGCCAAAAATTAAGGACTTCGTTGGGTATACCGGAAAATGATTTGGTGTTTGGCCGTATAGGACGTTCCAGTGAAGGTATATTTGACCCTATTGGAATACGCGCGTTTCAAAGAGTAGTAAAAAAATATCCTAACGTACACTATTTAATAATTTCGCCTTCAAAGAGCTTGGAAAAAATAGTTACAGATGAAAGAATTCCGAATGTGCATTTTACGGAGCCCAGCGGGGAAGAGAATAAAATGTGGGGCTTTTATGAGGCCATGGATGTTTTGGCTCACTTTAGAAAAGACGGAGAGAGCTTTGGCTTAAATATTGCTGAGGCAATGTTTTGTGGCAAGCCCATTATTTCTCATAAATCAGTTATATGGAACGCTCATTTGGAATATTTAAGCCCGGAGTTTAGTATGGTGGCTGACACTGATGACGTAGACACTTATGAAAGATATATGGAAATTTTTGTTCAAGATAGAGAAAAACTTAAAGTTATGGGTGAGAAGGCTAGGGAATTCGCGCAAAACAATTTTCATATTCGCCACCATATTGAAGATTTTGAAAAAATGATGAAAAAAAGTTTATAACATGGTTAATTTATTTACTGAAAATTTGTTTTTTTTGCCCTGGTTAAAAAATCTGGTCAAAAGTGCAATGGGAAGAAGTCATAGGGGTCCAAAGGCAGTTCAAAATAGCCTAGAGACAGGATTGTTCGAGCTCGGGGTGGATTTTAAAGTTGATAGTTTCGCCCGTAGCTTAGAACTAGCTTGTGTGTTAAGCGGGCTAAAAACTTTAGAGTGGGCAATAGGCAGAAAGCGAAAAGGTCAAATAAACAAAATAGTCGCAGGCCCTAATTTGGTGGTTAGTCCAAAAGATTACTCTGAAATTATTTGCCGTGAAGAAATAGACAAAATAGTTGTCCCAAGCCAGTGGGTAAAAGAGTTTTATGAAAGAGAGTGTCCTAATTTGCAAAGCAAAATTGAAGTTTGGGCTGCTGGTGTGGAAGACAGAGGCCGGTTGGTTAAACCGGATGGGCAGTTTACAGTACTATACAAAAGTGGGCCCGAAAGTTTGTTAAACGAAGTTCGGGAAGTGCTTGGAAGTACGGGTAAAAATTATTCGGTGTTACATTATGGTAAGTATTCGCATGAGGATTTTTTTAAAACACTTCGGGGTACTAAAGCCTTGGTTTATATAAGCAAGAGCGAGAGCCAGGGCTTAGCTCTCCATGAAGCGTGGATGGCCGGGGTGCCGACACTGGTTTGGAATGGCGGCAGGTTTGAATATAAAGGTATGAGCTACGAAAGTGACAAAATATCCGCCCCATACTTAGACCCCTCGTGCGGATTATTTTTTAAAAACTCAAATGAGTTTACGATAGTGCTTGGGGAATTCTTGCAAAATTATTCAAATTTTTCTCCACGAGATTATTCTTTAAGAAACTTTACCAATAAAATCTCTGCCCAAAAATTTTTAAATATTTTAAATGCTAAATAAAATTGTAAAGAAAATATTACGCACATTCAAAAATTTATTTTTTGGTTTTTTTTGGTATCTTAAGGATTTATTTCTATATAAAAAGTTGCTTGGTAAGTCAGGTCAAAAACTGAGTTTTTACTATTTTCCACAAATTTTTGACAAAGACCCTAGTAGTCATACATTCGACAAGCATTATGTTTATATGGATAGGTGGGCATTTAAGCAGCTGCAGCAAGCGGGCCCGAAAGAACATGTAGATGTTGGTTCCTCAATAAGGTTTTTGTCTATGGCTTCTACGGTTACTAATTTGAAGTTTGTAGACATAAGGCCAATCCATACAGATTTTGACAATTTTGAATGTTTGGAGGGTAGTATTTTAAAAATGCCTTTTCAAGATGGCTCGGTAGAATCTCTCTCGTGTCTTCATGTGGCAGAGCATATTGGACTTGGGCGGTATGGCGACCCGCTGGATGTACTGGGTACACAAAAAGCTTGTCAGGAACTTTTGAGAATTTTAAAACCTGGAGGCAAATTGTATTTTGCTTTACCAGTGGGGAAGACGGCTGTATATTTTAACGCTCACAGGGTACATGACCCGGATATTATTTTAGAATATTTTAAAGGCTTAAATTTAAAGGAGTTTTCTGCAGTTAATGACCAAGGACGGTTTATAGAAAATGCTAACTTAAATGAATATAAAGAAGCAAGGTATTCTTGTGGTATGTTTGTATTTGAAAAGCCGCAGAATTTTCGTTGATTAGGGCACTAAATAAACTCTGAAATTATGAAAAGTTTTTTTAAAAAAATTATTGGTAACTTTTTAGGCAGAACTGAGGGTCAGGCGTTTTTTCGTCTTTTACATATTTTAGCTTTAAGAGGTATGAATTTTGGAGGGGGAACCTTGCCTGCGGAAAGCGGGGAAGAATGGGTAATTAACTATGCATTAGAAAAAAATACTAGTTCGAATCTTACGGTTTTTGATGTTGGAGCTAATAAGGGAGATTATACAGAGAGTTGGCTTAGGTTGTCTAAGCAAAAACAGGTCTTTGTGCATGCGTTTGAACCTTCAAAAAGTTTGGCAAATTTTTTAATACAGAGATTTGAGAAGAAAAGAGTCAAAATCCATAATCTTGCATTAGGTGAAAAAGAAGGCGAGATGACTTTGTTTGCAGAAAGCGAGGGGTCGGGTTTGGGTTCTCTATATGAAAGAAACCTGGAGCACGCGGGTGTGAAGTTAAAACCTCAGGAAAAAATAAGGCTTAGTACTTTAAGTAGTTTCTGCAGGGAAGTAGGTGTGGATTCAATCTATTTTTTAAAATTGGACGTGGAAGGCTATGAGTTCAATATTTTAAGAGGTTCTGGTGATTTACTCTTACAAAAAAAGATTCGGTTTGTGCAGTTTGAATTTGGGGGAACGGATATTGATGCGAGAGTGTTTTTTAAAGATTTTTATTTGCTTTTAAGTCCAAACTATAAAATTTATAGAATCTTGAAAAACGGCTTACAGGAAATTAGTAAATATTCTGAACTTGATGAAGTTTTTATGACTACAAATTACTTGGCGGAGCTAAAGGTTTAAAACTGGAAAAATAAAAAGATTTAAAGATTAATATCTAACATGGCTAAGGTTTCTGTAAATATTTTGACTAGAAACAGGAAGGATCTTTTAAAGAAATGCCTTGATTCAGTTTCAAAGCAGTCTTTTAAAGATGTCGAGCTGATTGTGATTAACGATGGGTCAACTGATGGGACATTAGAAGAAATATCAAATATCAAATTCCAAATTCCAAATAAAATAATTAATCATAAAGTTTCAGTAGGCATAACTCTTAGCAGGCAAGAAGCTTTGATGTATTCAAGTGGCGATTACATTGCCATTTTAGATGATGATGACGAATGGATAGATAAAGATAAGCTTTTAAAGCAGGTGGAATATTTGGATAAATATCCAGAAGTTGTATTAGCAGGCGGAGGTATAAAGACAGAATTGGGAAGTAGGAATTATGAGTTAAGAATGAGGACAGAGGGTGATATAGAGATACGTAATTCAATGCTTTATAGGAATAACTTTTTCACCTCTACGGTCATGTTTAGAAGGCAGGAGGCTTTAGATGTGGGCGGGTTTGAACAAGACGAAATTGATCTTGCAGAAGACTATGACTTATGGCTTCGCTTAGGAAAAGTAGGCAAAATGCGTAATTTCCAAGAGGTCTTTACGTCATATAGAAAACCCGTTTATAATAAGGAAAAGCTGTTAAAATTCTATGAAAAGCAGCAAAAGCTTATTTTTAGGCATAAGCACGATTACCCGTTTTATTTTTTTGCAGCTCTAATTTTAAAGTTGAGAACGCTTTATGAAAAAATCTTTTAGTTTGTGGTTTGTCGTTATACCGGATTTGGCTTTATTGTTTTTTAGTTTGTATTTCGCAATAATTTTGCGCTATCCGGAAGGTCTTACTGAAAGTTACTGGCAGTCGCATTTTCAGGTTTTTGGTTACTTGTTTTTGGTTTGGATGCTTGTCTTTTTCATGCATGGCTTATTTGACGCAAATTCGTTTAGGAGGTTTAGCGGATTGGTGCTTAAATTGTCCGTGGCCATGATGGTTAATTTGCTTATCTCCATCATTTATTTTTATTTTCAGCCAGATTTGATATTGACTCCAAGAAGATTTTTGCTTATTACGGTCGGGGTAAGCTTCGTTTTTTTGCTTTTGTGGCATTTAATTATAAAATATATTTTAAAGAACAGGCTTGTGGAAGGTTTGTATTTATTTTCGTTTGACAATGAGCTTAAGGACTTGGAAAAGGAGATAGAAAGCCATAAGTTTTTGGGTTTTAAGGTGCTGGGGCATTTAAATTTAAACAATTTGGATAGCCAGCGTTTAGACTATAACGCCGGGGTAGTTTTGCCAGATAATTTGCATAGTCATCCAGAGATTTTACAAAAATTTTATACACTAAGAAAAAACGGCGCAGCTTTCTATAATTATAGAAATTTTTATGAGAACTTGCTCAGGCGTGTGTATTTGAACGAAATTAACGAGCTTTGGTTTCTGGAAAACATAAATTACCAAGAAAAGCGCTTTTATAATTTTATTAAGCGTTTGTTAGACATATTTTTTGGCTTTGTCGGTTCCGCTTTGTTTTTGTTGAGTTTTCCGATTGTGGCCCTTTTAACCAAGCTAACTTCTCCCGGTAGTATTTTATTTGTACAGGAAAGGGTTGGAAAGCACGGAAAAATCTTTAAAGTATATAAGTATAGAACTATGAGGGCGGGAACAAAAACCGACACCTGGACGAGCGTGAATGATTCTCGGGTTACTTCGTTTGGTAAGTTCCTTCGCAAGAGCCGTATTGACGAATGGCCTCAATTTTTTAATTTATTAATTGGAAATATGAGCCTGGTAGGGCCGCGTCCTGAGCAGCCAAATATTGTGGAAGACTTAAGAAAACAAATACCTTTTTATGACGAAAGGCATTTGGTAAAGCCGGGCATAACCGGTTGGGCACAAATAAACAATATATATGCGGGAAGCGAAGAGGAAACTAGGCTTAAGCTTCAGTATGATTTGTATTATATAAAGCACAGGGGTCTTTTATTTGATTTGGAAATTATTTTAAAGACCGTATATTACATTTTTACCTGGCAGGGTCGTTAAAATTTTTAATTATAGATTTTAAAGAGTGTACGATAAGGGATTTTTTTGTATTCACAAAGTAATGTGCTATAATAAATAAAATTTGTGTCAAAATAAAATAAAATTTTTAGCTTATTTAAGCGACTTGAAACAAATACAAAATGGATGTTAAGCAACTCAATACTGCTCTGAAGCAAAAAAAACTTCTTTCTGACGACAAAATCAAAGTTTTGGAGAAAGAAAAGCTGGCTTTAAAAACCTCTTCAACGTGGGAAGATTTTTTGTTGGAAAAAAAGGTTATTTCTGAGGATGATTTGCTTAAATTAAAGTCTGAAATTTTGGGTATAGAAATTGTTGACCTCAGAAATCTGCAAATCCCTCAGGACGTGCTGAATTTAGTACCTGAACCAATTGCTCATAGGCACAAGGTAATAAGTTTTGCTAAAACAAAGGAGAATTTAAGTCTTGCTATGATGGATCCCGAGGATATACAGACCCGGGACTTTATTCAGAAAAAAACAGGACTTAAAATTCAGACTTTTTTGGTTGGAAAAACCTCTTTAGATGCCGGGCTTTCCAGATACCATTCGTCTTTGGAAAAGGAAATTAAGCACTTGTTTACCCCGGAAGGAAAATCTGTTACTGAAGGAGCAAAAGCCGAAGGGGAGAGTGCGGACGATAGTTTAAAGAAAATGGCTGAAGAGATACCGGTTATCCGGGTGGTTGACACGCTCTTAGAATATGCGGTATTTGAAAAGGCCTCGGATATTCATATTGAACCTCAAGAAAGCGCTGTTACTGTAAGGTATCGTATAGACGGGGTTTTGCATGATGTTATGACTTTGCCTAAAGTTATACAGGCTGCGATTGTCGCGAGGGTAAAGGTTTTGGCAAACTTAAAAATAGACGAGCATCGGTTGCCTCAGGACGGCAGGTTTAAAATAGATAAAGAGGGTTATAAATTTTCTTTGCGTGTTTCAACCATACCTATTTTTGATGGTGAAAAGGTAGTTATTCGTCTTTTGGACGAGTCTGCAAAAGCACAGAGTTTAGAAGACTTAGGTTTTGAAAAGTCGGCCTACGACATGATTAGCCGAAATATAAAAAAGCCTCACGGGATGTTGCTTATAACCGGACCTACTGGAAGCGGAAAATCTACCACTTTGTATACTGTACTGTCGATGCTTAACACCAAAAATGTGAACATTTCGACAATTGAGGATCCGGTAGAGTATAGAATTACTGGTACAAACCAAATGCAGGTTAGTCCTAAAATAGGCCTGACTTTTGCCATAGGTCTTCGTGCTCTTTTAAGGCAAGATCCTAACATTATTATGATAGGAGAGGTTCGTGACAAGGAAACTGCCGAAGAAGCTGTGCATGCCGCTATGACAGGGCACGTAGTTTTTTCTACTTTGCATACGAACACTGCAGCGGGCGCATTGCCTAGGCTTTTGGATATAGGTGTCGAGGCGTATTTGATTGCTTCGACAGTAAATGCTGTGTTGGCGCAACGTTTGGTTAGGGTTATTTGTAAAGATTGTAAAACTCAAATGGAAATTGATGATGCAACTTACGAAAGTCTGTCAAAGCTTTTCCATTTAGAAAAACTAATGCCGGTTTTGCTTAAAGAAGGAGTTGTGCCAGCTAAAACTAAAAATTTCAAAGACTTGGTATTTTTTAAAGGCAAGGGTTGTGATAAATGCAATAACTCCGGTTATAAAGGACGTATGGGTATTCATGAGATATTGGAGGTAACGCCTGAAATAGGAGATATGATTATGCAGCATAAAAGCGCCCAAGAAATTCAAGAGCAAGCGGAAAAAAATGGTATGGTGCTTATGTGGGAAGATGGATTTATAAAGGCTATTAAGGGTATTACAAGCGTTGATGAAATTTTAAGGGTGTCGAAAGAGTAATTGGTTCGAAAATACTAAATGAACTTTCGTGTTTTAGTAACTTTCGTACTTTAGTAGCTATGGAATATACATACGAAGCTTTAACAAAAGATGGCAGGCGGGAGAGGGCTACTATAAAAGCAGCCAGTTTAAGCGTTGCCGGGCATATGCTTAAGGAGCAGGGGCTTATACCAGTTGAGATAAAAGAAAAGGATGAAAAAAATGTCTTCGATCTGTTGAGGAAATTTTCAACTATTTCTTTAGATGAAAAGCTGGGTTTTGTAGAGAATTTGCAAATAATGTATAAAGCCGGCATTTCCTTGCCTAAAGCTTTGCAAATCCTAACTAAACAAACAAAAAATTTAAGATTTAAAAGTATTCTTTCAGACGTTTGTGGACAGGTTCAGTCGGGTAAATATTTGTCAGACGCTCTAGCCATGCATTCCGGTGTATTTTCAAATATTTTCTTAAGCATGGTTAAAGTGGGAGAAATGTCGGGCAGCCTTGAAAAGAGTTTGGAATATTTGACCATACAGCTTAAGCGCGAGGCGGATTTAAAAAGCAAGACAAAGGGCGCAATGATTTACCCTTCAGTTATAGTAGGCGCAATGCTTATTATTGGTGTTGCTATGTCGATTTTTGTTTTGCCAAAACTAACTTCGGTGTTTAAGGATTTTAGTACTGAACTGCCTTTTGCCACCCGAGTTATTGTTAAGTTTGCAGATTTTATGTCGGGACATGCTGTGGTGGTAATCGGTGGGTTAATAGCTGTTATTGCCGGAGTTGTTTCGTTTTTAAGAACCAGTCTGGGAGAAAAATTGTTTGATTTTGGATTGCTTCATACCTTAGTCATAGGTGACATTGTGAGAAAAATAAATTTGGCCAGATTTTCGAGAATTTTAAGTTCATTGTTAAAAAGTAGTATTAACATGGTTCAGGCGCTTGAGGTGACTTCGGAATCTTTGGGTAATGTGGCCTATAAGGAAATTACTGCGGAAGCTGCGGAGCAGGTAAAGGTTGGAAAAAATTTAACCGATACACTGTCGCAATCCCCAAATCTTTTTCCGGTTTTAGTGGTTCAAATGCTTCAGGTCGGAGAAGAGAGCGGAACAGTGGAGGACATGCTTAACCAATTAGCGGAGCATTATGAAGATGATGTCGATAATACTTTGCGGAACCTGTCTTCTATTATTGAACCTTTGTTACTTTTGGTGATTGGTGGAGTTGTGGGTGTGCTTGCCATGGCACTTATAATGCCTATATATAACATAAGTCAAAATATTAAGTAGTGATAAAAATGTTATTTGGAAACACGGTCTCTGTATGTAATTTTTATCAATTATATAATTCTTTTAAACAAAGTGTTAAATTTTTCTAAACCTAAATCCATAATAGGGCTTGATGTTAGCTCTGGTAGCTTAAAATTGGTAGAAGTTAAGTCCGAAGGCAAGAGCTATATTTTAAAGGCCTTTGCCAGGACACCCTTGCCAAGGGGGGCAATTTTAAATGACAGTATTGTGGATACCAAAACTTTTAACTTCTGTCTTAAGCAGGCTCTAGACAAGCCACAGTTTGGAAGGTTTGATACACATTATATAAATGTTTCTCTGCCTGAGTCCAAGTCTTTTTTAAGGGTTATTCAAATTCCTAAAATGTCTGATGCTGAGGCTGAAGCGGCGGTGCCGTACGAAGCTGAAAGCTTTATTCCAATGCCTGTTGAGCAGGTTTACTTGGACTGGCAAAAAATAAATGAAGCCGGTGATAAGCAGAATATTTTAATAATTGCCACTCCTAGAGAGTATGTAGATAAATACTTGGAAGCTTTAGATACCGGTGGTCTGACCGCTTCCGCGTTAGAAGCAGAATCCCAAAGTCTTTGCCGAAGTTTGATTGCGTGGAATTCAACTGAAACTTCTTTAATAGTAGACATTGATGCTAACAGAAGTAATTTGGTTATGGTGGAAAGTGGAGGTTTGCAATTTTCTTCGACAGTCCCCATAGCTGGGGGAGCTTTTACTGATGGGCTTTCTAGGTCCTTAGGTGTTTCTTCGGTTAAGGGTGAGGAAATAAAAAAGAAAGTTGGATTAAGTAATACGACGGAATATCCTAATGTAAAAATTGCTTTAATGCCTGTTTTAAATAACCTAACTGCCGAAATTAAAAATGTTCTCAAATTTCATTCTGAACGCTCTGAAAGACCGGTTGAAAAGGTTATTTTGGCCGGAGGAGGAGCAAAGTTAAAGGGATTACCAGAAGCTATGCAGGCAGAATTTGGGCAGGAAGGGAATATTAAAGTTGAAATTGGAGATCCTTGGAAAAATATTGAAAGCCTTAAAAGTTCTGCCTTAAGCGGGATTGAATCTTCGAGCTGGGCAACAGCAATTGGACTGGCTTTGAGGAATATAGAGAATAAATAATATGAGAATAATTAATTTGCTCCCTAAAGTAAGACAAGAAGAGCTTGGGTACGAACGTATGTTCGGAGGCCTGGTTTTGGTCTTGTGGATGACCGTTGCAAGCTTTGTATTGGTGTTGGGTGCGCAGTTAGCGGTTAAAATATATTTGGAAGAGAGGGCTACGAGCATAGCAGCAGAAATTCAAAATTTGAAAAATCAGGTAAGTAAAGGGGAGAATGAGCAGGTAAAAAAGAAGATTTCTGCTATTAATAACTACATATCCGATTATAAAAATTTATCTTACGTGCCAAAATGGTCCAGAGCATTGGAGTCTTTTGCTAAATTGCCACCCCCAGAGGTTGGTATAAGTTCTTTAAATTTAGACTTAAAAAATAAATCGGTTAGAATACAGGGGTACGCTCCTCGTAGAGAAGACGTGATTGAACTTTATAATAACATTAAGAACAGTAAAGACTTTAAAGATATAGATTATCCTTTAGAGAATGTTGCTAAGCCCATTGAAAACGATTTTCATTTTAATTTTCTAATTTCCGATGAATTAGTTAAGTAGAACAAAATTCTGAAAAATGAAAAAAACTTCTGCAAAACAAAAAATTATATTTGCTTCCCTTGGCTGGGTTTTTGTGTCCGTGGGTATGGTTATGTACGGGTTTGGTTTTTTGGCTGCCAGCAACCAAAAGACGGTTTTTAATATACAGGAATCAAAAAAAGAGCTTGCTGCATTGGTTGAGGAAAAAAATAGTTTTACTCAGGCTCAGAAAGATTTAGAGCGATTGCAAAACGAAACTCTACAGCCGGAGGAATTTTTTAGCCGTGACATTACGTTGGTTGAAGAGTTGAGAGTGCTTGAATCTTTACAGGAAACTTTGGGTGTTCGTTTGTCAGTAAACGGGGTGAGTGGAACTTCTAAAACTGGTATTAAGGCTTCCGCACAAAGCGATATTGTTTCCGTGCCGTACTCTGTTGCTGCCTCGGGCCCTTATGAAAATATAGTTAGATTGGTAAATACTTTAGAAAATTTGCCATTTGTCAGTTCCATAAGTGGAATCTCGCTTAGTGTTGGGGAAGGGGACAGTGTGAATCTTTCTTTGAGTGCCAGTTTCTATTTGAGGAGAAATTAATTTTTATATGACAAATCTTTCAATTAAGTTTAAAAATTTCAGCAGTACAGTTCTGGCTTTAAAAAATAATCTCATTATTTTTTCTTATTTAGCCTTAGTGGTTTTAATAGGATTTGAATTTTTCGTTGTAAAGCAGTCATTTGACCAGGTTTTAGATTCTAATAAGCAGCAGCCGCCGAGCAGGACAGTTCAGAAAGTTCGTGTAAATTTTATAGATTACGAAAATAATTTAAAACGTTTATCTGAAGCCAAAGAATTTGAAGCTAAAGCGGAAGTGCCGGCAAACCCGTTTAAAAGCAAATAAGCTGCATGTTTGGCTGTGTTTGGGGTCGTATAGACATGAGTTTGTAATTTAGCTATAATCTATATCATTGTCTGACTCCGTAGCTCATTTGGATAGAGCGCCTGGCTTCGAACCAGGAGGTAGTAGGTTCGACTCCTACCGGAGTCACCAGATAATTTCTGAAAATCAGTTTTGTTATATATAAAAAAGACTGGGTTTTCCAGTCTTTTTTGGTGGGTCGGGTGGGGATCGAACCCACGACAAGCGGATTAAGAGTCCGCTGCTCTACCAACTGAGCTACCGACCCATTTTGTTTTATTGCAACAGTTTCTCTGGTATTTTATACTAATTGAACAATTAATTCAAGAGCCGATGCTGTATTTATTTTTGGGCACAGATACATATAGGAAGCATTTAGCTATACATTCTTTAGCTAAGGAAAAGAATGCCGTTTTGTCGTACATGAGCGAAGATGAAATGCCGCAAATAAGTAAGTTGTTAGAAACTGACTTGTTTTTAAAAAACAGGGTATTTGTTTTTGAAGAATTTCCTGCTGAATTTTTGGAAGACAGAAATTTGGAAAAATTGATTTCTGCAAAAAACATTATTTTACTAAATGTCGTATCGTTGGATAAGCGAAAAAAGGAAAATAAGGATTTGTTGAAAAACAGTCTGGTAAAGGTAAATAATTTTATATTGCCTCACGGGCTTGAGCTAAACCAAGCAATTGTTGGAATGGTAAAAGAAAGAGGTGGTTTTATTTCAGACCAGGCCGTAGAAGAACTTGCAAAACGCTTGGGTAGGGACAGTGCCAGGGAGGTGAAAGTGGGTGGCAAGGTTATTGCGGTTGAAGAATGTTATTCTATGTGGTCGGTTAACTCTGAAATAGACAAGCTAATTGGTTTCGCAAAGGGTTCGCAAATTTCCGAAACGGATGTTAAAAGTTTGGTTAGTGAAGCAGCTGAAACAGACGTAATGGACATAATAAACAGCATTGGTGAAAAGAATATAAAATTGGCATATCAAAAAATAAATTCTTTCTTACAAGAAAAATCCTCTTCGGACGAAAAATCATCCGTTATACACTTGAACGCACTGTTGTCCGAACAGTTTAGAAGTATTTTTATTGTGCAGGAACTACTGCTTCAAAATTTAAATGACGATAAAATTTTAGATTTTTTAGGCTGGAAGCCTGGAAGATTGTTTGTTGTTAAAAAAAACGCTCAGCGGTTTAACCTGAAAAAAATAGATAGTACTTTAAACAAGCTTGCAGCTATGGACGAAGAGATTAAGACTAGCCAAGTTTCGGCACGATTGATTTTGGATCTTATACTGAGCCAAGTAATATAAAAGTTTGTCAGGTAGCGAAAGCTTAAATATTCTGTTGTGAGTGTGTGGCGTAAGACTGCTAACATTAATTTACAAACCCTATTTAAAAAATGGGGTTTTAAAATGTCAAAATTTTTTTGAGCCCATAAGATTTACCGCACGTGTGTAAAAGTATTTGGGTTTTTTATCTTATAACCAAACTGCTTAGACTAAGTTAGTGACAGTTTGTAGCCGGTGGTTGTAAACAATGGGGGGAGTTTTTTTTAGTTGTGCTGTTTTTGGTTTAGTCGAAATAACAAGTTGTGGCGACTTGGTGCTGGTTTTTAACATCTGTAAATTCATTAAAAACTTTAGACGGGGGAGCTAAGAAAAAGTATTTACTTGAAAATATTTGTATATTTTTAGAATTATTTGTGTGGATAAAAAAAATCTAAAAATCCCTTTGAAATAAAAGTTCTTGTTAAACTTTATAAAACAATATATTTACTTAGTTTCATGCTATGTTCAACAGCCAAAATATTTGATTATTTCTTATTGTATTTTATAAATGATGTTTTCGTTACTTTTAAAGAGTATATGGATTCTATTTTGTTGAATAATTTAATTGATCTGCTAAATGCCTTGATTGTTTCTGAAAACATTTTTTGCATAAAAGCTGTTGAGAATTGTATAAAATTTCTTGAAAAAAATGCTTATCTTTCTTTGACCCTGCGTGTTAAATTTCGTTATAATTAATACAGATTTCTGTTAACTTTTGTTAACTTGTGGAAACTAAAATTTCAAAATAAAAATTCATATTTTGTCGAATGTCTAAGAGTAAATTTCCTGGCTTATTAACTTTAAAGCAGGTGTCAAAAATACTTAATGTTCATGCAAATACCCTCCGGAATTGGGAAAGGGAGGGGTTTATTTCTGCTGTGCGAATAGGCCGAAGGGGTGATAGAAGGTTTACAAAAGCTGTTATAAATAAAATTCTTTATTCCGGTGCAAATTAACAAATTCAAATTATTAATATTTCCAATTTTCCTGACAGTTGCGTTAGTTGTTTTTGCGTTTGTGCTTTCTTTGGAAGGTACTAGGGCTGCAACTGGAGCGCCAAGCATAGTTAGTTATCAAGGAAGGCTTACTGATGCTTCTGGTAATTTGCTTGGTGGTGCTGGAACTAATTACTATTTTAAGTTTTCTATTTGGGATAACCCTACTCCAGGTAGTGGTACTAAGTTGTGGCCGGCAGGTTCGCCTGGTGTGTCGGCTTTAAGTGTTTCGGATGGAGTATTTAATGCTAAGATTGGAGATACTGCTAATGGGTATCCCGATACTCTAAATTTTAACTTCAATGATAACGACACTGTTTATTTGCAAGTTGAAGTTTCGTCCGACAACGTAACTTTTGAAACTCTTGCTCCAAGGCAGCAAATTACTTCCAGTGGGTTTGCTGTTAACGCAAACACTTTGGCAGGATATACTCCTTCACAAAGCGCTTCTTTAAATCAGATACCTGTTTTAACAAATGGAAATTTAATTTTAGGAGGAGCCAATCCCCAGGTAAATGCGACCGGAACAAACGCATTAATTTTTCAGGGTGGTGCTTCTACTGGGGACATAAGATTTTATTCTTCGTCCAACCGAATTAATTCTTCTGGCCAAATGACCATTGCCGGCAGCTTTACTGTTGGTAGTTACAATAGTGATCCGGTAGGACTTGCGGATGGTTCTGTTTTTTATAATTCGACATCAAACAAATTTAAAGTTGTTGAAAACGGCGTAACAAAAGTTTTGTGTAATACGACTGACGCAGGTTGTGGAGCTGGCGGGGGAAGCACTGCTTGGTCTTCAATAATTGACCCGACTAGCAGCAGTTCTTTAAACATGGGTAGCTATACCACAAATCTTATATGGGGAAATTCTACAGGGGCTTCTACCTTATTTGCTGTTAAAGATACTTTAAATAACACTGGTACCGGGACTTTATTTTCAGTTGCTTCGCAGAATGGTTCGGTTATAAATCCGTTTTCGGTTTCCGCTTCGTCTACTTCTGCTTTGTTTGTTAATAGCTCTGGAAATGTGGGTATAGGTACCACAACTCCAGGAAACAAACTTACGGTTTTTGGAAGCATTCAGCTGGCGTCATTGTCTACCGGAATTGTTAAGAGTAATTCTTACGGAGTTCTTTCTTCTTCTGCAATAAGTCTTGCTTCGGGTGATGTAACTGGAACTTTACCTGTGATCAGCGGTGGTACTGGCCTTTCAGACGTGACGTTAAATTCGATTTTGGTAGGAAACGGAACGTCTGCTCTTGGTGTGGCTACTGGTTCTGCTGGACAAGTGCTTCAAATTAATGCTTTAGGGGAGCCTAGATTTGTAAGTTTTTCAGGCGATGTGGCTTTAGCTGTTGGTGGAAACGTTACATTGTCCAATACAGGTGTAACTGCAGGTACTTATGGTTCTTCAAGTCAGGCGGTAATTTTAACTGTTGATGCTAAAGGCAGAGTGTCTGCGATTTCTACCAGCAGTTTAAATACACTAATTTCACTAAATGGACTTACTGCAACTTCTCAAACTTTTGCTACCAACACCTTAGCAAATGGTTTGGTGCAAACTATTACTTCTTCAGGCGCTACACACACTTGGAGTATTTCTCTCCAAGCCGGCTATATTATCCCTCTGACTGCTTCTACCACAGAGTGGGCAACAGCCAGAAACATAGTTAACGCTTCTTCCACCAACTGGGACACAGCGTATACTTACCGTATTACTTCTGTAACTGCTCCTTTGCAAGTTTCTTCTAACACTTTGTCTTTGCAAGCAGGCTACAACATACCTTTGACCGCTTCTACTACCGAATGGAGTAGTTTCTACAACACACCATCTTCCAGAATTACTGCCGGTAGCAATGTATCTTGGAGCGGTAATACTTTGTCTTCTTACTTTGCTACGACTACCATTAACGGTCTTTCTTCCACTGCCTATACTTTCTCTAGTGGCACAGCCACTGGTATTGGCTTGACCATTACCGGTTCTGGTTCTACTTTAACCTTTACTCCTACCGTTACCGCTGGTTACATTATCCCTCTGACTGCTTCTACTACCAACTGGAACACTGCCTACAACATAGTTAATGCTTCTTCCACTTTGTGGGATACAGCCTACTCTTGGGGTAACCATGCTGCAGCTGGTTACTTAACCTCTGCTTCTGCTGCTACCACTTACGTACCTTTCTCTTATGCCTCTTCTACTTTCCCTTCCTTTACTTACGCCAGTTCTACCTATGCTACTCAGGCTAGCTTGCTTAGCTATCCTACTTTTGCTTACGGCAGTTCTACCTATGTTAACTTCTCTTATGCTTCCTCTGTCTTTGCTACCATAGCTAACTATCCTACATATTCTTATGCTTCTGGTAGCTTTGTT
>JAEUSF010000007.1 GCA_016788665.1 Candidatus Doudnabacteria bacterium | reverse complement strand
TCAGCCCCATAAAGTCCTCTGACATACTCTCTATGCATCACGGGCTTAACAAATTTGACGGTGATTTTGTAAAAATTATGCTTAAAGACGTTAAATAAATACCTTACTTCAAAATAAAAACCCTTGCCAAAAGCAAGGGTTTTTGTTATAATGCGCAGAGTAATAAATTAAGATTTTGTGAGTAAATACTTTTTCAGGTATTATGGGCAAAATCAAGCAAGGACTTAAATGGAAAAGCAACAGTTGTCTGCAAAAAGCAGAGATATGAAAATTAAATTGGACGCCTTAAGAAAAGTAGGTCAAATACCTGCTGTTTTGTATGGTAACAAAATACAGAACCAAAACCTAATTTTAAACTCTGTTGAATTTGAAAAGGTATTTAGAAAAGCTGGTGAAAGCACTTTGGTTAATTTAACTTTAGAAGATGGAAAAGTACACCCTGTCCTTATTCAAGACGTGCAGTATCATAACTTAAAAAACACCCCTATACATGTTGACTTCTACCAGGTCAGCATGAGCGACAAGTTAAAAGCCAACGTAGCCTTGGAGTTTACTGGCGAATCTTCTGCTGTAAAAACTTTAGGTGGTGTACTTAACAAGCAAATTAACGAAGTTCAAGTTGAGTGCTTACCAGCTGATTTGCCACACAATATTTTGGTAGACATTTCTTCCTTAAAAACTTTTGAAGATGCGGTTTATGTAAAAGACTTGAAAGTTGATGCAAAAGTCAAAATACTCGCACCAGCCGACGAAGTCGTAGCCAAAGTCCAACCTCCGAGAGATATGGAAAAAGAGCTTTCCGCACAGTCAACCGAAGATGTTGCTGCAGTATTGGCAGCTACTGACGCTGAAAAGGCAAAGGCCGCAGCGGCAAAAGAAGAAGCCAAATCTGAAGAAGCTAAATAACTCTTTTAAACAAAACACCGCCCCAAAAACTATTCAGGGCGGTGTTTTAATGTTATAATAAAATTATAAAAGCTAGAAAAAAGAAACAAAAATATAAGTGCACCTGCAATCCCAGAAAAACAAAGGTATACCAAACAGTTGGCTAACAGCCATAGTGCTTTTTATTGTTTTAATTTTGCTGTCTGTTATTTACAGGAACATGCTGCAAAAAAATCCTAAAAATGCCTGGCAAGTTAGCCAGAGTAAAAACCTCGCCGCCGACTTCTCAGGACAAACCGACGCGGAAACACATAACTTTACTACTGGCAATTTAAGCGGTAAGACCATAAAACTGCCTATTCTTATGTATCATCATATTGGCGAGATCCCAAAAGAAGCAAAAACAGACTATATACGCGTCGGCCTAACGGTGAGCCCGGAAAATTTTGAGGCTCAAATAGCCTGGCTTAAAAACCAAGGTTTTAACTCCATAACTCTGCAAAACCTACTCGATTACACAAAACAAAGTTTCAATATGCCAAAAAACCCGGTCGTAATTACTTTCGACGACGGATACGAAGATGCCATTCTAACCGCACCCCCAATTCTAAAGAAATATGGCTTTACCGGAACCTTCGGCATAATTACCCAATTTTCTGGTATTTCTTATGGGACAAACAAATATGCGACTTGGGAACAAATAAAAAATGCAAAAAACTCGGGAATGGAAATAGCATCTCATACCCAGGACCATTTCGACGGAACCAATAAAACCTATAACGAAGCTTTTAAATTAAGAAATATAGAAGGCTCCAAGGCAGACATAAAGTCAAAACTAGGGGTTGATACAAAAATTCTTATTTACCCCTTCGGCCATTATGACACAACCTACATAAAAATCGCGCAAAAAGCCGGCTTCGAAATTGGCCTAACAACAACTGAAGGAAAAGTGGTCAAACTAGACAACCTAATGGAAATACCCAGAATACGCATAAGCAACAGCACGACGATTGCAGGGTTTAAAAAACTGTTAACTGAATAATTTTAAAACTTTTTACCAAGAAACAACCAGCTTATATATAAAAAGAAAAGGTGAGCCTTTTCTTTTTATTTATGGTATATATATTTCTGCCACTCTCCAGAGCCCGCCAAGATCTTTATAAAATTTAAGCCGAGCCTTAGGAATAATTTTTTTTATTAAAGCAGCAAGCTCTTTTTTTTGCCGCGGATCAAACTCAAGGAAAATATAAGATTTAGAATTTAAGATATAGGTTTTTTTTATTTGTTGTAAAAGCTGACTTATAAGTTTAAGCCCTCTTTCTTCTGTGTACAAAGCCAATTGCGGCTCAAATTTTAATCCATCACGTACAGATGAAAACCTATTTTTAACACCTCTCCAGCCGTATGGCAGATTTGCCACAATTATATCGAACTTGCCTTTAACTTTTTCCAGCAAATTACTTTTTACAAACCTAATTTTAGCCTTTCTCCAATACTCGCTAGTATTGGAGTATTTGCTAAAAATATTTCGGGCATTTTTTCTTGCAACTTTAAGGGCCTGTTCTGAAATATCGGTAGCTTGTAGCTGGTAGCTTGTAGCTGGTAGTCCTGATTTTTGTAAAGACTTGTCAATTGAAATTGCTATACAGCCACTACCAGTCCCAATATCTAAAATACTAAGTCTTTTTCTGTCATTTCTTATTTTCAACTCTGCATTCAAAATTTTTTCTACTAGTACTTCCGTTTCCGGACGGGGGATAAGCACATACTTATTTACCTTAAACCTCAACCCCATAAAATCTTTATAGCCCAAAATATAAGCCACCGGCTCACCCTTAAGTCTTCTGTCCGCTGCCAGCTTTAGTTTTTTAACTTGATTTTGGCTTAATTTATATTCAGCATGCAAATACAAAAATTCTTTTGGCTTTTTTAGTACATGAGCCAAAAGAATTTCGATTTCTATATTTTTGTACTTTTGCAATATTTCTGCAATTCGCATAAAATTCCAAGTATCCCGACAAGGAGGGAGGTGATAAAATGGAAGAAGAACCCAAAGCAGATCAACCGCCTGAGGCTGAGGAGCCAAAGCCCGTTCAACCAACCCAGCTAACCGCAATACATCGCGGTGCCACGTGGTCTTTCGACCTGTGGGCAGCAGAACTAACACAGCGTGTGGACGACGAAAGTCGCCGCAACCCCTGGTACAGGGGCCAAGGCGCCTGTTAACTCTCTTACTTTAACGGAGAGTTTTTTTATTACATAACCACATACCCTTCTTCTTTAAGCAACTTTACCACGCCAACCGGGTTAATATGAAGAGCGAAATATTTTACAGCTTTAAGCGCAGCATCGTTATCACCACCAACTCTATAAACAAAAAGACCTTCTTCGTCCGAATACTCTTTTGCCCATACCTCAAAACTCTTAGAGTGAATAAAATGCTTAACTCCTTTGTATTCCGCGCCGTCCACCAAGTCACAAAATTCTTCGGAAGAATATATAATTTTCTGACTATCTACAATGAAAGAGTTTTCCATAATTTATTTTTTCAGAGCTTCTTTTTTTGCTTCAAGATCCGCCTTTACTAATGCCTCAAAAATAGGGGACAGCTTGCCTTCCATAATAAGAGTAATCTGGTTAAAATTTTGATTAATCCGGTGGTCAGTCACCCGGTCCTGAGGAAAATTGTAAGTTCTAATTTTTTCACTTCTGTCTCCAGTGCCTATTTGGCTCTTGGTTAAGTCACGAATTTTTTTATTTTCAATTTCTGCAAAATGCGCCGCAACACGAGAGCGAATAACCGCCAAAGCCTTTTCCCGATTTTGCGCCTGACTTCGCTCGTCCTGACACTGAGCGGTAATGCCGGTAGGAATATGCGTTATGCGAATAGCGGAATAAGTGGTATTCACGCTTTGCCCACCGTGCCCAGAAGAAGTAGTGGCTTCAATCTTAAGGTCCTTGTCAGCTATTTTATAGTCATTCTCTTCCAGCTCCGGCAACACGGCTACGGTAATAGTAGACGTATGTACGCGACCGCTTTTTTCGGTATCGGGCACGCGCTGTACCCGGTGAACTCCCGATTCATATTTTAAAATGCCATAGGCCCCATTACCATGAGTTTCAAATATAATTTCCTTAAACCCTCCGGCATCACTTTTAGAGGAAGATACTATGTGAATTCTAAGCTTATGCTCTTCTGCGAATTTTCCCAAAGCTCTAAAATACTCGGCAGCAAAAAGAGTAGACTCGTCTCCGCCAGCGCCTGCCCGAATTTCTACAATGCAATCTTTTTCGTCGTTAGGGTCTTTTGGTAACAATGCTTCCTCGATTTGAGACTTAAGGCTCAAAATCTCGAGCTTCAGCTGAGGTATTTCCTCCGAAGCCATTTGTGCCAGATCGGCGTCTGAGGACTTAACTAGCTCTTCCGAGTTTTGCAGGTCCTGCTCAAACTTTAAAAGTCTTGTAATTTTTTCTACAAGGGGAGAAAGGGTAGCTTGGCGCTTACCTAAAGTAGCCAAATCTAAACCAGCCTGACCGCTGGACATTTCAGCAGTAAGCGTATTGTATTCTTCTAAAATTTTTTGAAAAGCTGGTTCCATTAAATGGTATTTACACGCTTGTGCGGTTTAAACACCGCAAAGCACTTGTCTTTAATTGCCATACAATTTTAACACAAAACCGCAAGTCCAGACAGACGTGCGGTTAGTGAAAATTGATATTGTGTTATTTCTCGCCCCTGGTTTTTCTTGGTTTCTTTGGAGCAACTTTGGACTTAATGTCAGCTGCTTTAATCTGTTTGGTCTTAAACTTGTCTACACGACCAGCGGTATCTAGCAACTTTTGCTTGCCGGTATAAAAAGGGTGGCAACTGGAGCAAACTTCAGTATGGAATTCCTGTCTGGTGGAGCCAGTAACAAAACTGTTGCCACAGGCACACGAAACCGTACTATTGTTATAAAATTGAGGATGGATATTCGATTTCATAGTATTTAAAACTAAATCATTAACTTAATTGGCGATTCCCATATAAAACCCTTTAAATTGGGTAATTTTACAAATCCTATACGGAAATATGTCTTAGGCACTTAATGCACCTAGAATTATCTGATTAATTTTAACTCTTCTTGCCAAAATAGTCAAGTCTTGTTATAATAACCGAACTAATATTAATCTTGCATACTCTTCTAAAATATCCTGTTCCAATAGAGTTTTGGGACTCGAAGGGTAAAAGATAAAGGATAACAATGAAAGACATCTCTCTTTTAGAGCTGCTTAAGAGCGGCGCACACTTTGGGCATAACACCTCCAGATGGAACCCAAAGATGAAACAGTATATTTTCGCAACCCGCGGAGACATACATATTTTAGACTTGGAAAAAACCAAACAAGGCCTGCTTAAAGCTGCCCAGTTTGCCAAAGAAACCACTTCCAAGGGCGGAACCATTCTATTCGTTGGAACAAAAAAACAGACCCGAGAGCTCTTAAAAAAATCTGCTCTTTCCTGCAACATGCCGTTTGTAAACATTCGATGGCTGGGCGGAACCTTTACCAATTTTAAGACTATTCAAAAAACAATCCGCAAACTGGAAAAGCTTGAAAACCTGAAAGCTTCAGGCGACTTGCAAACCAAGTACACAAAAAAAGAAGCTCTCATGATAGAGCGTGAAATCGAAAAACTAAAGAAGCTGTTCGAAGGAATAACAAACTTAAAAAAGTTACCTGACGCAATTTTTGTTACTGGCGTAAAGCATGAAAACATTGCCATTAAGGAAGCAAACAAATCTAAAGTTAAAACCATTGGCATAGTCGATACTAACGCAAGCCCAGACGGTGTAGATTTTGTTATTCCTTGCAACGACGACGCAACAAAAGCAGTAGAAATGATATTGAACTTTATGGCCGCCGCCATAAGCGAAGGCCGTGCTGCGGCTCCAGTTGCTGCACCAGTACAAAACTAATATTAACAATTTATAAATATATCGACACACTGCTTGTGTATACCGTTTTGTTTGCAAAACCCTGCTCTTTTGCCCGCAAGCTTTTAGTCATTAAAAATTTATAAATCAGCCACAAAAATATGAACGACGTACTTAAAGAGCTCCGCGAAACTACCGGAGCCGGACTTATGGACATAAAAGAAGCCCTTACAGAAGCAGGGGGTGACAAAGAGAAGGCAATCGAAATTTTACGCAAAAAAGGCTCCTTAAAGCTAGGAAAAAAATCTGACCGTGTTGCGAAAGAGGGTATTATTGAAAGCTATATTCACGGTGGCGGCAGGATTGGAGTCCTTTTGGAAATAAACTGCGAAACCGATTTCGTTGCCCGCACCGAAGACTTTAAAAATCTTGCTAAAGAATTAGCATTACACATTGCAGCAGCAAACCCATTGTACGTAAACGTCTCCGATGTACCAGCTGAAGTAATTGAAAAGGAAAAAGAAATTTACAAAGAACAAGCAAAAGCCTCAGGCAAACCGGAAGAAGTTATAAACAAAATGCTGGACGGTAAGATTCAAAAGTACTACGAAGAAACTTGTCTTTTGGAACAACCTTACGTTAAAAACCCAGACATAAAAGTAAAAGAATTCGTTTCTAACGAAGTTGCCAAAATGGGTGAGAATGTAGTAATCCGCAGATTCGCCAGGTTTATACTCGGCGCTTAAACGCAAGCGCTTTACAACCAATAAAGCCTTAAATATAAAATTACAAATATCAAATTCAAAAACCAAGTAATAACTTGAAATTTACAAATTTGATATTCCAGGTTTCTACTTGTCTTACCAACTCATTCCAAACTTAATTTTCTTGTTATGCATTTTGGGGGTTATTGTATTAATCCTTAGGCGTTTACCAGAGGCTCAAAATTTAAGCAAGCCCAGAGAAGAAAAAAATTCCTTGGCAAACAAGCTGGAAGAAAAAGGCATACAAGCCGAAAAATTTAACCGCCTACTTGCCAAGTTAAAATTCTGGCTACATAAAATTTGGTCTTTGGCTTTAGAAGCCAAAGACCTAAAGCCTGCACCGGGGGCATACAATTTAAAAAAGCTTTTTCAAACCAAAACGAAAAACCAGGCCGCTAAGACTCCCGAGCCTGTATTTTCGCCGGCTGAACAAAACCAAGAACCGGAAGAAGTTTTGCTTGAACGAATTAAACAAGATCCTAAAAACCGAAAGCACTACGACGACTTAGGTAAACTGTACCTTGCTAAACAATTATATACCGACGCTAAAGACATATATTTATATTTGGTCGGCCACGAAGTAAGCAACTCTACATACCATGCGCGCCTGGCGCAAGCAGCTTTTTTGCTGAAAGATTTTCCTTTAGCAGAAAACCACTTTTCCAAGTCCCTTGCTCTCGACAAAATGCATCCAAACCGCTATTATAATTTGGGTTTAAGTCAGGAATGCCAGGAAAAATGGAAAGATGCTGCCGGCAGCTTTTATAGAGCGCTAGAAATGGAACCCCAGAACGAGAAGTATAAACTTGGCTTCGACCGAGCGAAAACCATGGCTCAGCAGTAAACCGATAAAGGTTTTTAAGGATTGCATTGAATTAAAATTTAAAAGTGGTATATTAAAATACAAGTGATTAAATAATTGTCTGGGCCGTTGTAGCTCAGCTGGTAGAGCATCTCCATGGTAAGGAGAAGGTCTCCGGTTCAATCCCGGACAACGGCTCCAGACAATTATTGAATCGCAATAACGTAACACACCTCGTTTAAACTAAAAAGCGTCCTGCGCTTTTTTTGTTTACTAATTTATGGTATAGTTAACTTATAAATTATCTGCATGCATTTTACAGCCTCCGGTGCCTTAATATTCGGCTGTAAAGGCGGGCCCTAAAAGTCGGGCAGGCATTGGCAATCCGGGCAGAGTCAATATGAATCTCATTTATTAGATTTATAAAGATTCTTGTTCGGGCATAAAACCCACAAGAATGTGGAGTTTTTTTATGAACAAAAGTTTTTTAAGTTTTGTGACCATTCCATTTCTAACCCTGACCGGACTTGCTGTAGGAGCCTTTTTCCATTTAACCGGTAATGCTAAGCTAGACCAAACGGTTTGGATGATTACTATTATAATTGGTGCCGGGCCTTTAGTGTTTCGGCTTATAAAGGACCTTTTAAGAGGGCACTTCGGTGTGGATATTATAGCCATTACCGCCATAGTAACGTCTTTTATTCTGGGGCAATATCTGGCAGGCTCTGTTATAGTTTTAATGCTTTCGGGCGGAGAAGCTTTGGAAGCATACGCGCTCAGACGTGCACGAAAGGAACTTACGCAACTTATTTCCAATGCACCTTCGGTGGCACACATAAAAACAAACTCGGGTTTACTGGATGTTCAAGCGAGCGAGGTTAAAATTGGAGACATAATAGTTATTAAACCCGGGGAAGCGGTTCCAGTAGATGGTATTGTTTTAGAAGGCAAGTCTGAAGTTGACGAATCCGCACTTACCGGTGAATCTGTACCAAAAGAAAAACAGACTGGCAGCTTACTACTTTCGGGAAGTATAAACAAAGAAAACCCTCTTGAAATAAAAGCGGTGAGACAAGCAAATGAAAGCAAATACGAACAGATTATTAAACTCATTAAAGACGCGGAAGAAAGCAGGGCACCAGTTGTAAGACTGGCCGACAGGTACAGCGTATGGTTTACAGCCATAACTTTTTTTATAGCTCTTCTGGCTTGGCTAGTTTCGCACGATCCGGTTAGGCTTTTAGCAGTATTAGTAGTAGCAACGCCTTGTCCGCTTATTTTAGCCACGCCTATTGCCATAATTTCGGGTTTGGCTAAATCTGCCAGCCGGGGAATTATAATCAAAAGTGGATCAGCTTTGGAAAACTTGGCCGAAGCAGATGCTTTTATTTTCGACAAAACAGGAACCTTAACACTAGGCACGCCGGAGGTATTTAAAGTCAGCTCCGAAGAAAAACAGGTTTTAGAAATTGCGACGTCTTTAGACCAACTTTCCGCCCACATTTTGGCGCGCTCATTAGTAACCTATTCACAGAAAAATAATGTTAAAATTTCTTATCCAAAAAACTTTAAGGAAGTTTTTGGGGAAGGCGTGACTGGAGAGATAGAAGGAAAACAATATTATTTTGGCAAACTCAAATTTTTGCAAAGCAACGGCATAAAGGTAGATGAAAGCATTAAAAAATCTCACGACCAACTACAAGGCAGTGGCACTATTGCCGTTTACTTGGGACAAGGCGAAAAGCTTTTAGGCAGTGTAATGTTTGCCGACAAAATAAGGCCTGAAATAAAAAACGTGTTTAGGGATTTAAAGAATTTGGGCATGGAAAAAATTGTTATGCTAACTGGCGACAAGCAATCGGTTGCCGACAACATTGGCAGGCAGTTAGGACTTACAGATATTCATGCCGAATCTTTGCCCGAAGACAAAGTAAATGAAGTAAAGGACCACAAAAAACAATTTGGTAAAGTTGCAATGATTGGGGACGGGGTAAACGACGCACCAGCCCTAGCCGCGGCAGACGTGGGTATAGCTTTAGGCGGACACGGCTCCACCGCCAGCTCCGACACCAGCGATATTGTCATAACCGTAGACAACCTAGAAAGAGTAGGGGAAGCATACAAAATCGCCCGCCAAGTTATGCGCATAGCAAAACAAGGAATTTTTATTGGCATGGGAGTAAGTATATTACTCATGTTTATTGCAGCTGCCGGAAAAATTATGCCTGTTTACGGCGCTCTTTTACAAGAAGTTTTAGATGTCATAGTTATTTTAAACGCACTAAGAGTTAATTTTGAAAAGGTATAATAAAAGTAAATGATGGGAGTCTTCTAGAAGACTCCCATCATTTATATATTTTAAATACCTTAACAGTTAACTAAGAAAAAGTATAAAAAAACCGCACGCTTCCACGGGCGGTAAAGACTCAGTCAAAATTATAGTGCTCTAAAGCGAAAGCGCGACCAAGCTCAAAGCAGGTTTTTTGCAAAAACACATCTGCTGGTTCTGCCACAAAAACCGAAAACAGCTTTGGGAACTGCCGATCTGACCTAGACAGGACTTGTATTGTATCTTCGTGATTATAAGCCACAAAGACGACGCGAAATACACAAAAGTACATTTGGTCAAAATGCCTTACTGTCTCCGCGCTGTACCGCCCCTCAACACAAATCAGGTCGTAATGCGTTGAAAAAGGAGAACACATACCCGAAGGCACCAGATCTACCTTAAAGCTTTTGCGGTTAATAATTCGCCTCGGTATTCCTGGGCGGACTATCAACACCTGAACCGAAGGCGCGCCCCAGAAAAAAAATCGAGCCTGCCTGATGAAGTCTGCAGATATCATACTACCTCCTCTTTACCATATTCTCACATGAGCCTTTTTAACGTCAAGCTAAAGGCGTTTTGTTCTCATTAAAAATACGACGAATTATACTAAAAGATGGGAGTCTTCCAGAAGACTCCCATCTTTTGTATACTTTAAATGCCTTAACAGTTTACTTTAAAAAGGTCTAGAGCCTTGATTTTATTATGAAAAAAATATAAAATGCATTGTTATCAAAACGAAGGAGGCGTATGGAAAACGCCGGAGAATGGAAGCTGGTTGATACCAGTTGTCCAGTAGACATAACGCATTCACGACTCGGGCTGCTCGAAGTTAGCTCACCTACCCAAAAGCCCCGAGTAAAGCACGGCGTGGCCTGCAGACTAAAAAAGAAACTAGGCCTTAAGCAGGCCAAGCAAGCCATCGAGCAGAGAAAACTGCCCAGCGAGTGGAAAGGTTTTTACATCATCTTTCCCGGGACCATCCGGAAAAGCTCGGCTCCAGGCAAGAAGTGCTTCCAGGCAGTCGTCGTACTGTTTGACGAGGCCCTAGGCTCGTGGAAAATAGCCTACGTAAACGGCTCTTACACAGCCGCAGGGAAATACAGAGTTATTACTCTCTCCTAAACCTATAAAGCCTTAGCTTTTAATAGGTTTTTTTATTTACCCTATAGCTATTGCTTAATTTTCATTTTTATGGTTAAATGTTTAGTTGGAGTTTTCGAAAGGAGGGGATGGATGATTGTAATTTCGTCTAACCCTAAACATTGGACAGGTTTTAAAGGTTATGTGACCGATGACAGCCGCAGTGCAAAAATCGGTCGCTTCGACCTGAGTGACATCTTGTTGCTCCGGGTAGGGGCAGAAAAGGGGGAAAATAAAAAGGCAAGAATAAAGATTCGGCAACTAGTGCGCCGATCTCTACCGGGCGTACGCCACGCCGAGACACTACTGCAAAGCCCGGCACTGATCCCACCAACCTGGGAAGGGAAATGCGTAATCTTTCCAGGAACCCGTTTGTACCGAAGCGACGACAAAAGCGTACGTTATATCTACATACGCTTTGACCCCGCCAATAATAAATGGGTTTTTGGCAGCTGCCACTCGGAGCAAAAGCTCCTGCCCCATTTTTACGCAGTTGTGTTTAAGGCCGCGCCCAGAACTTAATAGTTCTGGGTATTTTTTTATACACATCTTTACAATAAAAACCCCTCAGTTTACAATTAAGGGACAGTAAAAAGTCAACGAAACAAAAGCACTATGGGGAGGCCGTTACATTTTGAAACACAAATAAACCGACTGGAGTCTGAGCGCGAAAGTCGACAAAAACTAGAAACGCTTTTAAGCATGTTTTCACAGGAAATAAACGCCGAAGCGTCTAAGCACGGTGTACGAAACTTGCTGGACTCGGAAGGACGAATAAACATGCAAAACTATACTAACAAAGCCGGGGGCATATTCAACCAAGAGAGCATTGAGCAAGACCAAAAAGAACTTAGGGAGAAACAAATACTTAACAGCCGTGCAAACATAACAGCCGTCCAAGAGCATTACAAGCAAACTTACGGAATAGAAGGAGTCGACAGTATTGTAAAAAAGCAGGAAACTCTTAAAAAAGAAAAAGTTGGGTATCGTGCGGAAATTACACTAACAGTGCTATTACAAAAAATTTTGGGAAAAAATTTTTGGGTAGTTAGGTCAAGCGAGTACGACGACAATAAATTTGGAGTGGACACTATTATAGTAAATAAAGAAACCGGAGAGGCCGTGTGCGGACTAGATGACGCCGTAGAAGACGAAAACACATCTTCCCTGCAAGGAGTAGTTTCCAAAGGGAATTTAAAAAGGGATCAAGTGAAAAGTCACATTCTTCAAGGTCGAGGCGGTTATGCAAAATATGGCCTTATGGTTAATCGCGGACAACTGCAAAGAGCAAAAATGACAAATTTACCGATGTTCTTTTTAGGCATTACTGACAGCCAGTTAAAAGAGCTCATTCATGCCATGCAACCCAACTCACACCATATCAGCCAGAAAGAAAAAGAGTCTTTTGCACTTCTGGTAGCATCTTTAAAGGAACAGCTTACAGAGTACCGAGAAATTTCCCGACACCAAATACTAAAAGATAAATATACACAGTTTGGGGAAATACTTAACCAATTTGAACAAATTGCGCTCCAAGACTAAAACCCGTCACCTTTTGTGACGGGTTTTAGTTAGTGTGGAAAAGTTTTTTGACAAAACCTTTTCTGGTGTTATGCTAAAAGTAACTTATATTTAAGATAATATAGATGAAAAAAGATAGATTAACAACTCTTACAAGCATAACCAGCTTTATAATATCATTATTTATTTATGGGGCTTTACAGAGTTTTGATTATTCAAAAACTAGCAAGCTAATTTTAATTATTGCCATGCTTTTGTCCGGACTGTCAGCAACTTATTTTTCATATGCCCAGCATTTTAAATCAACGCAAAAAACAAAGTATTTTAGCTTGTTAATTCTTTTTGGCGGACTTTTAATTTCCTTATATTCGGGAATAATATTATATTTATTTATTGCTTTTAAAAACTTTGGAGCATGAAGTCGTGTTTTTATTCAATTTCATTTCTCTTGACTCTAAGTGCTTTTATACTTGCACCCAATTCTAGTAGTGCAAAGATTCTATTCGATAACACTCCGCCAAACAGAATCTTTCAAGATCAATACTGGTACAGGCAAGCAACCCAAGTTCTAGACGGCACCGGTCCCAACCTGGGCAACACAGGCAACAACTTTGGCAGCAGAAGCCAGCTGGCCTCTATAACCGTTTACTTAAAAACTAACCCTAGCACCAAAGAAACCTATGGCAACTGCCTGCTTTATGCCAGAGTTACAACTTCGGGCAAAAACTTCTTTTCTACCAACTTAAGCAAAGTACCATTTTCCGCTTTGCCCACAGACGAATACAAACCCTTTACATTTGCTTTCGACAACACCTCTACAAGTACCACAGTAAACTTTGCGGGGGGAGAAAAAATACAAAACATATTTATAGAAGAAGACTATGGTTCGTGCGGTGGCTTTGGCTTTGGTAGCCAAGCTTTTTTTGAATTGGGTGGAACCGACCAAAACCCCAGCAATATACTTTTCTGGTACGCTGACCCCAGTACTAACTTTACCAGCAGTAACGTAATGGCAACTAGAATTGAAGACCTGGAAAACACTAAAATTCCCATACTTTTTATACCAGGAATTTTAGGAACAGAAATTGCTGAAAATGATGAATTATTATGGGCGAACCCTAAAATGACTATACCAGCCAATTCAGACAACTTTATGGATCCTTTAAGTTTCACTTCGCTGCTCAAACCAACATCAAATTCTACTAGATATACTAATGTAATCAAAACTATCTCAGCAACGATTGGCGGGATCGAACTTGAATTATTCGACTACACCTCCGGATTAATATCTGAATTTACAGACCAAGGTTATACAGAAAACCAAAATTTTTTCACTTTCCCTTATGACTGGCGATATGGAGTTAGTGGAATTATAGACCAATCGAATAACAAAACTAATGTTAATTTGCTACAAGAAAAAATTACCGAAATTTTAAACATAACAGGTAGCAACAAAATAAATATTATTGCCCACAGCAACGGTGGACTTCTTTTAAAAAAATATGTATTAGAAAACCCAAGTAGCCATTCGGTAAACAAAGCTGTTCTTTTGGGCGTGCCCAACACCGGCGCGCCTAAGGCAATAAAAGTATTACTGGAAGGAGACAACTTTGGAGTTGTGGGATTAAGTGACGAAGAAATGAAGAAAATTGCCTTAAACCTTCCTGTGGTGTACGACCTAACTCCGAGCCAAACTTATTATAACGCTAAAGGAAGCTTTTATAACTTAACTCAAGAAAAATTTTTAAAACCGCCCACAACTCAAGACCTAAATTTCAACGAAGTTTGGGACAATTTACTAAACCAAAAGGGCTACAACCAAACCGCTTTTGAAAACTCCGCATTACTACATTCCCCAGAATTCGACAATGCGGACCTAAGAAACTACGGAATAGACCTGTACAACATAGTCGGCTGTAAAAAGGCCACCCTGGGCAAAATTCAAGAATATCAATACACAAACCTTTTGGGCGAAACCAGTACCAGCTACAAAGCTCCAATATTTGTGCCGGGCGACGGAACAGTACCTTTAGAAAGCGCAACTAACTTACCGACCAGTCAAAACAATAAATTCTATGCACTTAAGGCAGACCACGGAAAAATGCCGTCTCAAAACGGTATTAGGCAAAAGGTGGTAAATATTTTAACCGACAGCTCACTTGAAACACCCTCTCTTTCCCAAAACGAAAGTGACTGCAAACTTAACGGAAGAGCAATTTCAGTATATAGCCCGGTGAACATAGAAGCATATGACCAAATGGGCAACAGAGCAGGTTTTGCCGAAGATGGAAGCGTAGAAAACAACATCCCAAATGCCGAACTAAGCATCTTTGGACATGTAAAGTTTATATTTTTACCCGAAGACGAAAACCAGGTTTACAATATACGACTTAAAGGGACAGGGGAGGGAACTTTTACTCTCACAAGTCTTAACATAGAAAATAACGCGCCCAAAACAACAGAAGTTTTTTCAAACATTCCAGTAACTATGAATTTAAAGGCAGAACTCAATACAGAAGATTCCAAACTCACTTTAGATACGGACGGAAACAATATGCCGGACCAAACCATTAACCCTTCGTCTGTACTCAGCCCTGAAACAGCGACAGATATTTTACCACCTGTTTCGACCTCCACTATAGTGGGAACAAAAGGAAATGAAAATTTTTATTTGAGTAACATATTGGTTTTGCTTTCGGCAACTGATACAATCTCGTCCATATCACCAGCATCGGACATTTTGAAAATTAACTACCAATTAGACAACAGCCCCTGGCAGTCTGCTTCGACTAGCTCAATTAGTTTAGAAGTCACACAAGAAACAGAACACGTATTAAAGTTTTTTTCTACTGACAAAGCGGGTAATAACGAGGCAATAAAACAAATTAAATTTACAATAGACAAAACGCCTCCAGAATTTCTTATTGGTTTTAATCTAACCAAAAAAGACTTAGAATTTAAAACCCAAAACACTCTCGACACACTGCAAGACCAGGACAGTAGAATAGTTGCAACTGACAAAGCGGGCAACAAAGCCGAGATACTCTTCAAAGAAAAAAACAGGAAGCAAAACTCACGAGCAGAAATAATAGCTTTGTCGTATAACAACAAATCTGCCAACATAACGAAAACTGTTTTTAAAACTTCCTGGAACTTAGACAAAAAAGGAGTCTTAAAAAGTTTAGAACAACACGCGAGGTCAAAAAAAGACTTTAACCTGGAGCTTCACTTTGAAAATAACAAAACCAAACTTACCGGGCGGGACCAACATGGTAAAATAAACAAAATACTTACAGGACTTAAGACTTTTGAACTAAAAACCCTAGCAGGGGATTTTGAATGGAATATTTTACCCTAGAATATAAAACCTTTAAGTTTTATATTTCTTTTGCGTAGCAGTGAAAGACTTTTTTATTATGCTCATAAGGAGCTTTTGGTCTACATCTTCCAAGTTTTTTATTTTAAGACACGAACCCCCAGACAACTTAAACTTTCCCAGGTTTTTAATTTCGGTGCTAAATGTTTTCCAGCCCAGCATGTTGTAAAGAGTGAACCCAGTAGAGGACACAGCAAAACCAGTTATTAGAAACTCATGTTTCCCACCTTTGCTGTCTAAATAAGTATACTTCCCAAAACCAAAAATTTTATTCCACATAACACATGGAAAACCCGTAGCTTTTGAATATAAACCTATTAACTTTAAAGCTGTGGTTTGCGTGCTTTCCTTACCCTTAAAATTTTCTTTTAAGTACTCTTCAGGACTTACTTGCGTTGGCTGTGTTTTGTTTGTATAAGACATATAAATATTTTATCATCTATATAATCATAATCCAACCTTAAAGATGTGAAAGATGGGAGTCTTCTGGAAGACTCCCATCAAAATCTAAAATAAAATAACCGGCGAGTTAGCACCGGTTATTTTATGGTGGGCAGGATAGGATTCGAACCTATGAAGGCGCAAGGCCAACTGATTTACAGTCAGTCGCGTTTGACCACTTCGCTACCTGCCCATATTTTACAACTTAAGTATTTTACAATTTTTATATACTTTGGTCAATATGCAACCGTTGACTTTTTGCAATGCTTACGGTAAAGTACACGGCTAAGGAGGCTCCATGCGAGCATACGGAAGAGCGGTGGACCAAAAGACACCGCAACTCAGCTTGAGCAGTAACATGCTCCAGCAAATCCGCCTTCAGGGCGGCTTCACCTTCAGGCCCGTAACAAAAGGCAAGCTGGTCTGCAACCAGCTGCCGGAGTTAGGGCGGATGAGCAGTAAACGGGCCGAAACACTGCGCAAACAGTTGTGGCCCAAACGGCACATTGTTGCCCGGGTACACCGGGACAACTACCAGGCGCCCGTAACCCGGCTTTCAGCGCCGTTGAAAACCAGGGTCACCGCCCGGATTACCCCCGAGGATTACATCTGTTGCCCAAACTGCCAAAATTGGCGCCAGTTCCCCGGCGCCTACACGCTCGTTGACTTTTACTTTAAGTGCAGCAAATGTGGACAGGGCTTTAACGCCCGCCCCGCCTAGCAAAAACCACCCCATAGCGGAGTGGTTCTTTTTTTATAAGCTTAACGAACTGCTTCTTCATTCTTATTTTTGAAATTTGGAATTTGAAATTTGAATTTTCTATTAAGTTCCTTCTTGCCAACTTGCCAAATATTTGGCCTGAGCAGGAGTAAGAGTATCTATTTTAACCCCCATAGACGCAAGCTTCAATTTTGCGACTTTCACGTCTATTTCAGTAGGCACGTTATAAACTTTATGTTCTAGACTTTCGTGGTTCTTTGCCAGCCACTCGCAGCTTAAGGCTTGGTCTGCAAAAGACAAGTCCATAACAGCGCTTGGGTGACCTTCCGCCGCCGCAAGGTTCATAAGCCTACCTTCACCAATAAGGTAAATTTTGCGTCCGTCTTTTTGTTCGTACTCTGCCAAATTATCTCGAACGGTTTTTATATTTTTTGAAGATTGTTTTAACTGCTGTTCGTTAATTTCTACATTAAAGTGTCCGCTGTTGCCCAAAATTGCGCCATCTTTCATAACAGCATAGTGCTCTTTGGTAATAACGTCTTTGTTACCAGTAACAGTAATAAAAATATCACCCAAACGAGCAGCCTTTGTCATGGGCATAACTTCAAAACCATCCATGGCAGCCTGAAGAGCGGGGAGAGCATCGACTTCCGTTACAACAACTTTGGCGCCTAAACCTTTTGCTCTGAGAGCAATACCTTTTCCACAAAAACCATACCCGGCAACCACCAAAGTTTTACCGGCAAGTAATACGTTGGTAGCACGCAACAGTCCGTCTATTGTAGACTGTCCAGTGCCATAGTAGTTGTCAAACATATGCTTAGTAGGTGTGTCGTTTATAGCCACAACCGGCAACTTTAATTTGCCATCTTTTTCCATGGCCTTAAGCCGTATAACACCGGTGGTTGTTTCTTCTTGGCAACTCCATATTTCTTTAAGCTGTGCTTTTCGTTCTTTATGCAAAACAGAAATCAAGTCCGCGCCGTCGTCTATTATAAGCTCAGGCTTCATATCCAAAATTTTGTCTACGCACCAGTAATACTTGTCTTCTTTTATTCCGCGCCAGGCAAAAATATTTATACCTTCTTCGGCCAGTGCCGCAGAAATATCGTCCTGAGTAGAAAGGGGATTGGAACCGCATAAACCAATGCGGGCTCCACCGGCTTTTAAGGCCTTCATAAGCACCGCGGTTTCTTTGGTTACGTGTAAGCAGGCAGAAATAGTTAAACCTTCAAACGGCTTAGTTTTTTCGAACTCTGCTTTTATACTTTGCAAAACCGGCATTTCTTTTTCCGCCAAAGCTATTTTGCTTTTTCCTTGTTTTGCAAGTGCTATGTCTTTTACTTTGTATGGCATATTTTTCCTTATTATTTTTTGTAGTCACCCCACTTATGGAGCATATAAGTTTAATATAACCCTATAAATATACCACCTTTTCAAAAATAGGGGAATATGTTAATATTTCGCCTATGAGTCGAAACACGAGGATACACTCGCGACATTCGCCCAACTGGCGAACCGCTGGTTTTGTTCTGTTTTTGATATCCCCATTACTCGGTCTTGTTTTATCGTTCATACAGAACTCAAAACCCTAACCACAACTGTTACGTTGTGGTTTTTTTGCAAAAATAAAAAACGGTCGTTTCATACGACCGCTATGAGATTTCTGAAAGATATTCTGTGCCTTGAAGTAAGTAATTCACCAAACCACCGTAAACCCGCTTAAAGTAACCTTTGGAGTATTGCAAGAGCCCGGGCGGCTCACTGCCCAATAAGCATTCACACCGTTCTGCTCTAAGCTCAGAAAACTGACTGCCGTTAGCTTGCAGTGCGTAGTAAAACGCAACTTCACCTTCAAAATCTCTTAAAATAAATTCAAGCTCCCCGTTTGTTAAGCTGAGCTCAGAGTGACTTGTTTTGTGCCACACAACCACTGTTCGGTTAGTGGTCGAAACGAAGGGTACAATATATGCGCAATGATCTTTGGGGTCCGTTGCTTCAAACATCCTCTCCCACAAAACCACCAACTCGCCCCAAGTTTGTAAAACACCAACCTCCTCTTGGCCTAAAACAATCTTTTGACCCAAAGCCTTTCTAGCCGCTTCGAATTTATATATAAGTGGTTTATTCAGCAAAGGGAGTTGGAACAGAACATCTAACAAGTCTTCGTCCTTCATAAAAATCCTCCTTCACAAGACATCGTATAATTGGAAAAACTGCTGTAAATTAATTCAGTTTAACAGTTAAATCTTAAAATAGGCTGAATAACAATTCATAAAAAAAGACGGTCGTTACAAGCGACCGTCAGGGGATAATAGCTACTCTTCTTGAGCAGAAATTTGGGACTCATACTGCGAGCCCTTAAGCAGGTATTGCAACAAGGCCATATACGTCCGACGCCGGTATAGGTCTTTGCCGTCACCAACCTCGGAGTCCACGAAGTCTTGGTACGCCACGCTGTTAAACTGAACCTCCCTGTGGCGGTCAGCCAGCAAACAAAGCTTGCAAATAATCTCGCCAGCTCTGTTTTTTACTTCTGCCCGAAAAACCAGGTCCGAAACAGTAAGCACTGCCCGGGCCGTGCGGTATTCCGCAGCCAGATAGCCCCCGGACAGTTCGACAGCCGGAATAGCCGTTTTCAGACTTGCGCCCTTAGCTTTAATCCAGCAGCCTACAACCTCGTCCCAGGTTGTCATCCCTTCTATCTCTTTTTGGCCCAAAACTACTCGGTGACCTAAAGCCCTACGGGCCCCCTCAAACGCTTCAAGCAGATGCTTTCCGACAAGAGGGATATCTGTTTTGCCCAAGGCCTCTAACAGACCTCTTTCCATTCGCCAACCTCCTTTCTACACCTACACGCATACCCTTTTAAGCCCATAAAATTTTACGAGCTTATAACAATACGCCCAAGTACCACATAGTACTAGTATCTAGCCTGTTAGTCAATCCATAAAACATAGAGTCTGGACTATTTAAGCAATTTATGTTAAAATCTTTTAAGTTGACACCCTTAACAACTTGCCGGCTTAGCTCATCTGGTAGAGCAACGGTTTTGTAAACCGTAGGTGGCCGGTTCGAGTCCGGCAGCCGGCTCCATAAATTAAGGCATGCAAATAAACCGCAGGTGGTCCCGCCAAGGCGGGGCAGCCGGCTCCAAACTTCGCTAAAGCTACGTCTGGCTTACGCCACTTGCAGATTTAGCGAAGTCTGTCCGCCGAAGCTTCATACAAAGGCGGGCTATCAAAATAAACATTATCTTCTGGATCAAGATAATGCTAAAAAATTTCTGACGCCCAGAAATTTTTATTCTTAATTCCTACTCTATAATTCTTAATTCTATCTATATGTCACAAGACCATTTACTTAACATGGAGTGCACGGTTTGCCACAACATAAACTACCAAACCAAGCGCAATAAAAAAAGCCCAGGCGCACAAATACGTAAGCGCTTAGAGCTAAAGAAATTCTGCAAATTCTGCAAAAAACAAGTAATGCACAAAGAAACAAAGTAAGTGTTAATAAGTAGTAAGTATTAAGTAGTAAGTATAGAGTCAACTTACATTTGTAAGATCACAACTTTATACTTAATACCACGTACTTACTACTTTCTTTTGGGGGCGTCGTATAATGGTAGTACAGCGGTCTCCAAAACCGCTTGCGTGGGTTCGATTCCTACCGCCCCTGCCAAGCAAAGAGCCTCACCCTTGTGGTGAGGCATTTTGCTTTATAATAGTAGACAAAGGAATCGAAGGGTGGGAGATAGCTAGTCAGCGAGCGGAAAGAAGCGAGCTAGTACAGCTTCTTGAGTCTAGCACCCCGGCTTTTTGTCGGAGCAAAAAGGATTCCTACCGCCCTGCCATAAAAACGATCCACTGATGGGAGTCTTCCCGAAGACTCCCATCATTAACATCATTAACAAAAAATTATCTATTCTGTTTTTTAAATAATTTCACTCGGTGTCCACTTTTTCACGGCCGTGAGAAAGTGGACACCGAGAACATAACAAGATTTTTGATTTTATTATTTTAAAGTAATTTCTGTCTAGTCCAAATAGACCAAATCAAATAAAAAACCATGAGTCATCATGGTTTAAGGTTCTGCGCGTCAGTATATGCTGGCTGACAAAAGCACCATTGCTCTTCTGCTGTGTGGGAGCAAAGAGAGTTCCACGTTAAGACCTCTGGCAACTGCGTTCGCGAGCCTGCTGCACGAATACAAGCCACGGACAGACTCGGCACAGAGCCTTATGTACTCTTTTTGCTCAGACAGAAAACGCTTTTCCCAAGCAGCCGAAAGCGATGCACGCTCGTGGTTACTTAAGACATCGGGATACCAAAACATCAGCTGGTCCAAATACTCGTGTGTCCAGTAAAAGCTGGTAAGGTCCAGGTAAAACGAACACACGTTAAGCCGTGTAGTGACGTTTCGGCGGAGAATTTCGTATACTGCCCGGACAAGCTTTTTGCCCAAAACCGTTTTCGCTTCGCGAATTTTTCCAGGGTCATAATACTGCTCACCCCAGTCAAAATCACCGTGGTATTGAACAGCCGCGCACATGTCGAGCAAATCCAGAGTAACCGTGTGCGCGTAACGAATACGGGCTTCAAAAATGGCAGGGTACTCTTCTACTTTTTGAGCAACCCCTTCAAGAGCCGCCAGCATCAAAATCGCCAGCCTAACAAGCAACTTCATTGGGCCTCCTTTTTCAAGCTTAACACAAACTGAAATATTTTTCGCTTAATTTATTATAATCAGGTTCTCTACCAAGTCTTTACACTAACCAAGTCGCAAGTAAAATAAATAAAAAAATAGCCAAGACCCTGTATGGTCTTGGCTTTTGGTTTTGGTTACCGAAGCAACATAGCGCCGGCAACGTAGAACAGGTCGGCGCGGGTAAGCGGCTCATAAGAAAAAAGTGTCGGCTCGTGACAAGCCTGGGCCCTGGTCAAAGCCCGAAACCGGGTCTTAAGTGCCACCATACCGGCCAGGGTGCCCATATGCCATCGGTACATGCGACCCCCTGCAACTTTGTCGTCGCAGCATCCGCACGACTGCCTTTCGTAGCAGTATACCTGACACTTTTGCTTCTCCTTGTCGCCAAACAATGCACTGTCTCCGCCGTGCTCCATAAACTCGGAGCAGCCTTGAATCTCTTTGGCACAGTCCATAAAAGCCCTTTTGTCGCCCTTTGCCTCGCGGTGGCAATCGGACGAAGCGCCTTCCCAATACTGTTGGTACATGCCTATGCAGCCGCACGGCACGCCCTTGGTCATGCCCTTCTTGCCGTCTTCCACACGACCGGGAAGACAGTACTCAATGTAGAAAGTGTCGTCCCCAACAAAGTTGCGGAACACCTGGTGCTTCCGCTCTTTTTTGGACTGCTCGGACTTTTTGGAAGCTTTGGGCTGCTGGGCAAACAGCAAACCCATAACACAAAACAAAGCCAGCACAAGCCGTTTCATCGGCCTCCTTAGGACAAAGAATAGACTGATGTTCTCATAACATGGTAACATTGTCAATTTTAAGGGCCGATTCGTTCTTTTTAATGGTTCCCGGTTTCAAAATTACTAACAAAAAAATTCTGCTATACTTATAAAGCTGTATTAATACATATTTATATGGAAACACGCTTCGAGGCAAGGCAAGGTCAAGAAAATCCTGCTCTACATAATTTTTTCGAATCTTTCAGAGGAGCTATGCTAAAAAACAGCAAGGGAAAAATAATAAAACTTAAAATAAGGCAGGAAAACACAAGTTTTACAATAAATAAAAACAGCATACCAAAAAGCGACCGGGCTGCTTGGGTTATTGAATTTGAAAATTACGATCCAAAGGGACCATATTCCGAAAAAGACCTAATTCCGCAAAATTATGTCGAGCTGGAAACATATACTGACACTGAAGAAATAAACATAAACTACGCCAAATTTACCGACCCGGAACTTTTAGGCAAAGGCGTTTACGAACAGATTCTAAAACTAATTGCCGAAAACTTTCCTGTAGGCTGGAAACTGACTTCTGTAATAGAACACCCAAAAACCAGACAGGCGATACTCGCTGCCAAAGAAGCCTACGAATTAGGCTCTATAAGCGAAGAAGAATTTTTAAAAAAAGTAGCCGAAAGCAATCTTATAGAAAAAACTATTAAGGCAGGTTTTAATTCCTTAACTTTTGTTGTAGCGGAAGATAGCATGCAAACAATTTACGAAACGGCAAAAAAAATAAGCCCAGGAAATAAACCTAATATTCAATTTAAAAGACCTCACGAATGAAATCGCTAACCACCAAAACTCTACAAATTTTTTGGCAACATGCCAGAAGGTATCCCTGGCATGTTTTTGTAATTATCTTAGGCGTATTGGGACATATTATTTTACAAAATTATCTACCATTACTCTACAAAAAACTTATAGACCTAGCCGCCTCTTCCCAGGCCAGAGAAGCAGCGCCTTTAATTTCTATAGTTAAAGCAATTTTCTTTGTTTCTATAATCCGCATTGTAATTGCCCGGATATTCCAATTCACCAACAACTATTTCCAACCAAGAGTAATGGCCGACTTAAGCCAGAGCTGCTTTAAATACCTACAAAAACATTCTTACGATTTTTTTTCCAATAGTTTCGTAGGCGGCTTGGTTACCAAAGTCAAGCGTTATGAAAAATCTTTTGAGCAGGTCTCCGACCAACTATGTTTTGAACTTGGACGCACCATTCTAGAAATGCTAATTATACTGACCATACTGTTCACGCAAAATAAAAATGTCGCCATAATTGTAAGTATTTGGGCAGTTATATATATTGCTTTTAGTTATTTTTTCGCGCTCTACAAGCTACCATATGACATTAAACGAGCTGAAGCTGACAGTAAAGTCACGGCCCAGCTTGCCGACAGCGTCACCAACAACACTAACATTAAAACTTTTTCGGCTTATAACCTAGAAGATAAAGAGTTTATAAAAGTCTCGAACTCACATTTTAGAATCCGTAGAAAAAGCTGGGACTTAGCCACTGTCAGCGAAATTTTTCAGTCAGTGTCAATGATAACCTTAGAACTTGCTGTAATGTATTACGCTGTTTCACTCTGGCAACAAAACGCAATAACCGTAGGCACTATAGCTCTAATACAAAGCTACTTTTTAAGGCTGTTCGACAAATTCTGGGGTATGGGAAAAAACATAAGAAACCTATACGAGGCAATAGCAGACGCAAATGAAATGACCGAAATACTTGAAAAAGAGCATGATATTAAAGACGCGCCTAACGCCGCTTACATGAAAAAAAGCGCAGGCCAAATAAATTTTAACAACGTCACCTTTGGCTACAAAGACGGAAGACCTATACTTAACAACTTTAATTTTAAAATATTACCCAAAGAAAAAATTGCTCTAGTAGGTCCTTCCGGGGGAGGAAAAACCACATTGATCAAGCTTTTGTTCAGATTTTACGACATACAAGGCGGAGAAATTTCAGTTGACGGGCAAAATATTAATTCGGTAACCCAAGATTCTTTACGACAAAATATTTCTCTGGTACCCCAAGAGCCCATACTTTTTCACAGAAGTCTTATGGAAAACATTAGGTATGGCAAACCTGACGCTACAGATAAAGAGGTTTTCGCAGCCGCTGAGAAGTCTTACGCCCATGAATTTATTTCCAAACTCAAAAACGGATATTCTACTCTGGTGGGCGAAAGGGGAATAAAACTTTCGGGCGGAGAAAGACAGAGGGTAGCTATTGCTAGGGCGATACTCAAAAATGCACCGGTATTGGTTTTGGACGAAGCAACTTCTTCTTTAGATAGTGAAAGTGAAATGTATATCCAACAAGCTTTAAAGAATTTAATGCAAGATAAAACAGTTATTGTAGTTGCCCACAGACTCTCTACCATAATGCAAATGGACAGAATAGTTGTTGTTGAAAATGGTCGTATCGCCGAACAGGGAAAACACTCCGAACTCCTAAAAGCAAAAAAAGGTATTTACCAGAAACTTTGGGGCATTCAAGCTGGAAGTTTCGCTTAAAAATTATTATCAGACTCACTATACATGGATTCTCCTTGTGAATGTGATATAATAAATAAAATAATTTCTGAAAATAAAAATGCAAAATAAAAAACTTTATTTTCTCCACCAAAAGATAAAAGATAAAGAACAAAACAAAGAAAGCGGGTTTACTCTGTTAGAACTTTTAGTGGTTATTGCCATTATCGGAGCATTAGCCGGCGTTGTTTCGGTTGCTGTAAACCAAGCTCGAATAAAGGGACGCGACGCTAAACGCACAGGAGATATCCGCCAGCTTATTACCGCATTTGACCAATATTACATACAAAATGGCAGCTACCCGACTGGCACAGTATCAGCTGCGGCTGGAGGAGGCAAACTTTCTGACCCTGGAGCTTTTAATTCATCTGCGGAACCCATGATACCCAGTTACATACCTATGGTTCCAGTTTCGCCCACTCCGCCAGACGGCAATTGTGCCGGCAGTGGCGGGGGAGGAAACGAATATTGGTACGAATCCGCATTGGACGGTTCCAACTATACCCTAACCTTTTGTTTGGGCAAAGGCACCGAGAGTTGGCCAGCTGGAATACGCTTCGCCTCACCTTCGGGAGTAAAGTAGAATAAAACCAAGCTATAAATTAAAGAGGACGGTCCACTGCCACAGCAGAGGACCGTCCTCTACTTTTATATGTTTAGACCTAAAGCCCCTTGATTTAGATAAAATTTTAAAGTATAATTGACAGTATTGTAAACATATATGGCAGACAACGTAATTTTAAGATTCAGTAAAGTAAATTTTGAATATAGCCACGACAAACAAACTTTGGACGAGGCTAGTTTTTCTATGCGCGCGGGTTCAAAATTTGCACTCATGGGACAAAACGGGGCGGGAAAATCTACTTTATTTTCCCTAATATTGAAAGAAAGACAACCCACAGATGGAGAAATACACATAACCCCCAAAGATGCTAGCATAGCCATAGCCAGGCAAGTTATGCCCAAAGAGTTTATGGAAATGACAGTGAGAGAATACTTTGCCACTGCATTTACTGAAATAAAATATAATCTGGACAAACTGATTGCCGATATTTTTGAAGTTGTAAATTTAAAAGTGCCTTTAGACAAACAGGTCAAAGCTTTTTCGGGTGGCCAACAGGCGAGACTCTTACTAGCCCACGCGCTAATACAAAACCCCGACATTTTACTTTTAGACGAACCAACCAACAATTTAGACCAAGCGGGGATAGAACACTTAACCGGTTTTTTAATGCTGTACGAAAAAACCTGCCTAGTCATTTCGCACGATGCAGACTTTTTAAACGCTTTTACCGACGGAGTTTTATACCTCGATGTCCATACTCACAAAATTGAACAGTACGCCGGTAACTACTACGACGTGGTAGAAGAAATAAAAAATCGCATAGAAAGAGAAAATTTGCAAAACGCCCGCATGCAAACCCAAATAAAAGAAAAACGCTCCCAAGCGGAAGTCTTTGCACACAAAGGCGGAAAACTGCGCGCTGTTGCCAAACGCATGCGCGAAGCGGCGGAAGAAGCAGAAGAGGGGATTGTGGAAGTAAGACAAGAAGACAAAACCATTCGCGAATTTAATATTCCTTGCCAAGAATTTGGTTCATTTTTTGACGGCAAAATTTTAAACCTTACGTCAATTCACACTTTTTTAAACCACGAACCTGTCAAACACGAACTGGAGTTCACAGTTAGGAAAAACATACACGTTTTAGTAGCGGGTCCAAACGGCATAGGAAAAAGTTCGTTCCTAAATGCTTTGGCCAGTGGCCAAGCGGAAGGGGCAAAAATTTCCGACGAAGTTAGAGTGGGTTTTTATCGACAAGATTTTTCAGGGCTCGACTTTAACCAAAAAGCCTTCGATGCTTTAGCAGAGGTTATGGAAAAACGAGACGAACACCTATTACGCTCTACAGCAGCGGGCTTTTTACTAGACGGAAGGCTGCTAGACCAAAAAATAGAAGTATTATCTGAAGGTCAGAAGGGACTTTTAGCTTTTTGCCAGCTGGTCTTAATGAAGCCGGGTCTTTTAATTTTAGACGAGCCCACTAACCATATAAACTTCAGACACCTACCAATTATTGCCCAAGCTTTAAGCGACTACGAAGGCGCAATAGTTATGGTCAGCCACATTCCTGATTTCGTCAGCCAGGTACGCATTGACCAAATATTAGATCTTTCTAAACTTAAATAAACAATATTTTATTTTCAAAATAGTAAATTTTACCGCTATAAATTAAGCGGTATTTTTTATGAATTGACTACAGGTTATTAAAATGATATTTTTATAAGGTATACATTCGTATACTATATACAAACTCAATCTTTTTATGGAACCTCTCGCGAGCAAACTTAGGCCCACAACTTTAAACGCTTATGTCGGGCAAGCCCATTTAGTAGGGCCCGGAAAGCCTTTAAATCTTGCTATTGGGCAAAAACATTTATTTAGCTTTATTCTGTGGGGACCACCAGGGGTAGGCAAAACCACCTTAGCCCGGATTTATGCAAAAGCCGTTAACGCTGAATACCACGAGCTCTCCGCCGTCAGCGCAGGTAAAGAGGATATAAGGAAAATTGTGGATAAACCCTCAATGCTTGGCCAACCTAAAATTTTGTTCTTAGATGAAATCCACCGCTTCAACAAAGCTCAGCAAGATTTTTTACTTCCACACGTAGAAAACGGAAAGCTCTACATAATTGGAGCCACCACAGAAAACCCGTCTTTTGAAATAATACCAGCTCTTATTTCCCGCTGCCGTGTATTTGTCTTAAACGAGCTAACGCCCGAGGAAATGAAACAGATAATTACAACAGCTCTTAGTTTTGCAAAGAACGATCCTCTCCAAAATAGCAGAGAGCCGTCCTCGGTAGTTACCGATGCCGTGGACTTAATCGTTCAAATGTCAGGCGGCGATGCCCGCCAGGCATTAACTCTTTTAGACAACACATTTAGTCTGCACGGAAAAGTTACGACCGAAACCCTGAAAAATACTTTTCAGTCCAAAACTTTGCGCTACGATAAAAACGGAGAAGAACACTACAACACAATCTCCGCCTTCATAAAATCCATGAGGGCAAGCAATACTAAT
Organism: Candidatus Doudnabacteria bacterium; assembly: GCA_016788665.1. Classification (GTDB taxonomy): domain Bacteria; phylum Patescibacteriota; class Doudnabacteria; order UBA920; family UBA920; genus JAEUSF01. The sequence continues at coordinate 17,936 of JAEUSF010000007.1, read as the reverse complement.
GCGGCACTATATTATTTAGCTCGAATGCTAGAATCTGGCGAGGACCCTCTTTTTATTGCAAGAAGAATGGTAATATTTGCCAGCGAAGACATAGGCCTGGCACAGCCCACCGCTTTGGTGGTTACTAACGCAGTTTTTGAAGCTTGTCAAAAAATTGGTTACCCAGAATGCGCAATAAACCTGGCTCATGGAACATGCTACCTAAGCCAATGCAAAAAAGACAGATCCTCATACGACGCATACTTCAAAGCCTTGGATGATGCAAAAACTTACGGCAATCTACCAATACCCCTATATTTACGAAATGCCCCGACAAAACTCCTAAAAGATTTAGGTTATGGAAAATCTTACGAAATGTATCCTGAAACTGAAGACTACCTGCCAGATGAACTAAAGGGCAAAACCTACTTTTAAACAACTGTGTTTTATTGCGCTAATTTATTTTTAACTATCTATTTATAAAATTGAGTTATGAATAAAAGCACCTATCTTATTTTAGCGTTGTTTTTGATTGGCGCTAGCTGTTCTAACCTAGCAAGTCAGAAACCCGGCTCAATTCAAAATACAAATATTAATTCAACTATATCTGACGAGCCAGCTGTGCCAAAAAATTTCGACGAAACGTCTCTGCAAACTTTAGCAGGTAAGGAATTAAACGGTAACAGTCTAACCTTAGGTAAAACGCTAGCGGAAACAACCAGCTACACAAGACGCTATATTACTTACCAGAGCGGAAGCCTGCTAATTTCTGGAATTCTAAACATTCCCAAAGGCACCCCTCCAAAAGACGGATGGCCTGTTCTATTTTTGAACCATGGCTATATTGACACCTCCGTATACACAAACGGCAGGGGACTTAGACGCGAGCAGGACTTTTTGGCAAAAAATGGCTTTGCTGTGTTACATAGTGATTACAGAAACCATGCCGAAAGTGACAAGGACCCAAACGAAGAATACAATTTCCGCCTCGGCTATACAGAAGATGTTATAAATGCCGTTATGGCTGTAAAAAACAGCAACTTTTCTAATCTAAGTAAAGAAAAATTTGGCATGCTCGGACACAGTATGGGAGGAGGAATAACCCAGAATATTTTAGTTACAAAGCCGGATCTAATAAAAGCAGCGGTACTATACGCTCCGGTTAGCGGTCAAGCCGAAGAAAGCTACGAAAGATGGACTAAGTCCCGGCCTGAAATAGCCCAAGCAATTGCAAATAAATACGGCTTGCCAACAGAAACCTTAGATTTTTGGAAAAATATTTCCGCCGAAAATTTTTATAGTCAAATTCAAACACCGATGCTATATTTCCACGGTAACAACGACAAAGATGTGCCTATAGACTGGAGCAGGCGGAGCGTAAAAATACTCCAAGAACTCGGAAAACAAGCGGAACTTGTGGAATATGAAAATCAGCCACACGAATTTACACCTCCTACCTGGAACAATTTTATGCAAGACTGTGTAGATTTTTTCCGTAGAAATCTTTAGCAGTTTTTCAGATATTTTTAAGCCCTGCATGGTAAAGTACAAATAGTCATTAATACCTTACCTTCTCTAAATTTAAGAATTAAGGTACAAAGGAGTAAAACGCATGACTATTTATATGGCAGAAGTCGAATCGGGTCAGGGACAGGGTTTTGGCTCAACCCAGGTTGACCCTGGTGCCGCTGGAAGCGGCTTTGGCGAATACGGCAGATAATTTAAAACACCCGTTCAAAGTATGGACGGGTGTTTTAAATTAGGCTAAACTGTAAAAAATAATTCAGAATAAAATTATGTCCCGTTTCGAAAGATTTATTGGTTTATTTCAAGAGTTTACGACAAAAGAAGCCGGTTTCGAAACTAATTTAAACAAGCTGTCTGAAGAACTCAAAAATATACAAGAATTACTCCTTTACGCAAAAAATTCTGCTAACCAACTTCGGCTGAACAATATTAACGAACAATGGGCGCACTCAGACCATAATCCCATGGGCCATCTAGCTAATATGGCAGGCCCGGGGGCAGATCGCAAAATCAATCCTCGTATTTATATTTTTACTTCCTTAAAAAATATATTTGAAATCCTAGAAAAAATTATCCAGCATGCTACTTCGGAAAAATTTTCGAAAATTTTCGAAAATTTTCGTGAAGAAAATAGCAAAATGTTTTTTTTGCAAGAGTATCTGACAGAATTAGAAAAGGCCCTAACTTTATTACAAAGCGGTGAAAATAAATCAAGTAAATAAGCTCTACAATTACAACCTACCGAAAGAGCTAATAGCTAAAAAACCTTCCGAGCCGCGCGATGCAGCCCGGCTTTTAGTATATGACAGAAATTCTAAAATAACTACTTATAGCACTTTTAAAAACCTGGCAAATTTCTTACCCGCAAATGCAATTTTAGTTTTTAACCAAACTCGTGTAATACCGGCCAGATTTAACCTTTATAAGCCAACCGGGGGAAAAGTTAATGCCCTGTATTTAAGTTTCGAAGAAAAATATTTAAAAATACTTGCAAACAAAAATTTAAATCCGGGCGAAGAATTATTTTTTGAAAATACTTCACATAAGTTCAGGGTAGAAAAAAAGCATAACGGCGTTTATTTTATTAAAACGCCTATTTCAAAAAATAAAATACAATCCATACTGCTACAGCATGGACTCACGCCCTTACCTCCTTACATGAAAGATTCACCGCTCACAGAAAAACAAAGAAGGGGAGCCTACCAAACAATTTTTGCCAAAAAAGGTGAGTCTGTTGCAGCGCCCACGGCCTCTCTTCATTTTACTCAAAACCTTTTAAAAGAAATTAAGAAAAAAGGCATTCAACTAAAATACGTTAGACTGGACGTAAATCTAGGAACTTTTGCCAAACTCACTGAAGAACAGCTAAAAAAGCAAAAACTTCATCTGGAAAATTATTATATTGATAAAAAAACGGCTGAATTTTTAATTAATGCAAAAAAGCAAAAAAAGCCAATTGTAGCCGTTGGAACAACCGTCGTAAGGACTTTGGAATCTTTTGCGAAATCCAGAAAGCTTAAAAACAGCACAGACTTATTTATTTCACCTGGTTATAAATTTAAAATGACCGACTGTCTAATTACAAATTTTCACGTACCTGAGAGCAGTCTGCTTATGCTAGTCTCAGCACTGACGGGCAGAAAAGAGCTTCTTAAACTTTACAATGATGCTATTGAAAAGAAGTTACGATTCTTTTCATTTGGCGACGGAATGCTAGTTAAATAAAAAAAAGGGGGATGTCACGATGGGCTGGCTTATATTCATGTTTGTTCTGGGCCACGTTTCAGACTTTATGGAACGGGTTAGCGAAAAGCTAATTAACTTAAAACCTAAACAAAAAAAACCCAGAATTACAACCGCAATAGGCAACGGCCTGGACTAAAAAGCCTTCTTCCACTCTTGAGGCTTTTTTCTTTTATTTAAGCCAAAATAGTAGTTTGCCAAACTGAATAATTATGAAAATATTCTTGCAGAGTCTTGACATGTGTACAAAAACCCTTGATTTTAATAGGGTTTTTGTTAATATTAACTTAATATAAGTTAAAAAAGTAATTTAACTCCAACAACAGTGTTGTTGGAAAAAGGAAATAAAACAATGACAAAGTCAGAAATTTTGCAAGCCTTGGCCGACAAATTGGGCAAGACCCGCAAAGAAGTCAACGAATATGTAGAAGCCTTGGTTGAAATGGCTTACCAGGTTACAAAAAAAGAAGGCGAATTCACCATCCCAGGTTTGGGCAAGCTTATTAAAAAGCGCCGCGAAGCCAGAATGGGTCGCAATCCGGCAACTGGTGAGTCTATACAAATCCCTGCCAAGACTGTTATCAAATTCCGTGTACTCAAAGCCGCCAAAGATGCGATTCTCTAGTTAATAAAAAAAATACCGCCCTACCTGTAAAGGAGGCGGTATTTTTTTAGTGCAAATGCAGTATTGCGTTTATTTTGTTTAAGATCTCTTCGGTTGTAAAGTACGCTTTAACCATATAATCGTCGGCCTTAAGGCTTTTGGCCTTTAGAATATCTTGGTTACTCCAAAGGTTACTCAAGACAATAACAGGTGTTTCTGCCTTTTTCTTGTCGGAGTCTCCTCGAATAGCTTCTAGCACCTGAAAGCCATCCATTTCGGGCATCATAAGGTCTAAAAGCATAATATCTGGAGTTTCTGCCTTAAACATCTCCAAAGCCTTTGCGCCGTCGGAGGCGTGCCTTACACTGAAACCCGTTGTGGTCAATTTATGAACCACAATTTCTGCCATAGCAGGGTCGTCTTCGGCAACCAAAATTTTTGTCTGTTTCAAATCTGGCATATATATTGTTTTTATTATAGCACAAAAAAATAAGGCGCTTATAAAAAAGCACCTTTAGGGGAGTATGTAGAGCTGGCCCATATTCATGCTATGGCGCCTAAATACAATCACGGCGTTTTTGAGCGCCTCGGTTTCCACTACCATCAAACTCCTTGGCGGGGAAGTGTTGGGCGTCATGTCATAAACAACCGACTCCCACCCCCGACCAATCAAGTCGGCAGAGAAGCCCAGCGCCGACGCGCTCGGATCCTCCACCACAAATGACCTGGAGTTGCCAGGCAACCTGCCAATAATACCCTCTATTTCTTTTGACAGTACAACCGTTCTGTTGTCTGTCATAAGTGTCTGCCGGGTTTGACCGGCAAGAAACGAGTAATTTAGCCTTACTACACCCGCGGTTTCGAGCGAAGCCGCCAGATCCTTCCTGGCCTTATCACTGGACGCCTCCAGCGTGCAGTGCCCCTGGTCAGGGAAAGGGAAGGGGATATTTTTTGGCCCTCCATAAAGGAAAAGGTAAGTAGCCGCGGTTGTAAATACCGTCCACGCGGCCAATAAAGCCCACAGAATTTTCTTCAGCATAAGCCCTCCTGTAAATCCCGAACCACTTATATTACTATTTTACAAACCGGTCGTCAATAATAGGGAAGGTAAGCGGAATATGATATAATTACTCATATTTAAAGAAACAAACTTGAAACAAAAAACATATACCCTAGACGGTAAAAATTTAACTGTTGAAAAAATTGCTGAAATTACCAAAAATAATTCCCTTAAAGTCAGCTTAGATATAAAAAGCCTGGGCTTCGTAAAGAAAACTAGAAAATTTGTCGAGCAGGCCGCGACCGAAAACAAAAAAATTACATACGGCATAAACACAGGGTTCGGTCCTATGGCGAGCTACATATTACCCAAAGCCGACCTAATAAAACTTCAGTACAACCTAATTAACAGTCATGCGGTCGGAATGGGCCCCAAGCTTCCAGACCAGTTCGTGTTAGCGGCAATGGTGGTTAGGCTAAATACTCTGTTAAAAGGCTATTCAGGCGTATCTGAAGAACTTTTAATACGCCTTGAACAATTTGTAAATAACCGAATTATACCCATAGTACCCGAACACGGCGCAGTTGGTACAAGCGGAGACCTCGTTCAGCTTGCACACATAGCCTTGGCATTTATTGGCAAAGGACAGGTATCCATAAACAACAAAATTCAAAAAGCCTCCGAAGCCTTAAAGAGCTTTAAGCTACAGTCTCATAACCTAGGGCCAAAAGAAGGTCTTTCGCTTATTAACGGTACTAGCATGATGTCGGGCATAGCCGCCTTAGCGTGCGCGGAAGCTTCTAGGCTTTTAAAACTCTCAACCACACTCGGTTGTATGGCTTTGGAAATAGTAGGCGGCTACAATGACAGTTTTTCAGAAAAACTCCACAGCTTAAGACCCCACAAAGGCCAAGTTGCAATAGCTTCCGAAATGCGAAGAATTCTTGCCTCTTCCAAACGTATAAAAAATAGAAAAGCACTCTACTCGCAAGTTAACACGGGCAAAGAGGTTAACCATATTTCAGAAAAAGTCCAAGAAGTTTATTCTTTAAGGTGCATTTCCCAAATACTCGGACCTATATATGATGCATTACAAAAATCTTCTCTGGAAACAGAAGTAGAAATAAACTCCGTTACAGACAACCCGATTGTAGATTTGGAAAGTAAAGATTTTTTGCATGGCGGAAATTTCCACGGCGAATACATAGCACAAACCATGGATCATTTGAAAACTAGCTTGGTCAAATTAACCATGCTGTCGGAAAGGCGAGTCAATTTCTTTTTAAACCCCAACATAGAAAAAAATTTGCCGCCATTTTTGAACATAAATACCCCGGGACTTACATTAGCTCTACAAGGCTTACAGTTTGTAGCCACATCTACAACAGCGAACAGCCAAACTTTAGCTTATCCCATGAGCGCACATTCTATTTCTACCAATGGCGACAACCAAGACGTGGTAAGTATGGGAACAGATGCAGCCTTATTTACTCATAAAATTATAGAAAATGCATTTATTGTTTTATCTATCGAGGCCGTAGCGCTTGCCCAAGCCGTCGACATACTTAAAATCAAAAATAGTCTGTCCAACGAAACCAAGCAACTTTACAACGCTGTCCGAAAAATCTTGCCTGTTATTGACTCTGACAACGAAATAACTTCGGAACTTAGCCAAATTGTCCAAGAATTAAAAAACATATAGTTATGAAAAATGTTTTTTCTCCGCATTCCGCCGTTACGCCTAAGCCCAACACTCCAAACCCAGCCCACATGGCCGAAAAACTTCTTAGAGAAAAACCAGAACAATTTTGGAATAAATCCGGTGAAAAGATAGCACTAAATATTTTTAAATCGGCTTCTAAAAGAGTACCAGCCTATAAAAATTTTCTTAAAAAAAACAAAGTAAACCCGGACAAAATAAAAACTATTACCGACCTGTCTTCAATTCCTCATACAGACAAGCAAAATTACATTCAGTCATACGAGCTCAAAGACCGATGCTGGGACGGAAAATTAGACAATATTAAACTTATAGCCTCAAGCTCAGGCACCAAAGGCGTACCAAGCTACTGGCCCAGGTCCCAAGAACAAGAAAACGAAGCCGTCTTAACTCACGAATTACTGTTTAGAAATTTATTTGCCATAGAAAAACACAGCACCTTAGTAATTATAGGCTTTCCAATGGGTGTGTATGTGTCAGGTATAGCAACCACCCTGCCTGTCTGGCAACTTATAAACAAATACAACGCTAGCGTAATTTGTCCAGGCAACAACAAACAGGAATTTTTAAAGGCAGTAAAAAATTTAGGCCAAAACTTTAAACAGCTAATTTTAGTAGGCCATCCTTTTTTCCTAAAAGACGTAATAGAGACAGGTAAGTTAGAAGGTATAAAATGGAAAAACTACCACTTAAACCTAATGTTTTGCAGCGAAGGCTTTAGCGAAGAATGGCGAGAGTACATAATTCAGGAAGCGGGAGGGAAAAATTGCCGAGCTTTCAACACCTACGGATCCTCTGAAATGCTTCTTATGGCATACGAAACACCAGACTCCGTGGGTTTAAAGAAAAAAATTGAAAGTCTGGGCTTTGAAAAAAAGTTGTTGAATAGCACGGAATTATTTAACTTTTTCCAATACAATCCCGCATTAAGATACATAGAAGAGGAAAATTCGGAATTATTGTTTACTTCCAACAGTGGCATTCCTTTAGTCAGATTTAATTTACACGACAAGGGCAGAATTGTTAAGCAGCAGCAGATACTTGATTTTTTTCCTGCCCATAAACCCAACTGGAATTTGCCCTACATTGCTCTTTTCGGCCGCAGCGACTACGCAATAGTATTTTATGCGGCCAATATTTATCCGCAGCATATACATAAGGCTCTAAGCAAAAAAATCTTTTTGAAAGAAATTACCGGGAAATTCAGTATGACGAAGGGCTACTTAAAAAACCTCGATGAATTTTTGGAAATAAACATAGAACTTAGAGCGCATAGTACCGCGAGCGGCGCGCTTATAAAAAAAATTCAACAAGAAGTGGTTCGGGAGTTAAAATACTTAAACTCCGAATACAAATTTTTAACCGAAAATCTGCAAAAAGATTTAACACCCAAAATTAAACTTTGGCCGTACAGCCACGAAAAGTACTTTAAGCCCGGACTAAAACCAAAATACATTCAGTAAAATGCCCAAAAAACAAAGGCCAGTTTTTGCTCCACCCAAATTCTATAAGCTTTCCAATAAATTTGACCAAAAAAAATTGAGTCATCTTTTAGCGCAGCATAAAAATATTAAAGTTTGCGACGATTACCTGGAACAGCAAAAAGAATTGTTTTATTTAAAAAACCCCCATTTGGTTTTAACACCTAATGAAGCCGAAAAAGCCTTTAGGTTCTACTATTTCAGCCTAACAAACAAGCAAAAGGAAAAACAACTTGGAACCTGGGTTTTTTTTCCATGGCTAAATACCTTAACTCATATTTTAGAAGAAGAAGATTATTTTAAAGTCAGAACTTCACGAAACCAAAAATTAATTTACCCCCAGGAACAAAAAGCCTTTTATAATGCCAAAGTAGGTATTGGCGGCTTAAGCATTGGCAGCAGTGTGGCTACAGCACTGATTATACAAGGGGGAGCAAAGTCTATAAAAATTGCTGACTTTGACCGACTTGCTCTTTCCAATACAAACCGCATACGTGCCAGCATAAATAACTTAGGAGAACCCAAAACAGAAATTTTAGCAAAACAGCTGTATGAAATAAATCCCTACCAAAAAATTGAAATCTTTTCCGAAGGCCTCACAAAACATAATATTAAAAGTTTTGTAAAGGACTTAGATATTGTAATAGACGAGTTAGACAGCTTTCCGGCAAAAATTTTTTTGCGGGAAGAGGCAAAAAAACAAAAAAAACCTGTTATTATGGGAGCCGACGTCGGCAATAGTGCAATTGTGGACATTGAACGTTACGACCTAAACCAAAAAACTCCTTACTTTAACGGACGACTAGGAAAAGTGACCTCTAAAACTTTTTTTAATCTCACCAAACAGAAAACAGGGGAGTATATTGCAAAATTACTAGGCAAACAAAACCATGAAAACAGAATGCTTGAGTCATTGTCAGAAATCGGGAAAAGCATAGTTTCCTGGCCCCAACTGGGCGGAACAGCAATTCTTAACGCTTCCGCACTCTCTTATATTGCCAGAATGATAATAACGAAGCAGCGGCTAAATAAAAATAGGTATATAATAAACCTAAAGGAACTTTTAGCTTAAAACAAAATGAAAGAAAAAATAGAAAAAATAATCGACGCTGGAATCCACGCACCCTCAGGAGACAACTGCCAACCTTGGCGCTTTGAAGCTAGCACAAACAGTATTTCAATTTTTTTAGTTGAAGAAGCTGATAACTCTTTATACAGCTGGGGTCACAAAGCTTCTTTGCTGGCAATTGGAGCCTGCGTAGAAAATATGGCAATTGCCGCGGAAAACTCCAGCCTTAGCTGCCAAACTGAATTTTTTGAATACCAAAGCCCGGAAAAACCAGTGGCAGTATTAAACTTAAGTCCTTCGGATAAAAAAGGCCGCCCTGCGCTGTTCGAAGCTGTGTTTGAAAGGTGTACCAATCGAAAAAAATATTCCAACGAAAATAAAGCGGATATTTTTATTCAGAATTTACAAGAAAATTTAAAGCCCAACGAAACCCATCACGCAAACGTAAAATTTATTAGCGATAAACTATCAAAGAAAACCTTAGGCAAAGCTGTGGCAGCAAACGAAAAAATCCTGTTTGAAAACCAGCATATGCACAATTTTTTCTATTCGCATATTAACTGGTCTACAAGTGAAGAAATTAAACATAAAAAAGGTTTCTATATTAAAACTCTTGAAATACCAGGTCCTGCGTTGCCTGGCTTTAAGCTCGCACAAAACTGGCAGATTATGCGCGTACTAGGGGCTTTGGGCTTTGCCAATTTCATTGCAAAGCAAAATGCCCAAATTTATGAAAGCTCATATCTGCATGGTGTAATTACCAGCCAAGGCATTACTGGAAAGGACTACCTTAGTGCAGGAAAACTGCTTGAAGAAATATGGCTAAAAACCACCGCACTTAAGCTTTCTTTCCAACCGTTAACTGGTATATGTTTTTTATACCAACGAATTAAAAACCTTTCCGATCCTGGTTTGTCTAAAAAACACATAAGAGTCATTGAGGACTCTTATAATGAAATTAAAAAGACTTTTCAGCTAAAAAACGAACACGCTCTGTTAATGTTCAGAATAGGGGACGGGGGAGAGCCCAGCGCCCGAACACTTAGACAACCCGCCAAAATTATTTGGAAGTAAATGAAAATTCTACAACTTTTAAATTTAAATAACTTGGACCTCCTTGCGGTAGGAATTGCCATAGCGGCAATAGGAATTTTAGGTTTTGTCGTATACTTTAACAACAAAAAAAGTATTACCAATAAAACGTTTCTTATTTTTGCGTTCTTAACCGCGGTTTACGGTATTTTTAACTACATTAATTACAAGGTTCGCTCACCGGAATTAATTTTGTGGTTTTTACGACTCACAATTTTTTCTGCCGTTTGGCACGCTTTTGCCTTATTTCAATTTTTCTATGTTTTCCCCAAAGAAGAAGTTAAATTTTCGAAATGGTACAAGAAAATCCTAATACCGGGAACTATTATAACTTCTATCCTTACCCTAACGCCACTGGTATTTAACCGCATAGACAAAATTGCCGTAGAAGGACAAGTAACAAACCCGGAAAGAGGACCCGCTATTGCCTTATTTGGAATTGCTGTAGTTTTCTTAGTTCTTGGCAGTTTAGTTATTTTATGGAAAAAAAGATCCGCAGCACAAAAGCTGGAAAGACAGCAGTACAACACCATAGCTGCCGGAACCAGCATAACCTTTTTACTTATCTTGTGTTTTAATTTCTTTTTACCGGTTGTATTCAATAACCTAAAATTCATACCTTTAGCTCCGGTTTTTATTCTTCCTTTTATAGCTTTCACGGCCGTCGCCATAGTCCGCTACCACCTGCTTAACGCCAAAATAATTACAACGGAATTTTTAACTTTTCTATTGGCCATAAGTAGTCTTTTCGAAGTCTTAATTTCCGAAGACATTCAATCTGCCGCTTTCAGGTTTATAATATTTTTTCTAATTTTAAATATTAGTTTTCTACTAAATAAAAGTGTCAGAAACGAAATAGAACAAAAGGACCAGCTTCAAATTTTAAGCACCCAACTTGCAGATGCCAACGAAAAACTCAAAGCTCTGGACCAGGCCAGGAGCGAATTCATTACCATTGCTAGCCATCAACTCAGAACCCCACCTGCAACCATAAAATGGTACCTAAGCGCCGTGCTGGCTGGTGATTTTGGCAAACTAACCGACGAACAAAAAAATGTAATAGACAAAGCTAACCGTACCAACAATTCGCAAATTTCTCTTATAGACGACATGCTCAATGTCTCACGTATTGAACGTGGCAAAATGGAATTTTTGTTCGAAGAAACCGACGCATTATCACTCGCAGATATAACAATTGAGCAACTTACACCCATGTCAAAAGAGAAAAACTTAAACCTGCAATTCAAACGCCCGTCAGGCTTCTTACCAAAAATTATGGCCGACAAAGAAAAGCTAAGGCAGGTTATGAATAATTTAATCGACAACGCACTCAAATACACAAAACAAGGAGATATAAATGTATCGTTAGAACAGAAAAACGACGAAATAGTTTTTTCAGTCAAAGATACTGGTAAGGGCTTCTCTAAAGAAGAAGGAGAAGAAATCTTCCAGAAATTCAAAAGGGGAAATGAATCTGTTAAGCAAAGCGCAGGATTGGGCCTGGGGCTTTATGTTGCCAAAGTTATTATAGAACAGCATAAAGGCAAAATTTGGGCAGAGAGCCAAGGTCAAGGCAAAGGGTCAGTTTTTGCTTTTAGCTTACCCGTACATACAGATTTACACGCAACAACGCTCTTAGACCTGACCAAAGGTTAATTTTTCTCTAATGATTGTGTGGTTATATTCCAAATATGGTATAATATAACAATATAAATCATGCTTAGAAATATTGATAAAAATATTCTAATTGACAAAACTAAAGAAAATTTAAAAGAAGCAAACCGGCTAGTCGTTAGCCAAACAGCAGGATTTATTAGCTCAGCATTTGTTCTGGTGGCAGCATTGGCTTGGAACGACACCATAAAAGAGCTTATTGCCCAATATTTCAGCACCGGCAGAGGTCTCGCTTCCAGATTCGCTTACACGCTAATAGTCACTCTTATTGCGGTAATTGTTACTTCCCGTTTAACAAAAATTTCTGAAAAATTTAAACTGGAATCAAAAAAAGACAGTAAAGCATAACCCTCCAAAAATTTCCAAAATAAAAACCATGAAAACCTACCAAAAAAAAATTCAACTAGAAACCAAAAAACAATTTGAAATGCTAGACATTACCAGCCACGTCAGAACTGCAGTGATTGAATCGGGAGTAAAAGAGGGGATGGTTACCGTTTTCAGCCCACACACAACCGCCTCAATTAAGCTCAATCACTTTGAGCCCCTGCTGTTACAAGACCTGATGAAAACCATTTATAGACTGGTACCCTTAGATATTAGCTACAGCCATGACTTATTTGAAGTCAGGCAAAATGTCGCCCCTAACGAAAGAAGCAACGGCCACGCTCACGTGAAAGCTTTTTTGCTGGGCTCTTCGGAAAATTTAATAGTTCAGCGAAGTGAAATATTGTTGGGAGAAAAACAAAGTATATTTTTTATTGAACTAGATGGTGGCAGACACAGAGAGGCTTGGATAAAAATTTTAGGCGAATAAAACAAAATTATTAAGCGACTAAGTCGCATAAAAAATAAAAATATGACATATCAAACCACGGTATTAAACTCGCTTACGGACCTGTACCAAAGGATAATATGGGTTTTACCAAATGTACTAGCAGTTATTATTGTTCTTATACTCGGCTGGCTTTTAGGCAGCATTTTAAGTGGCTTAGTACATAAGATTTTAAGCTCCATTAAAATTGACAATTTAGCAAACCAACTGGGTTTAGGCCAGTTGTCAGAGAAAACTGGAAAAAAACTTAGCTTGGCAGGTCTTGGAGCCTGGGTAGTAAAATGGTTTTTCTTTTTAGGGAGTTTTATAGCTGCCGCTGAAATTTTGGGCTTACGCCAAGTTAGCGAATTTTTGTACGAAGGCGTCTTAACATATGCAGGCCAGGTAGTTGTTGCTATGGCTATTTTACTTTTGGGTGTTTTAGCTGCAAACTTTTTCTCCGGCATTGTCAGCTCATCTGTAAAAGCCAGCGGGCTGCACAGTTCCCAAGCTTTAGGCGCCATAACACGCTGGGCAATAGTTTCGTTCAGCATAATAGCAGCTCTCTCACAACTTCAAATAGCCACTGAATTTTTGCATGACCTGTTTAGAGCAATTGTGGCCATGCTCGCCATTGCGGGAGGTATAGCCTTTGGTCTTGGCGGAAAAGAGCATGCAAAAAAGGTTTTAGATGAAGTTGAGGCAAACTTGACTCGCAAAAATTAAAGGAATAAATAAAACATGTTATAATCTATAAACCATTAATGGTTGTTTAAATGCGTAAAAAAACGATTATAACAATTCTTTTAACCGGGCTGCTACTTAGCAGCCTGTTCGTATTTTATTCAAAATTTCAGGCAAGAAAAGCGAGGCAGAAATTTTACCAAAAAGCCCAGGAACAGAAGGCCGAGGAAATTTCTCTAACCTTTTTAGAAGGTTGGAACAATAAAGAAATTGGAAAATTTTTGGAAACTCAAAATATTTTAACCGCTACAGAATTCACAAAAAACCTTAAAACTTTTTCACCTGACCTTTATAAAAACATATTACCCGAGGAAGCATATAAAGACTGGCAGGGATTTTTGTATCCGGACACATATCGTGTATTTAAAAGCCTAGGCGACCGCAAAGTAACTACCGCAGAGCAGGCAACCCACGCCATAGCCGAAAAAATGCTGACTAATTTTGTTACAAAACTACCAGCCAATGCCAAAGAAAAATCCTTAGCGCAAGGCATAAATCTTTACGAAGCCATAATACTTGCCTCTATTGTAGAAAAAGAATCTAACGATTTTCCTGAAGAAAAAAATATTATAGCAGGAATTTTTTACAACCGTTTAAAAATAGGCATGCCTCTCCAAAGCGACGCAACAGTAAACTATGCCACCGGCAAAAGCGAAGCATCTCCGTCCCTAAAAGACTTAGAAACCGATTCTCCATACAATACGTACAAAATTAAGGGGCTGCCTCCAACGCCTATAACTAACCCGTCCATATATTCCATTAAGGCCGTCTTAAACCCTAAAACCACCGACTATTTTTTCTACCTACATAACCAAACAACTGGGGAACCTATATACTCAAAGACCTTTGAAGAACATATTAAAAACAAACAAAAGCATTTAAAATAAGCACCCTAAGCGGTGCTTATTTTAAATTGCCAGAATTCATTAATCTGAGTATAATTGCTTTTAAGGAGGTCCCATGAAGAACTTCTGCTACGGGCTCTTGCTTATTTTGGCCGGGTGTTGGGAGGCCATCACGATTGTACAATTAATCGGTACCCGACTGAAGGGAAACTCGCTGGCGGAGACAGGATCCGAACAATTAACGGCCATAATACTGTCGCTAGTAACAGGCGCCATAGTGCTCTGCGTTTGTATAGTTGTTATACTAGCGGGAATAATTATGGTCACCCAACCAATATTTTATCCACGTAAACCTAACTAGCTGATTTTGAAGCTAGTTTTTTATTTTAATTCGCTACCGACAAATTCTGAATAGCCATTTAAAAAATCCTGAATAAGAGTTTCTTTTTTTCCTTCTAACTGAACCATTTTAAGCCAAAGAAAGGTATCCTGGCCGCAGGCAATTTTTCCACCGTCCAAAACCAATCCACAATTTTTTGCAGACCCAGGCTCTGCCTGAGATTTTAAAGCAGGTTCTAAATCAATTATTTTAAGCACCTTGCCATTCCACCTTGTCCAAACCCCCGGCCAAGGAAAAAAAGCACGAAACTGATTATAAATTTCATACGCAGACTTATTCCAATCTATCTGTCCGTCTGTTTTTGAAATAATTTTTGTATAAGTAGCCGAGGCTTCGTCTTGGGGTAGGGGAGTGGTTTTTCCAGTCACGTAATCTTCAAGCACTTGGTTTATTGAGCCAGCCGCCTTATAAGCCAGCTTTTGAGAAAGTGTTAAATAGTTATCGTCGGAGTCAATTTTTATAATTTCCGTAGACAGCAAAGGCCCATTATCCACCTTTTCATCTAAAATAAATACAGAACTTCCGGTATACTCGTCGCCATTTTGCAAAGCAGCTTGTATAGGTGAAGGTCCTCGATATTTTGGAAGTGGAGAAAAGTGAACATTGACAGTCTTGTATTTTGGCAAATTTATTACTTGTAAAGGCAAAATTTTCCCGTAAGACACCACTACAAACATATCTGCGCCTAAGGCAGATAGTTCCTCAACGAAACCAGCCTCTCCTTTAACTTTTACAGGTTTTAAAAGCTTCAGCTTCATTTCCGTGGCCAGCACAGAAACCGGCGACTCCTTTAACTCCTGTTTTCGACCAACTTTAGCATCAGGACTAGTAACGACTGCTACTATCTCATGCTTTTTGCTCAAAGCTTCCAAAATTGGCAAAGCAACGTTCGAAGTTCCAAAAAATATTATTTTCATAGCTCAATCATAAACTCGGGCAGCGTTCGAATTTAAATAATTCGGACGAATTATGTATGTTTAATAATCTTTCTCAATATTTCCGCCTCCACTCTGCAGTCTTCCAAACCATCATGACGGTTAACTGACTTAACTTTATATTTTCTCATCAAATCTTCCAGTGAAAAACCGGTAAATTTACGAGTATTTTTTAATTGGTTGACGGCTGCCAAATAACCATAAAAAAATGACCATAAATTAAAATAATGATAATCAAAAAGCCATTGAATTTTATGCTTCCCGTAGGCCGCTCTCAAAAAATCCATATCCAAAGGACCGCCATAATAACTTAAAATTACATCCCGCGGATTGAATTTCAAACTAAACTCCCTAAGCACACTGACTAAATCCGGGGAAGCATCCAACCATTCTTTTTTGACCCCATTTACCCGCATTGACTCCAGATCCCTGTCTTTCCACCTACGGCTTTTTGCATATGCATTAAAATATGCTTTCTCCTCTAAACTTTTTTTGTCCAGCAAAACCGCCGAAAGTTGTATAATTTCGTGCTTGCTTACATCGAGCCCCGTCATTTCTAGGTCTATAAGCAAAATGTCTTTTTTAAAATTCATAATTCAAACTTAATAAAACTTTTAAATTTATACAGAAGCAGAACTTAAAATCATGCAATATTTCACTGACAGCTGCACCTACCAACAGCTTGCCTTAAAAACACACCTACAAACTAAACTTCTTTAATTATTTTTCTAAACACCTCGGCTTCCAGACGAACCTTTTCCAAGGCATCTGCCGGCTGTTTCTGTTTTAGCTTGAAGTATTCAATAAAAGTATGGAAAGAAGGCATTTTTTTTATACCGTAATTTAAGGTATATATATAACCCAAAGTCCAAAGATCTATTGCGTGAGTATTGTAATCAAAAGGAACTAAAACTTTTTTAAACATTGCCTTTAGAAAAAATAAATTACTTGTGCCATGAGTAACAAGCAATATTTGGCCTGGATTAAATTTTCCATGAAATAGTTTTACTGCATCGGCAACTTTTGGACTTTTTTTTACAACTTCGTACTCAACCTGCAAAAGCTTAGAATGAGCCAAAAGTAAACTGTCTAAATAACTTATACGAACATACGTATTAAAAAAATCTTTTTCTAATAAATTGTCTTTATCTACAACTATTGCCGACAACTGAATAACATTGTCCTTGTCCAAATCAGGACCAGTGGTATTAAGCTCAAAAAATAATAAATCTTTAATGAAACGCATAAAAATTTCCCCTTAACAAATTATAAAGAAACTCTCGAGCCCAATTAAAAACAAAAATCACATAAACTATTTTTTAACCAATTCTTCTCCCTTTGTGTATTTTTTTATTAGGTCCGTTATTAACACTCCGTTTATATGGTCAATTTCATGCTGAGCAACCCGAGCCACCCACCCCTCGTCGGTTATTTGCACAGTTTCACCCAAATGGTTTTCGGCCTTAATAGTAACTTTTTTAGGCCTTCTAACATACCCATAAACTCCCGGTATAGACAAACAACCTTCTTCAAGCTCTATTTTTTTAAAACCTTTAGAAACAACCCGTGGATTATAAAGTGCAAAAATTGGAATACCCGACTTCTCCAAATTTATAATAACCAGCTTAACCGACTTTCCCACCTGGGGAGCAGCTAAGCCTATACCATCCGCACTTCGAACTGTATCTATCATATCTTTTGTCAGTTTTTGTATTTCGGCAGACAAGGGAAAAACGACAGGCTGAGTTTTAGCCCTTAAAACAGGATCTGGATATTTTTTTATGGGTAATTTCATAAAATTATAAACTATTGTGCTGCCGACTTTTTTAAAGTCTCGTTGTGTTTTTTTATAAGGTAGGCGAAGAGCTTGCCTGGAGTTTTAACATTCTTATTCTCCATAACTTCACCACATAGCTTCCTCAAAAAGGCATGGTCATAAGTTACGGCGAGTTTTAAATAAAAACCAAAATGCCTCTTATCATTAAACCTTAAACAAAGCTCGTCTGCTAACAGGTGGGCAGGGGAGTGTAAGTATTTGCTTGGTTTAGGCTGAACTGCTTTTTTGGTTATTTTAAAAGCATTTTTTATTGAATCCATAGACTAATTATATAGGATGGTTATAATCAAGACAAATAAAAAGCCCAAGAAGTACAATGTGCTAGGGCTTGGCTGGTTTTTGCACAATTATGGTGACAAACAAGGTCTTCGGTGACTTGGGTGGACGTCTGCCATTTCTCTTCTTGGCTGCCACGACTCCTCCTTTCCTTAAAACAAAATCCCGTGCCTCATTACATCAAATTCCCTCGCTT
>JAEUSF010000006.1:3884-68452 GCA_016788665.1 Candidatus Doudnabacteria bacterium | reverse complement strand
GAGGTCTTAGTTTTTGTTGAAGAGCTAAAAAAATATTTACCCGATTTGGCTGTTAAAACGCAAGACGAGAGACTTAGCTCCTCCATGGCAAAAAAATTACCTGGTGGAAAAAAACAAGTTGATAGTTTAGCGGCGCAAATATTTTTACAAAATTATTTAGACAGAAATAAATAGTAAGTAGTAGGTATCAAACTTACTACTTACTACTTACTACTTACTACTTATATGTCAGAATTTCGGCAAAATCCAATAACCAAATCTTGGGTGCTTATAGCTCCTGGTAGGAATAAGAGGCCTGATGAGTACAAAACATATAGCGTAATGCATGGTGTACCTGAGCATGATAAGACTTGCGTGTTTTGTCCTGGTAATGAAAGTCTAAATCCGGAAATAGAAAGGTTTGACCAGGAGGGAAATTTGCTCGATTTAAGATCTGATCAGTGGGAGATTCGCATAATTCCTAATAAGTTTGCGGCTTTAGAGCACGCAACTGCTTATAGTCATAAAGAATTTTATTTTTCTCATTCGGGTGACGGAGACCATGAAGTTATAATAACAAGAAAACACAACGAGCCTGTTGCTCTGCAGTCTATTTCAATAGTCGAAAGTACTTTAAAAGTTTTTATAAGAAGAATTAATGAGCTTTCGAGGCATGGGGAATTGGCTTATGTGCAGTTATTTCATAACCATGGGCGCGACGCAGGCGCTTCGATTGTGCATCCGCACTACCAACTTTTAGCAACCCCTATAGTGCCACCCCACATTCATAACGAAATAATGGGCTGTCAGCATTATTACGGTATTCACGGTACGGATATTTACGGAGATATTTTAAAGGAAGAATTAAAAGTTAAAGATAGAATTTTGCACGAGAGCGATCATTTTGTTATTTTGTCTGCTTATGCTTCGCGTCAGCCGTTTGAAACTTGGATAATTCCAAAAAGGCAGTCAGCCAGGTTTGAAGATATGACGGAAGATGAAATAAAACATTTATCCTTTGTTTTAAAGGTGACTTTGGGACAGCTGTATACAAAACTTTCAGATCCACCTTTGAATTTTTATGTTCACAATATGCCTCTAAGAAAAGAGAGTAAGACTTATAATGAACAGGCTTTCAGGTGGCATTTGACTATATTTCCTCGTATTACCACATGGGCAGGTTTTGAGTATGCGACAGGGATTCCTGTTAACCCCATACCGCCTGAAGTAACTGCAAAGTTTTTGAGAGGGGATTAGGTAAATGAAGAATTAGGAAGTAAGAAGTAAGTTAACAAGATTAAGTTTACGTGGTCAAAGTTAGTAAAATATTGTAGTATCTGCTTGCAAAATAAAAATGTTTTTAAAACAGTTAAAGAATAAAAAATGAAAAAATTAATAATTGGAAATTGGAAATTAAATCCGGTAAGTTTAAAAGAAGCTGTTAAGCTTACTTCTTTAATAGAAAAGACAAAAAAAAATACTGTGGTATTGTGTCCGCCTCATGTCTTTTTGTCTTCGGTGAAGTATCCAAATTTAGGTGCGCAAGATTGTTTTTGGGAAGAGAAAGGTGCTTTCACCGGGCAGGTCAGCCCCTTACAACTTAAAAATTTTAAAATTAAGTATGTTTTGGTTGGGCATAGTGAAAGACGTTTTGCGGGTGATGATGATCATATGGTAAACGCCAAGATTAGGCTTGCTTTGGCGAACAATATTGTTCCTGTTTTATGTGTTGGGTACAAAACAACTGTTTTGCAGGACGACATGGAGGTGACCGATATTATAAAAAATCAGTTAGACTTAGGTTTGGCAGGGCTGGAGGCCGAAAAAGTTGTGGTTGCGTATGAACCGGTATGGGCAATTGGGAGTGGTAAAACGGCTACGCCAGATCATACTGAAAAAATTGCTTTGTTTATAAAAAACCGCTATGGTGTAGAAAAAGTTCTTTATGGAGGTAGTGTTAACCCAAGTAATGCCCAAGGGTTCTTGGCACAAAGGAATGTGGATGGTTTATTGGTGGGTGGTGCCAGCTTGGTTCCAAGTTATTTTAATAAAATTATTAATCTATAGTTTGTAGGGAGTAGCTAGTAGCTAGCAGTGCTACACGCTACTTGCTACTAGCTAATAGCTAAAATGATCTATATCGCCTCAGACCACGCAGGATTTGAATTGAAAAACAAGTTAATTGACCATTTAAAGACGTCGGGGCAGTCTGTAGAAGACTGCGGGCCTTTTGAATACAAACACGAAGACGATTACCCTGACTTTGTTTATCCGTGTGCGGTAAAAGTTGGGCACAAAGCTGGTAGTATGGGTATTGTCATAGGTTATAGCGGGCAGGGAGAAGCCGTAGTTGCTAATAAAGCAAAGGGTGTAAGAGCTGCGGTCTTTTATGGAGGTCCGGAGGAAGTTGTTAAGCTTTCTCGCCAGCATAACAATGCTAATGTGATTTCTTTGGGCGCGCATTTTATAACAGCCGAAGAAGCTATGAGAGCTGTGGATTTATGGATTGAGACGGGTTTTGAAGGTGCCAGACATGTGAAGAGAATAGAAAAGATTAATTCTATAGAATTAGAAAATAGGAATTAGGAAATATGGCTATTATTATTCCGGCAATTTTAGAGCAAACTAAAGAAAAATTTTCTGCCACCTCTTCTTTGGTTACAAAAATTCCTGGTGTCGAAAGAATCCAGGTGGACTTTGCTGATGGAAAATTTGTTCCCAACACCTTACTTCCCGTAGCTGAAATTGATGCGTTAAATCCTGCCTTTATTTGGGAAGCTCATATTATGTGCGAAGAGCCTAAAGATTTTTTAGATTACAAGATTTGTGGATTCAAAAAGGTAGTTTTGCATTATGAGGCTTATTCCAATAAGAATTTATTAACCCAAGCCCTAAAGCAAATTCAAGATTTAGGGTTAGAGCCTGCTGTTTGTTTGAATTTAGACACTCCTGTGTCATATTTGACGGATTACGTATTTTTGAAAAATTTTCAGTTAATGGGAATTAAGCCTGGGTTTCAAGGCTCTCCTTTTTTTCCGGAAACTCTCGAACGAATCAAAGAGCTTAAAGCTTTACTGCCGCATGCTATAATAGAAATAGACGGTGGCGTCAATGAAACTAATATAAAAAGTATAAAAGAGGCAGGTGCAGATTTAATTGTTGTGGGTAGTGCTATTGTAAAAACTGAAAACCCAAAAGAGGCTTTTGAAAAGTTGAATGCCAATTAATGTAACCTAAAAGATAAAAAAGAAGTATTTTATTAAGTAAAGTAAAATTGGAATTCTGTATTAGAAAGAAAGCTGTTGCAGTATTCTCCTCTTGGAACAGGAGGAGTACGTCGCGCTAGCGACGGGAGGTGGTAGAGTATGGACTACTTATACAACAATGCTAATTAAAAAGGCCTAAGGCAAAAACTCAGAAACAACCTTGGCCTTCCGGAAATTATACTTTGGAGACAATTAAAAGGTAATAAACTAGGTAAAAAGTTTAGAAGGCAATATGGTGTAGGAATTTATTCTTTAGATTTTTATTGCCCAGAGTTACGTTTGGGAATTGAGCTAGATGGCTCTACTCATGATAATGCTGTAAGCTATCAGAATGATATAAAACGCGCAGGGTTTATAGAGAGTCAGGGTATTAAAATAATTAGATTCCAAAATAAAGAAGTATTAAGTGATTTAAATGGAGTTGTTCAAGAAATAAAAAGGTATTTATCGTAGGTCTCTACCACCCCGTCCCGATAAATCGGGACACCCCTCCTATTCTAGGAGGGGAGAGGAATGCAGTTGTAGCCTTTCCCTCTCCTTTTTAGGAGAGGGCAGGGAGAGGTTGCTTCAATATTATGAAGTTATCTATAAACGAAATAAAATACAAAGCCAACGATATACGGCAAGATATAGTGCAAATGCTTTTAGAAGCAGGTAGCGGACATAGTGCCGGGCCTTTAGGTATGGCCGATATTTTTGCTTGTTTGTATTTTAGTGTCCTGAATCATGACCCAAAAAGACCCAAGCTAGAAGAACGTGATAGGTTAGTTTTGTCGTGTGGGCATATATGTCCCGTTTTATATGCAAGTTTGGCGGAGGCAGGTTATTTTATGAAAGATGAACTTAAAACTTTAAGAAAATTTGGAACCCGTTTGCACGGCCACCCGCATAATTTAAGCTTGCCTGGGATAGAAACTTCTTCAGGACCCTTAGCACAAGGAGCAAGTCAGGCGGTTGGTATGGCCTACGGACTTTATATGGACAGAAAAAAGTCTCAGAGGGTTTATTTAATTATGTCTGACGGCGAGCAGCAGGAAGGTCAGGTTTGGGAAGCGATTATGTTTGCAGGAAAGTACAAACTTCATAATCTTACGGCAATAATTGATCGCAATAATATACAAATAGACGGTTACACAGAGGATGTTATGCCTTTAGATAATTTAAAAGCCAAATACGAAGCTTTTAATTGGCATGTTTTGGAGGTGGATGGACATAATCATCAAGCTATTATAAACGCATGTATGGAAGCAAAAGCCATTTATGAAAAACCAACGGTGATAATTGCGCATACTATACCTGGGAAGGGCGTGGATTTTATGGAAGGTGATTTTAAATGGCACGGTAGTCCGCCAAATAAGGAGCAGGCAAAAGTAGCTCTAGAGGAATTAAGGACTTTAAGAGGTCAGATAGATAGCGAGCATAAGTAATGTAAGATGTAAGATGTAAGATTTAGAATTAGGAATTAGGAATTATGACTGAAGAAGAAAATTTTAATAGCTCGTACGCAGAAAGTATTATAGTCGAGTGGGTTTCTGCAAGAGCAAAAGAACCCGAAGAGGCTTTGACCAAATTAGAAGAAGAGTTAAGACAATGCAATTCACGGGTGGATTATTTGATATTAGCAGAAGGGTATGGTTTAAAGGAGCCTGAGTTTAATAGGCAGATGGTGGTGAGACGTAAAATGGTGACAGGAGAAAATCAATATAAAAGGAAATGACTTATTTGAATCCCAAAATTGGAAATAGTGATATTGAGCAAGAGCCAACGCGCAAAGGTTACGGCTTAGGGCTTTTAGATTTGGCAGCAATAGATGAAAATGTTGTAGTTTTAACGGCTGACTTGGCTGAAAGCACTATGGTATTAGATTTTGCTAAAAAGTATCCCGAAAGGTTTGTGGAATGCGGTGTAGCTGAGCAGAACATGATGGGTGTTGCAGCAGGTCTGGCTTTATATGGTAAAGTGCCATTTGTTTCTTCTTACGCTACTTTTTCCCCGGGACGGAATTGGGACCAATTAAGGGTAAGTGTTTGTTATAGTATGGCAAATGTAAAAATAGCTGGAGCTCATACAGGTGTTACGGTTGGGCCCGATGGAGCCACTCATCAAGCTTTAGAAGATGTTGCTATTACCCGAGTGTTGCCCAATTTGACTGTTGTTGTGCCTTGTGATGCCCTGGAAGCCAGAAAAGCAACGGTTGCTTTGGGAAAGATGGCCGGTCCAGCTTACTTTCGTCTCGGTCGTTCTAAGACGCCAATTATTACGACAAACAGTTCTTCATTTACTGTAGGAAAAGCTGAGGTTTTCAAGGACGGTTCGGATGTGGTAATTATTGGGAGCGGGCCAGTGCTTTACAATGCGCTGGTTGCTGCGGCGGAAATGGAAAAGGAAAACGTAAGTTGCATGGTTATAAATAACCACACAATAAAGCCTATAGATTCGGAAACAATTATTGAAGCTGCGAAAAAATGTAAGGCCGTGGTAACTGTGGAAGAGCATCAAACGATGGCTGGGTGTGGTAGCGCTGTGTGTGAAGTATTGGCCCAAAATTTTCCTGTGCCGGTTGAAATGGTAGGCATGCCTAATTCATTTGGAGAGTCTGGTCAGCCTGAGGAGTTAATAGAAAAGTATTGTATGGGAATTAAGTCAATAAAAGCTGCTATCAGAAAAGTAATATCTAGAAAAAATTCCAAATAACAAATAACAAATTTCAAATAATTATAGAGGGCCGTCCTCTGTGACTTATATAAGCGAAAAAATGCTTGACATTATCTCAATTGGTGACGCAACTATAGATACCTTTTTATTTATTCACGATATTGAAATTAAAAATATCGAGGGTAAGCAAAAAGCTATTTTGAATTGGGGTGATAAACTGCCTGTAGATAAAATGTATAGAACAGTGGCGGGAAATGCGGCGAACAATGCGGTGGGGAGTGCCCGTTTAGGGCTTAAGGCGGCTTATTATACTGTTTTGGCGCATGACGCAGGCGGTAGGGAAATAATTTATAAATTGAAAAAAGAAGGTGTATCTGACAGGTATATTGTAATAGACGAAAAGCAGGGGACTAATGCATCTTTTGTTATAAGTTATGACGGGGAACGAACAATCTTGGTTCACCATGAGCACAGAAATTACAAGCTGCCGAATTTAGTTCCGGCTCACTGGGTGTATTTAACTAGCATGGGCGAAGGTTTTGAAAAAATTTATAAAGATTTGGCAAAATATTTGGACAAATATAAGGTAAGCCTCGGTTTCAATCCAGGCACTTTTCAACTAAGGAAGGGCCCAAAGTTTAACTCCGAAATGCTTAAGAGGACCACCGTGCTATCATTAAATGTAGAGGAAGCTCAAAGCTGGGTAGGCGATTTGGGTAGAGATCCGGAAAAGTTATGCCAGGCTTTAATGGAATTGGGTCCTAAAGCTATTGCTTTAACTGATGGGAGAAAAGGGGCGTATAGTTTTAGCCAAGAAGGGTTTTATTATTGTCCGGAATATCCAGGGCCTAGGCTTGAAGCTACCGGAGCTGGGGATAGTTTTACTACTGCCTATATTGCAGGGTTGGTGCACGGCAAGTCTCATAAGGAGGCGCTGACTTGGGGTCCGGTAAATGCTGGCAGTGTGGTACAGCAAGTTGGACCGCAGGCAGGTTTGCTTACTATGCATGAAATAGAGACAAGGCTAAAGAAAATGAAAAGCTTTAAGATTGTGGTAATAAGCAGTGAAAAAATAAAGCAAGAGGTTTTAAATTTAGTTAGTAAGAAGAATGACTAGGAATGTCAAATTCAAAATTTCAAATTAGAAATTACAAACTTTATTTAAAGTTTGCGGTAAGAATACGAATAATTAACTTTTAAAAATATGAGTCAGATTAGATTAGCTATTAACGGTTTTGGTCGTATTGGAAGACAGGCGTTTAAGATTGCCTTGGAAAAACCAGATATTGAAGTCGTTGGGATAAATGACCTGACAGGAACGGACGTTTTGGCTCATTTGCTTAAGTATGACAGTAACTACGGCAGGTCTTCATATGATATTTCTTTTGACGCTCATAATATAATTGTTGACGGAAAAAAGTACCAAGTTTTTGCAGAGAAAGATCCGACCGCACTGCCTTGGGGGCAGCTTTCTGTAGATGTGGTTATAGAGTCGACTGGCAGGTTTACGGACAGTGAAAAGGCTAGCGCACATATTAAGGCAGGCGCCAAAAAAGTTATTATAAGTGCTCCTGCTAAAGATGAGGGCATAACCCCGACAATAGTTTTGGGGGTAAATAACCAGGAATATCATAAACAGGCAATAATAAGCAACGCCTCTTGTACTACCAATTGTATTGCGCCGGTTCTAGAAATAATGCATAGAATATTTGGAGTGGAAAAGGCGCTAATGTCTACTATTCACAGTTATACTGCGGAACAGAATTTAGTGGACGGGCCTCCGCCGGGCGGTAAGTCAAACGACCTGCGTCGTGCAAGAGCAGCGGCAGTGAATATAATACCGACAACAACAGGTGCAGCAATTTCCGCAACACAGGCTATACCGAGTCTAAAAGGTAAGTTTGACGGAGTTTCTTTTCGAGTACCGACTCCGGTGGGCAGTTTGTCAGATTTTACTTTACTTTTAAAAAAGAATGTAACTAAAGACGAAGTTAATGAGGCATTTATAGAAGCTTCAAAAGAGGTAAGGTATAAAGGAATTTTAGAAGTTTCAAAAGAGCCTTTAGTTTTGCAAGACATAGTAGGTAACCCGGCATCTTCAATTGTAGATTTGTCCTTAACCCAGGTTGTGGACGGGAATTTTGTGAAGGTAGTGGCTTGGTATGACAACGAGTTTGGCTATAGTAACAGGTTGGTAGAAATGGTTAGTTTGATCGGCTAACTGTATGAGATACTAATATGCGAATGCATGCTGATGATACTAATAATACAGATATAAAAAACAATGAGTTAATTTACAAAGATTTAACTATGAAATTAGAGGTGTGCTCTTTTCGACTCATAACGAACTTGGGTGTTGTGCAAGGGAAAAACAGTATTGTGATGTAGCCAAAAGGATTTTCGATGAAAGGAAAATAAAATTTATTCCCTAAGTTAGAATAGATAATTGGAAAAAGTTATATTAGTATCATTTATGAAGTATTTAAAAAACAGTTCAATTAAAAATAAAACCGTACTTTTAAGGGTAGATGTGAATGTGCCGGTTGAGAATGGGAAAGTTATGGATGCTTTTCGAATTGAGCAAATTGTTCCGACTGTAAAGTGTTTGTTGGGGAATAAAAATAAAGTTATTATTTGCGGACATTTAGGTAGACCAGAAGGCAGGCGTGAAGAGAAGTTATCATTGAAACCGGTTGCATCCTTATTGGCGGATATATTGAAAATGAAGTTTGTCGAAACCGAGCACAGGGTGCCCGATTACCATGTACCGCACTTAATTTTTTATACTGGTGATATAAGGCAGGAGAAGCATGAGAGACAAATAAAAAATGTGCCAAGTAAGGATTTGGTATTTTTGGAAAACTTAAGATTTTATAAGGGCGAGGATGAAAACGACGCCTATTTTGCCAAACAGCTTTCTTTGCTGGCAGATGTTTATGTGAACGATGCTTTTGGGGTTGATCACAGGGAAGCAGCTTCTTTGGTCGGCGTTAATAAATATTTGAACTCTTATGCAGGGCTGTTGCTGGAATCGGAAATAAAAAATTTGGATGTGTTGCTAAAAAAACCAAAAAAACCTTTTGTAATAATGATGGGTGGTATAAAACTTGTAGATAAAGTTGCGACTCTTATGAATATTGGCGAGAAAGCTGACCATTTGCTGCTAGGAGGGGGAATTGCGAGTTTATTTTTTAAAGCCAAGGGTTATGAGACTGGTCTGTCAAAAGTTGAAGAAGCCGGGGTTAAGATAGCGTGGCAATTGGAGAAAAATTTTAAAAACAAAATTTTACTGCCTTTAGATTTGGTAGTGGCAAATAAAGACATGGACCCGAGTTCAATAAGATGTGTCGCTCCTTATGAAGTGGGTAAAAGAGAAGTTATTTTGGACGCTGGGCCAAAAACTATTTTGGAATGGTCAAAGTATATTAAACTTGCCAATACTTTGGTCTGGAACGGACCTTTGGGTAAGTTTGAGACAAAACCTTTTCATCATTCAACAATGGCCTTAGCAAGACTGATAGGCGGTCGGGGAAAAGGAAAGGCCTTTATTGTTGTGGGTGGCGGTGAGACTGTAGATGCCGTAAGACTTGCTCACCAGTTTAGTCATATAGATCATGTATCTACTGGTGGGGGAGCCATGCTTGAGTATTTAGCAGGCAAAAAATTGCCAGGAATAGAAGCATTAAAATAAGCTTATGTATTTTTATTTCGTTTCTGCTTTGATATTGTTGGTCTTTGGGTTGATAGTTGAATTTATTTATCGGGAACATTTGTTTAAGCATTTAAAGGCAAGGCTGGTTTGGGCGTTGGTATTTTTATTTATTGGAACTTTATGGGATCAGTATGCAATCCCTAACGGCCACTGGGTATTTACCGGTAAGGGCATTCTGGGAATATACGTGGGAGTTATTCCAATTGAAGAATTTATGTGGTTTCTAATAGTCCCTTATTTTTGTTTAACTATTTATAGGGCCGTCGAAGTCGACAGAAAAACAAGATGAATCTATTAATAGATATAATTTTTTTATTAGCAGCCGTGTCCTTAGAAATTAAGTATAAAATAAAACTCTTTTCGAGTTTAAAGACCAGGCTATTAGTCTTAGGATTTATTTTTATTGTATTAATGGGGTGGGAGTTTATAAATTTTTGGTTTTTTAAAGCTTGGCTTTATCCGGGTAAAGGCATGGTAGGTGTATATTTTTATGGGTTGCCACTGGAGCTTTATTTATTCTTTTTAACTGCTCCATATTTTTCTTTAATAGTATACGCTTTGGTTCATCGGGAAATTGATGAACCAAGATAGTTGGTTTTTATCACATGCTTATATAAATAACTATCTGGATTAGTTTAAAGCACCTCTGGCGTTAAGAGGTGTTTTTTGTGTTATAATTTAGGAAGCTGGATATAGTAAAAATGTTTGGCTTAAAACATGCAAAATAAAATTTACAAAAAAGTTGTCCTGGTGATTCTGGATGGTTTCGGCGTCGCTGGCCCTTCTACTGGCAATGCAGTTTTGCGGGCACGTATACCAACTTTAAACAGTTTGGTTAACAATTATCCTTCAACGACCTTGCAGGCCAGTGGTCCTCTGGTCGGCTTGCCTTGGGGGCAAATGGGTAACAGTGAAAGCGGGCATTTGAACATAGGTGCGGGTAGGATTGTAGGAGAAGATTTGCCTCGTATAACCATGGCTATACAGAATGGAGAGTTTTTTAAAAATTCTGTTTTGAGGGACGCGGTTGAGCATTGTATAAAAAATAAATCAAAGTTGCATTTGGTGGGCATGGTTTCAGACGGCGGCGTGCACAGTTTAGACGAGCATATGTTTGCTTTACTCGGGTTATCTGCCGAGATGGGTTTGAAGGAGGTATTTATTCATATGTTTACTGACGGTCGTGATACAGCTGAACGAGTTGCTCTTCAGGCAATAGATAAGATCAAAGAAAGGATAATGCGTATAGGGGTTGGGGTTGTCGCTTCAATTGGCGGAAGGTTTTATACTATGGATCGTGGTGGACATTGGAACCAGACTTTTGATACTTATAAAGTTTTGGTTAAGGGCGAAGGTCCGGTTGGAACCTCTGCAGAAGAGGTGGTGAGGCAAAATTACGAAAAACAGATTTTTGATGAAATGATACCCCCAACTGTTTTGACTAATTTTGAGCAAAAGCCCATGGCAAAAATAGAAGACGGCGACGGCGTGGTGTTTTTTAACTTCAGGCAGGATAGAGCTTTGCAACTTGCTCAGATATTTACAGCCCCTGAGCAGGTGCCGGAAAGCTTTAGAAGGCCGGTTTTGCAAAATGTATACTTTTGCACCATGACAGAGTATTCACAGAACCTGACTCGGGTTCATGTGGCATTTCCACCATCGGACTTAAAAAATAATTTGGCAGAAGTTTTGTCACAAAATAAGTTTACGCAGTATCATATAGCCGAAAGCGAAAAATATGCCCATGTAACTTCGTTTTTTAACTGCGGGAAAACCGACCCTTATCCGGGTGAAGAGAGGCAAATAGTTACAAGTCCTAACAATTCAAAGAATTATGTAGATAGTCCTCAGATGGCTGGAGATGAAATGACTGATGTTTTGACGCAGAAAATAATCAGTACTAATACTAATTTTTTTGTGGCTAATTATGCAAACTGTGATATGGTAGGTCATACCGGCAATTTGCAAGCCAGTATAAAGGCGGTCGAGTTTATAGACACCTATTTAAGACGTGTTGCGGACGCTGCTTTGGCGGCTGGCGCAGCCTTGCTAATTACTGCTGACCACGGTAATGTAGAGGAGATGATTTCGGTGAAAACTGGAGAAATAGATAAGGATCATACGACTAATCCCGTACCTTGTTTGTTTATAAGTAATGAGTGGAAGTTTAAAATCCCGGCAAATAAAAGGTATGAAGATTTGGCTTCGGAAATGCCGGGTGGTGTAATTTCAGATATTGCTCCTACCATACTCTCGTTGCTAAATCTCCCAAGACCTGAGGAAATGACAGGTATAAATTTACTGGAGAATATGTAGTAGTAAAATGGACTGGTTTTAATTCGTTGATTTTTGAGAAATGCAAAAAATCTGGAAATTAAAAGAAAATGTTTCTGCAGAAGATTTAAAAGTTTATGAAAATCTTCCTTCTGTACTTGCGAAAATTTTGTATAATCGTAAAATACGCGACGAGGAGGCAGTAAAAGAATTTTTGGATCCGAAGTACGAGGGGCTTAATGCTCCGTTTTTATTTTTGGATATGGAAAAAGCGGTAAATCGAATTTGGAAAGCCATCGAACTGGGCGAAAAAATTTGTATTTATGGTGACTACGATGCTGATGCGGTAACAGCTAATGCGGTTTTACGGCTGGCATTTAAAGAATTGGGGGCAAATGTTTATAGCTATATACCTGACAGGTTTACGGAGGGTTATGGAGTAAATTTGGATGCTGTTTTAAAAATAAAAGAGAGCGGGACAAAAATAATAATAACTGTAGATTGCGGAACTAATTCTTGTGATGTGGCGGATTGGTGTTTGGAGAATGGTGTTGATTTTATTATTACCGATCATCACGAAATTATTGGTCCTACCCCCCAGGCTTTTGCCCTCATAAACCCGAAAAATCCTTCGGACACCTATCCGTATAGGGACATAACCGGCGTGGGTGTGGCCTTTAAACTCGCTTCTGCGGTTTTGCAAAATCTTAAATCTGAAATTTTAAATCCTAAATTAAAACCGGGTTGGGAAAAGTGGCTTTTGGATTTGGTGGCCATAGGCACAGTTGCGGATTGTCACGAGCTGTTAGGGGAAAACAGGATTTTGGTGAAGTATGGCTTGAAGGTTTTGGAAAAAACCAAATGGCAAGGTCTGAAGGCTCTATGTAACAAGGCGGGTTTGGATTTTAAAACAAAAAAACCCGATGCGTATACTTTGGGTTTCGTTCTGGCACCTCGTTTGAATGCCGCAGGAAGGCTAGAACATGCAGACGTGGCTTTGGGTGTCTTGTTGGAAGAGGATCCAATTGCTGCAGGTGAAAAGGCGGAGTATTTGGAAACTGTAAACAAGAGAAGACAGGAATTGACTGAGCGGATTATGAGTGAAGCGCGAGAGGAGGCGCAGAAAATTGCTGACAGAAATTTTTTGGTACTTATGGGAGAAGGGTGGAGCAAGGGCGTGGTGGGTCTGGCAGCGGGTAAAATTGCAGAAGAATTTAACAAACCAACAATAGTTTTGTCTAAAGAAGGGGATTATGCCACGGGTTCTGCTCGAACTGTAGGCGAGTTTAGTATTATTGATGCTTTAAAGTATGCGTCAGAAAATTTGGTAAGGTTTGGGGGTCATAAGCAGGCAGCAGGTTTAACGCTTCACGCGGGTAATTTTGAAAATTTTTATCTTAAAGTGCTGGAGTTTACCAAAAGTAATTTACGACCCGATGACTTGATTGCTTCGGTTGAAATAGAAGCAGAGCTTTTGGTCTCTGAGCTTGATTTATATACGGCATCTGCTCTTATGATTTTGGAGCCTTATGGTGTAGGAAATCCGGCTCCTAAATTTTTAATAAGGGATTTGGATGTGGTTTCGCATAAAATTGTAGGACAAGGGAGTAAGCATGTTCAGCTTCAGTTGCAAAAAGAAAATAAAACTTTTTCAGCCATTGGGTTTAACATGGGGTCAAAAATTGCTAATATTTTAAATGGGTCAAAAGTTCAAGCCGTGTGCGAGCTATTGGAAGATAGTTGGAATGGTCAAAAAAAATTAAAATTAAAAATTTTGGATATCAAAATCCAATAATAATTAAATGAAACTATTTATAAATACAGACGGTGGGTCAAGGGGGAATCCTGGACCGGCAGGGATAGGTGCGATTGTCAAAGATGAGAAGGGGAGTATACTGCTTGAAATTGGGGAATTTATAGGTGAGACAACCAATAATCAAGCCGAGTATAGAGCACTGCTGCGAGCTTTAAAAGGTGTGTCTGAAATTGCAGACTTAGAGACCAGTAGTTTGGATTTGGAAATAAGAATGGATTCAGAGCTAATTGTTAGGCAAATGCAAGGGCGTTATAAAATAAAAGATCTGGGGCTCAAGCCTGTAGCGGAAGAGGTGCTAAAACTGTGCAAAAATTTTCGAAGTGTAAATTTTTCTCACGTCCCAAGGGAGCAAAACAAAGAAGCTGACAAGTTGGTAAACATGGCTTTGGACGCGGCTTTAAAAGTATAACCGTAGTTTTGTCTCTTGTCTGATAAAGATGGATTTTACTGGATATCAATTATTTTTATTTGATTGTTGTCCAAAATAAGTAACCGGCGATTTTCTTCGTCGGTTTGAAACTTTTGTATTGTCGGGCTTTTGAAAAGTTCGCAAGAATTTTGATGGTCGCGGGTATCTAGTTCTACAGCTTCTATTATGTTGCCTTTTTGCCAAATAGCATAGCCAATGTTGGTGGCAAGGATGGGATTTTGAAGGTTTTGGCTGCTTCTCGAGATTAGGCGTGTCTCGTTCTTGTTAAAGTCGTAGAAATTAGCTTCCCCGCCACCAATATATATTAGTTTGGGTGAAGAGGCTTCGAAGTCTTTTGTGGTTATGGGGCCTAGGTTTTTTTGATTAAAGCCAATTTGATAAAGCTGGTTGTCGCCCTCAACAAAAATTTGTTTTTGCCCTGTGACTAACACTTTGGCGGTTAATAACTGAGGTAGGGTGGAAATCAAGGTTTCTTGATTTTCGTTTAGGGAAAAAGCAATTAATTCAGTCGTAGAAGCATTGGACGATATATAGTATAAGGAGTCATTTAGAATATTGTAGTCAAGTACATTTGATTTAAATTCTGTTTTTGTAGAAAAGTCGGAACTAACTTTGTACAGCGTTTTGTTTTCCAGGGCAAAGATCGAAGTGCCTGAATATAAGATTTTCGGAAGTTCGGAGAAGTTTTTGCTTAAGTCGTAAAGAGTTGTGTTTTTTCCGTCCACCAAAAAAATACCAGATGTCATTTCGGAGCTGTTGTAAACTAAAAATTTGTCGGAGCCGGAAATATGGCTTATATTTTTTACGTCTTTTGGTAACGTTAAAGTATGTGTAGAATTATTACCTAGGTCAAGAGTCGAAAATAAATTTTCTTTTACAGAGTAAAGAGTGTTGCCGTAATAGAAAAAATCATCTACTGATTCTGAAATAATTTTTGCCGGGGGACTGTTTTTTAGTAAATGAATTTTGCCCCCGTATGGGCTGGCCCACGTAACTTCCCCGGGAGTGACAAGTAGTTTTTTTTGCCAGTAGCAATAACTTTCTGCTTCAAAACGAAGTTCGTAATCTTGGGATTTTAAAAATTTTATATTTTCGCCGCTACCGGTTTTATCTTGTTCGTTCAAAAAAATATTGGGATTTTTAGGTTCAACTTTAAAAGCAATTATTCCCGTTCGGGTAATTTTTTTATTTTTCCAATCTATTGATAAGCCGGCTGAGTATATTACAATGGCTGGAGCTAGTACGGCAAAAATACAGGCGCCTAAGGCTATTAATAAGTAGCGTGATCGTTTGGTCATTATTTTTTTCCAGGGGGCGTGCTATTTTTTAGGGTAGCTTAAATTATTTAAGGGAATATCCATATTTTACAGTATTAATGGAGTTGTTTCAATTGTTACTATTTGATATAATGGTCTGACTATTTTACTAAAAAAAGCCGAAATTAACCCATATGTTTGATTCAAAAGTGGGCATAGATCTGGGCACTGCTAACACCTTGGTCTTTTTACCTAAAAGAGGGATAATTATAAATGAACCTACCGTGGTTGCTATTTCTATAAGCGATAACCACGTTTTGGCAGTAGGACAGGAGGCTAAAGAGATGTTGGGAAGGACACCTGAAACTATTGTTGCCAGCAGGCCGATGAAAGATGGGGTAATTGCTGATTATAGGGTAACGGAAGCCATGTTGAGATATTTTATTAACAAAGCTTTGGGCAAAGTAAGATTTTTTAGGCCGGAGGTAATGATATCTGTCCCTGGTGGCATAACTTCTACCGAAAGGCGCGCGGTAATAGAAGCAGCACAGGCGGCTGGAGCAAGGGCGGCTTATGTAATAAAAGAGACTGTGGCTGCGGCCATAGGCGCTGGTATACCAATCGCAGAGGCACGCGGTAATTTAATTATAGATATAGGCGGGGGTACTACCGATGTCGCCGTTTTGTCTTTAGGGGGTATTGTTAACTCTACTTCGGTTCGCGTTGCAGGTAACAGGCTTGATCAGTCCATAATTGACTACGTCAGAAAAAAACATGGAATTGCTATTGGCGATAGGACGGCAGAGGAAATAAAAATTACTATTGGTAGCGCTTTGCATTTAAAAGAGGAAGAGGTTATGGAGGTTAAAGGGCGCGACATGGTATCTGGTCTGCCTAAAACCGTAAGTGTTACAACTAACGAAATAGTAGATGCTATTAATGAAGATTTATATGAAATAGCAAAGGCGGTTAAGGTTGTCTTGCAAGAAACTCCACCTGAGCTCGCATCGGACATTATAGATAAGGGAATGGTTATGACTGGAGGTACGGCCTTGCTAAGAAATTTAGATAAATATATTGCTCAAAGTGTCGGTGTTCCTTGTTATGTGGCAGAGGACGCTCTTCTTTGTGTGGCGAAGGGTACGGGAGTGGCGCTCGATAACTTAGATAGTTATAAGAGGAGCATTTTGAGTGTTAGATAGCTTCTCGATAATTTTATTTGGGTAAAATTCCATGCGTTTAAGCTAAAAGCTTTTTTAGCGTGTTGAGATGCTTAAACGTTAATATATAAATCTGTGGACAAATGCTGTTTGCTTTAGGTTTGAATTTATTTTATAATAGTAGAAATAAACAAACTTTAGAAACTAAAATGATAAACGTATTCAGGAGGTCCATTTACCTTATTCTTTCAGGCCTTATGGGTTTGTTGATATTTTTTATATTGCACAGAATTGCAATATTTTTATATTTATTAATAGTTACTTCCGCTGATGTATTTTTTGAATATAATACTTTTTTACTTTGGGATTATATAACTCTTTCTTTCTCGATGGTGGTTGGTTTGGTCTATGGCATGTGGATAGGTGAGTATTGGTATAAAGTTGTGTATCATGAAAATACTCACAATGGTTTAATAGACCACATAGGAAGTTTTTTTACTGGAAAGTCAAAAAGCAAGCCAGAAATTTTTGAAAATAAGTTGGAGCATGTGGCGCTAAGGTTAGAAAATAATTTAAATGATCTGGAAGCTTTAGCAAAACAGGCCCCGGCATTTTTAAGACAAAAAACTTCTGTTAAGCCATTAAAGACGAGACGGACGGCTCTGAGGTCAAATTTGGAGTTAAAAGAGAAAGTCGTTAGGTCCCCAAAAGCTCGTAAGAAAATATGAATTTAAGCCGTTTCTTTCTTATAACTTTTTTCCAATGGCTTTTTTTATTGTTACTTAGATTTTTTTATTTCGACGGGTACTTGGGGCAGGGGAATTTTGCTTTTTATTTGTACTTCCTCCTTATTGCTTTTGTTACTTTGGTTTTGGTCAGGCGTTTTGGGGTTATTAGTTATTTTGAAGCAATTTTTGTTTGTATATTTTGGTTGGGGTTTGACCTGTTTTTAGACTTAATTGTTACCTCGGCGATTTTAGGCACGGGGATTTTTCTAAGATGGGAATTATGGATTGGCTATTTTGTAATGTTGGCAGTGGTATTTTTGCTGCATAAAAAAAGACATATTCATATACGCAAGGAACAGCACGCTCATCATCATGGGCATCATTAAATAATGCTTGAGAGAGCATATAAAGCAGTAAGCCCAGTATTAATAGCATATTTAAAGACCTTTTTTGAAGACAATCGCTTGTTTTTAAAATAGGCTTTTTTGTTATATGGTGAATGTGGTTTTTTTGATTTGCACAATTTTTATTATAGTCATAAAATAACAAGGTGAACGAACGTTTAGCTAAAAAAGCAGGTAATAAGTAGCG
Organism: Candidatus Doudnabacteria bacterium; assembly: GCA_016788665.1. Lineage (GTDB taxonomy): Bacteria > Patescibacteriota > Doudnabacteria > UBA920 > UBA920 > JAEUSF01. The sequence continues at coordinate 50,585 of JAEUSF010000006.1, read as the reverse complement.
GGTAGTTGACGGTAGTAACGGGATCCGTAGCACTACTCACTACTCACTACTCACTACTCACTACTCACTACTCACTACTCCTATGACCCCCGTTATTCTTCATTTGGATATGAATAGTTATTTTGCTTCGGTTGAACAACAGGATAATTTGTTGTGGCGAGGCAAGCCTTTAGGTGTGTGCGAGCATTTAGGTGGCATAATAATAGCTGCAAGTATAGAGGCAAAACGTTGGGGTATAAAAACCGGTACACCTGTGTGGGAGGCTAAAAAGCTTTATCCTAAAATTATTTTAACCCACACCAGGGCAGAAGCTTATAGGCATTATCACCGATTGTTTTTAAAAGTTTTAAGGGACTATAGTAGTTTTGTTGAGCCTGCAAGTATAGATGAAGCGTACGTAGACATTACAGCAAGCTGTAATATTAAATTACAAATTCCAAATTACAAGTTTCAAAAAATAATACAAATTACAAAATCTAAAAATGATCAACTAAAATACTTCCATAAGGCAAAGTTGGATTATTATCTATCAGTTAATCCATTTGAAGAGGCCGTGAGGGTGGCTTGGGAAATAAAGCAGAGAATAAAAAGAGAGGTGGGAGACTATTTAACCTGCGGTATTGGGGTTGCGGACAATAAACTTTTGGCTAAAATAGCCAGTGATATGCAGAAACCTGATGGGTTGGTAATTATAAGTAATGCAGAATTGAGAATTAAGAATTTAGAATGTTTTTGTAAAAATTCTGTATTCTGCATTTGTCATTCTAAATTCTTAAATTTTACTAAAGAAGATTTATATGAAAAACTTAAACTTACTGATATTCCTGGAATAGCTAGGAGGCAGGAGAAGAGGCTTAATGAGTTGGGGATTAGGACTTTAAAAGATTTGCGAGATTTTCCTTTAAGCCGACTTGTGAGAGTGTTTGGTATAAGCGGGTATCATCTTCACCATATGGGTAAATTAGATGGTAGCTGGAAGTCCAAAGTTCATCATGACCAAACTATTAAGTCCATTGGTCATATGTATACCTTACCTAAAGAGTATAGGGGCCGGGATTTTTTTGAACCGGTTTTGTATAAGCTTTGCGAAATGGTGGCTGAAAGGCTTAGGCGGAAGAAGCTGTGGGGTAATGTTTTGGTTGCTTATGTAAGAGATGGAGAGTATAACTCTTATGGCAACTCTGTAACTTTGGGTGAACCTATTTTTGATGCAAGGGACTTGTTTTGTGAAAGCCGGAAAATTTTGAGAAATTTTCTCGAAGCAGAAAAAGTTATTGCTAATTGTAAGCTAGTGGGGGTTACTGTGGATAATTTAAAGCCTTATGTGTTTCAACAGGCTTTGTTTAAAAAGCATACATCTAAAGGCGCTCTTATGATAGCTATAGATGTTATAAATGCTAAATATGGCAAATTTACGGTTTCTTATACCCCTGTGCTTAAGGCGGGGAAGGTATTTAGGGACAGTGTGGGGTTTGGAAGGGTTAAGGAGGTGTAAATGGTAAGAAATGAGATTGGGTGTTTAATTTTTGAGGTGCGTAAAAAATGTGGTATAATAAAGTATCAAAAAAATTGACATGAAATAAAAATTAAAAAATAGTTTTAAGCTCATTTTTGAAAACTTTTTTTTCAAACCCTGAGCAGATAATAAGGAGAAAAAGTTCGATGTCCGAGCAGGCAGATTATAAAAAACTTTTAACTGAACTTATACAAAAACAAATGGTGATTCTGGGTCCGAATATTGCCTTGGATACAGCGAGAAAGGTTCCGGGAATTAGAATTGCTGGTGACGGCGTGGTTTTGGAAATAATAGGTGATCCGGTTATGGTTTTGAGAAGCGTTGCTCAAGAATATACCGTTCTTTCTAGTTATGTTACTCAAATGGCATTAAATGTTTTAAAACAAAAGTACCCAAGTATGGCTTATTAAGCCTTTAAGCTTATGATAATAAACATACTTTTGGTTGCAGATTTTATTGTCCTTGCCATTGTTATGGCTTGGTATATTTTTCGTACCCTTAGGGAAAGGGCTTATTTGCGCACACGTCTAAGTCAAAGCATGCAGTTACAGCAAAAAGTTTATCAGGCTCAGGTGTTAAAGGAAATAAGCGAGCGTATTGGGTATTCTTTGGATACGACAAAAGTGGTAGAAATTATTACCAATAGTCTGGGGAATTTACTGCCCTACGATACTGTTTCCTACATGTTGATAACTGACAACTCAGCAGTTTTTAAATGCCATGTGGAAAATAGCGTTAGTCATGAATTTATAGAAGAAGTAAAGGATAAAATTCTAATGGCTTTTTCCGGCATTTTAAACCTAGACGTTAAGCCGAGTCGTTTTGATGAAAGTGTGACTGGAAATTTATTGGATGACAATGTACGGGTGGGGGTGAAGTCGTATTTTAATTTACCTGTATTTATTGGAGAGAAGTTAGTGGGGGTTATAAATGTCGCTTCTGGTCAATTTGGTCGTTTTGGGGAAAACGAGGCTTCCATTTTGTACACTATTACTAACCAGGCTGCTTTGGCTGTTACTCGCTTACAAGGGGTTTTGAGAAGTGAAAGAGGTAAACTGAAGGCAGTTATAGATTCTATAACTGACGGTATAATATCTGTAGACTTAAGCCACCAGCTTTTGGTTGCCAATCCTTCTGTGAGGGAGATTCTGGAAATTGCACCTGCAAAGAGTTCTGAAGTAAGCGACATAACAATGTTCGATATTGTAGATGCTTTGGCAGGTAAAACTGATTTAAGGACGAAAATCGATCAAGCTTTGGCTGAAGACAAGCGCATTTTTGTTCCAGATGTGGTTTTGAAAAATAGAGCTTTGGAAATAAATATTACACCAGTAAAGAACGAAATCGGTGAAAAAGTTGGTGCTAATGTGGTTTTTCATGATATTACTACGGAGAAGTCTTTGGAAAAATTGCGGCAAGAGTTTACGGCAATGATGGTACATGAACTGAGGGCGCCTTTAACTGCTGTTAGGTGGTCAAGCGAGTCTATGCTTAAAAACTTAGCCCAGGCAACAGGTTCAGAACCGGGCAAGGTTAAGGATACTTTGGTAACAATAGAAACTGCTTCCAATAATATGCTGGAGTTGGTTAACGACCTGCTAGACGTCGCAAAAATTGAAGCAGGTAAGTTTGAATTGAATTCTCAGGAATACGATTTGGCCGAAGTGGCAAAGCAACAGGTCGAAGTATTTAAGCCTCAGGCCGAAGTTAAACATTTGGCTTTAAGTTTAAGTTCGCCTGAAAAACTTAAGGCCAAGTTTGACAGAATACGTGTTTCGCAGGTTTTGGGTAACCTTATTAGCAATGCAATAAAATATTCTGACAGCGGTGAAATAGTTGTAAGTTTGTTGGTTGATGAGGCAAATAAACGGGTTGTGGTGGGGGTAAAAGACACTGGTATTGGGATTTCGAGGGAAGATTTGCCTGTTTTATTTTCTAAGTTTAAACAACTAAAAAGTGGGGACAGGTCTAAAAAGGGTACAGGACTTGGACTGGTGGTTTCTAAAGGAATTATCGAATCCCATGGTGGACAGATCTGGGTAGAAAGCCCAGGGGAGAACCTAGGGTCTACTTTTTATTTTTCTTTGCCCAATTGACGGATTTGTCCGTATTGTGAGTTAAAGTTTACTTTTTTGGTATATTTACTATAATAGTTACAAGCAATTTTAATAAATAGTTTATAAATATATGGCAAAAATATTGGTAGCAGAAGACGATAAGTTAATTTCAGCTTCTTTGTGTGACGCTTTAAAGAGTCAGGGTCATGAAGCAACGCCTGCTTATGATGGTGAAGATGCAGTGGCAAAAGCTAAGGAAATAAAGCCGGATCTTTTATTGCTTGATATAATGATGCCCAAATTAGACGGCATTTCTGTTTTGTGGGAATTGAAAAGCAATCCAGAAACTAAAGGTGTGGCGGTCATAGTTCTTACAAACATGGGTGATATGGAAACCATAAGTAAAATTCTGGAAGCGGGGGCGACAGATTATTTGCTTAAGAGTGACCAGTCTATAGATGAGGTTATGAAGAAGGTTAGGGACGTCCTGAGCAGAGATATAAAACTGTCTTAGTTGCTTCTAAGTTAAATATCAAAGTTTAAAACAACAGGAATTATAGCTAGAAGATTCGGGAAATTTGCTTATTATTTTAACTCATTTGGTGTATGAAAGTGGTGGTAACAGATCGAGGCCAATATATACTTCGTTTCAGTAGAGGTGAAGAAGTTTTTTCTGAGGTAGAAAAGTTTATGCAATCAGAAGGTATTTCGGCTTGTGTGTTTACTGGCATAGGCGCAACTAGTGAGGTGGAAATAGGTTATTATAACACTCATCTAAAAGACTATAGAAAAAAGCCTTTTTATGAGGAATTGGAACTTGTATCGTTTCTGGGTAATGGCTGCTTGGTGGATAATAAACCCTTTATACATGCGCATGGTATGTTTTCCCGAACAGATTTTTCGTGTTTAGGTGGGCATGTGTTTAAGCTCGTGATTTCTGTGACCTGCGAAATATTTTTAACAAAACTTGAAGGTAAAATGGAGCGAAAGCTTGACCAGGAGACTAATCTTAAATTGCTGGAGTGATATTGGGAAAATTTTTAAATTTTTATATAATTTAAGGTAATAACAAAATGGAAAACAAAAGTACAAGTTTGTCAGAAAATGAATCTAAAATTAAGCGCCTTAAGTCGTTTTGGCCAATGGTGGTTGTGGCATTAGTTTCTGCTTTAGTTGGTGGGTCTTTGGTTTGGGCGTTGTACAATCAAAGTGTAGAAGAGGAAATAAACAGTTTGATGCCGGGAGTAAATTTTAAACTAAGACATAAAGGCGCCATGAAGTCTTGCCCTGAAAATTGGTACGAAAATAAAATGCCTGGTATGAGCGACAGCTCGGAGCCAAACGAGTACTATGTATACAAGGGTCAAAGGAAAGAATTGTCTGAGTTTGACCGAGATTGGGTGAAAAATAATTGTGAACTGGAAAAGGAAGTGGTATATTAATTTGAATCTGTGAAAGTTTATAAGCGTCAACAAAACGAATTCTTTGTCATAGCTCATAATATTCGCTCCCTCTTTAATGTGGGAGCGATTTTTAGGACAGCCGATGCTTTTGCGGTGTCAAAAATATTTTTAACAGGTTATACTCCTACGTTAGATAACGTAAAGCACAAAATAAAAATCAATAAAACCGCTTTGGGAGCTGAGGAGTTTGTTTTGTGGGAATATAATAACTCGGCAATAAAAGCCATTAAAAATTTAAGATTAAAGTATAAAAAATTAAAGGTTGTTGCTTTGGAAAATAACCTGGGCCCAGGTTTTAAAATGTCTACTAAATTGAATAGGTTTAAGTGTGCAGATCCAATTGCGCTGGTTTTGGGCGAAGAGGTGGGGGGTGTGGATAAAAAAATTTTGAAATCATGCGACAAAATTGTGGAAATTCCTATGTATGGGAAAAAAGAAAGCTTAAATGTTAGTGTGGCTTTTGGTGTGGCTGCTTACGTTATTTCGCAAAATTTAAAAAATGTGTTGAAATAATTTCTGTTTGCTAAACTTGGAATTGTTTTTGCTAAATTTTACGCATTTGAATTAAAAGCTGTGGATAGTTTGTAGGTAGCTAGTAATTTGCAACATAGTTAGCTATAAAACCGCTTTAAAAAGGGGTTTTTTTGTTGTTTGTATATCTTTGACCAAGTGGTTTAGGGTGGTATATAATTCACTTAGATGTCAAAAAGTGGTTGAAAGTGGGAAAAAGTGGGTAGACTCGTGGATATCTGTTTTTTACTAGGCTTTGCCTAATTGTTTATAAAAAAATCACAGCACTTCGTTTAAAAGCTAATTACAATATGTTTATTGGTGAATATCAGGCAAGTATAGACGAAAAGGGTAGGGTCTTAATTCCCGTGAAGTTTAGAACGGCATTAAAAAACAAGGTTGTGGTTACCAGGGGCTTGGATAATTCTCTGTTTTTGTATTCCATGGAAGAGTGGAAAAAGTTGGCTGAGAAGCTTTCAACTTTACCAATAGCTACTGCTAATACTAGAGCTTTTAGTCGTCTTATGTTAGCTGGAGCAATGGATTGTGAGATAGATAAGCAAGGAAGAATTATTTTACCAAGTTACTTAAAGGAATTTGCCAAAATAAATAAAAAGGCTGTTTTGGCCGGTTTGTATAATCGTATAGAAATATGGAGTGAAGAGCTATGGGTGGCTTATAAGCAACAAACAGAAGCCGCAAGTAATAGTATCGCTGAACAGCTTGGAAGTTTGGGAGTTTAAGGAATAAATTAAAATTAAGTAAAATTTGCGAACCGTGTGCTAGAGATATATCCGCCTTTAGAGGGAAGAAAGATTTAATTAAAAAATGTTATATGATCATATTCCTGTCCTTTTACAAGAGGTTATTTCGTACCTTAAGCCTGGTTCAGACGAAAATTTTGTAGATGCTACTTTGGGCGGAGGTGGTTATAGTTTAGAGATTTTAAAACATACGGAAGCGAATGGAAAAGTTTTGGGTATAGATTTGGATACGGTTGCTCTTGAGAATTTCAAATTACAAATTCAAAATTACAAAATTAATGCAGATAGGGTTGTATTGCATCATGGAAATTTCCAACATATAGACAAAATTGTAAAAAGTCATAATTTTGAAAACATTTCAGGAATAGTTGCCGATATAGGACTTTCGAGTTTTGAGCTCGATCAATCGGGTAGAGGGTTTAGTTTTCAGAAGTCTGAGCCGTTAGATATGCGTTTTAACCAGAGTCAGCCCGAAGATGCCGCTTTTTATTTACATTCGAAAACTGAAGCGGAGCTTAGAAAAATATTTGAAGATTTTGGTGAGGAAAAGTTTGCTGGCCTAATAGCTAAAAAGATTACACAGTATAAGTTAAATAAATTAAGTTTGAAGCAGACCAGGGAACTCTATGAGGTAATAAAAGACGCTTTGCCAAAACCTTTTAAGCATAAAGCCGACGACAGTGCCCGAAGAATTTTTCAAGCCTTAAGAATAGCAGTAAACCATGAGTTGGAAAATTTGCAAGAGTTTTTGCCCAAAGCATTTAATATTTTAAGACCTGGAGGCAGGCTTGTAGTAGTAAGTTTTCACTCATTAGAGGACAGGATAGTTAAACAATATTTTAATGGGCTAAGTAAAGGCTGTGTTTGTCCGCCGGAGTTTCCAATGTGCATATGTGGTCAAAATCCCCAGGCAAAAATTCTTACCAAAAAGCCTGTTATTCCTTCCGAGGCAGAACTTGAAAAAAACTCTCGATCTAAGCCCGCTAAACTTAGGGCAATTGTCAAAAATTAAAACAAAAAAACAATGTTAAAAGTTGACGCTATTACAAATATTTTTTCTGTTCGTTCAAATGCTTTCTTAACTCGTAAGACATTCTCGGTGGAAGGGGAAACGAAAAATTTTTTCTTGGTCTATGCATTATTTGCTGTAAACACTGCCTTGCTTTTAAGTTACTTGCTGGGTGTTAATACGCAGGCTTCTACGGGGTATGAAATAAAGCAGTTGGAAAAACAGACAGTAAAGCTAGGTGAAGAGCAAAGGCTTTTGAACTTAAAGCTTTCGGAAGTTACAGCTATTTCGGTTCTTAGTCAGGACTTTGAAAATGCCGGCTTTGTGTCTGCTGATGCGCCTAAATATATAAAAGTGGGCTCTGAAAATACGGCTATGCTAAAATAAGTACAGTTGAGCTTGTATATTATGAAGTTTAAATTTAGGGCTTTTTTAGTATAATTTTTACTAAGATTTACCAAGTAAGGTACCGCATTCATGGTTAGTAAAAAAAATAAAAGTTTAAATTTGGAAAGAAGCAGTTTGTTAGCTGCTTTTTTCGTATTTGGCTTTCTGGCAATAATAGCTAGATTAGCTCAGTTACAAATAGTTAATGGGAACGAAAATAGGCAAAAAGCAGAAAATCAGCGAAGTATGGTACTAAGGTTATTGCCAAGCCGAGGGCAAATTAGTATAATTGACCGTTCAACTCAACAATTATTACCGGTGGCTACCAATATTCAAAAGCCTTTGGTGTATACGGTTCCAGGAGAAATACAAAATCCTAATCTTGTTGCGGCAAGCCTGTCGGGAGTTTTGAGACTACCAGAAGAGGATTTATTACCCAAGCTTGTTAATAAGGATAAAAAATATATAATTTTAAAAAAGCAGTTGACGGAAGAAGACCAGGAAAAAATTCGAACTTTGAATTTAAGTGGAATATATTTTGACAATGAGGGTGCCAGATATTACCCTCAAGGTCAGTTACTTGCCCACGTGCTAGGATTTGTTGGTTATAAGGGTGATTTAAGACAAGGTATTTATGGTTTAGAAGGATATGAAGAAGAAGCTTTGGCTGGTAAAGAGGGTGTGGTCAAACAGGAGGGCGATATAAGTGGGGCATGGATATTTGGAGGCAAAAGACAGACAGAGCCGGTAAAGGATGGTGATTCTTTAATTCTCACAATAGATAAAAATATTCAGTATAAAGCCGAGGAGATTTTGGCGGATGCTGTAGTAAAGCATGGGGCAACTGGCGGTTCAGTTATAGTTGCCGACCCTAAGACTGGCAAAATTTTAGCTATGGCTTCGTATCCTACTTTTGACCCTAACCAGTTTAATAAGGTTGTTGATCCGGCTGCTTTTAATAATGAAACAGTTACGGGGGTTTATGAACCGGGCTCGATTTTTAAACCTCTTACTTTAGCCGCTGCCTTAAATGAGGGAAAAATTAAGGCAGATACTACTTATGTTGACGAAGGTCAGATAAAAATAGATGACAAGGTAATAAAGAATTCGGATCCTAAACCCCGAGGTGTGCAGACTATGACGCAGGTGCTTGAGCAATCATTGAATACAGGTGTTATTTTTGCAAAAGACCAAATTGGGGACGATATTTTTTTGCGGTATTTGAAAGATTTTGGTTTTGGAGAAAAGACTGGCATAGAGCTTCCAGAAAAAAAAGGTAGCTTGGATAATTTAAAGTTTAAAATCAAAATTAACTATGCTACCGCAAGTTTTGGCCAGGGTATTTCTGTAACGCCCATTCAAATGATTCAGGCTTTTACAGCTATTGCAAATGGGGGTAAGATGCTTAAACCATATATTGTGGCTTCTAAAATAGATCCGTTTGGTAACAGGCAGGATACAAAAGTATCCATATTAAAAGATATTATTTCTGCTCAAACTTCCAATACGGTTACAGCCATGATGGTAAATGTAGTTGAGAATGGTCATGGTAAAAGGGCTGGAGTTCCGGGGTATTATATTGCGGGTAAGACCGGCACTGCGCAGATTTCAAAACAAAATGGTTTAGGCTATGAGGAGCATGCTACAATTGGAAGTTTTATAGGATTTGGTCCTGTAGAGGATCCAAAATTTTTAATGCTTGTGAGAATAGACGAGCCAAAAACTGTGCAATATGCCGAGAGTACCGCTGCCCCAGCATTTGGCGAAATTGCTAAATTTATATTAAACTATTATCAGGTTGCCCCAACCAGATAGCCCCGAAGGGGCCCCTTAGGGGCTGGTAGTAAGCAATTAGCAAATTTTGTTCGGCTACAAACTATCACCTACTAACTTTTAAGTATTAACAGCTAATTAAACACTTGCCACAAAAAATATTCAAACAACATGTTGAACTTCATTCTCATTTAGGAGCGGCTGTGCATCCTTCTATACTTTGGGCGATTGCTCACCGGCAGGGGATTAAGTTACCGACCAAAAATTATTGGGAATTTGAGGACCTTATAACCATGACTGGTGAGGAAAAAAATAAAAACCTTGACCAAATGGATAAGCAATTTTACCATTGGACCGAACTTATTCAGTCTTCCCCGGAAGCGATAGAAGAGTCAGTAAAAGGTACGATCGCTGGAGGTTATAGGAAAAGCAATATCGTGCTCCATGAGCTGAGGTTTAATCCCATGAAAAGAAACAGAGGAGGAGAGCGGGATTTGGACCACATTATTTATTCAGCTTTGTGGGGAACGGAAAGGGCCATGCTTGAATATCCTCAAGTTAGAGCTGGGATTATTCTTATGATGGGAAGATCTTTGTCTTTTGAGCAGAATTCTATAATTCTCGATAAAGCCATAAAGTATAAATCTCAAGGAGTTATTGGCATTGACATAGCTGACCCGGAGAGAAAAACTTTTTCTATGAAAAAACATGCTCCCCTTTTTAAAAAAGCCAGAGCGGCTGGTTTGGGAGTAACCATACATACGGGTGAGGCAGGGAGTTTAGAAGAGTTAAGGTATGTTGTGAGGCAGATAAAACCTGACAGAATTGGCCATGGAATTTTGTGCGTGAAAGACAAAAAGGTTATGGCTGATATCGTAAAGAATAATATAACTTTGGAGATTTGTCCGACTTCAAATTTAAGAAATAGCGTTTTAAAAAATATTGGCGAATTAGCTTTGGTAGTAAAAACTTTATTGCAAAATAAAGTTAAGTTCACAATAAATACAGACGGGCCAGAAATGTATAAAAGCAATATCGTGCATGAAGAAGAATTTTTGAAAAAGCACGGTATTATGTCTGAAGAGCAATTAAGCAAGTGTACGGCTTGGGCTTTTGAGGCTAGCTTTATAAAAAAATAAGCCCTGGCATTTCTATTGATTAGAATGCCCGGGCTCTTGTTGGAGCTTTTGAAGCAGGGGGATTACAACCCCCGGACTTACTAACCTCGCAGGGTTTTCGTCGCGGGGTTGTTTCGGACTTCCCAGTGGGAAGTCCTTTTTCGTAAATATCATGTAGTTGGTCTTCGGCAGTGGAATAAGGTACTGCCTAAGAGCAGCACAGCGCCGCTCGGTTTTGTCGGTGCAGACCAAGTCTGCACGAACGAGTTCCAGGTACCCGCTTTCTGACCGCGTTATCCAACTAACTTCGCGGGCTATGTAGCCCCAGACGAAGCCTGGACTCGCGTCTAGATTTTTTTGCGTGGGTTCAGCGGCGAAAATCGTCGTGACCAGTGCTAGAAGTACAAGCATGCGGCCTCCTTGCAGAGAATTTTAGCATGTATCCATTAGTCTGTCACTGCGTGTTATTTAGCAAAATACCTTAATACTAGCTAGTATTGAGGTATTTTGCTGCTTTGTTGTTTTGTTAACCCTTACTCTTTACAAGCTTTTTTTAGGGCTCGTCTAGTGCTTCTTTTTGGTAAACAGGCGCTTGTTTTTCTGAGGCAGGTGTTTGTTGTTCGGCGCGGGACCAGAATTTTTTTGAGTAATCTTTTGCGGCAGTTAATGTGGGGTCTAAAGAACTTTCTTTTTCTTGAGAGGTGCTGTTGTGATTTATTAGCGCTTCTGAATCATTTTCCGTACTGTTGTCGTCACGTTGCATTTCCTCGTGAATGTAAAGTCCGCTTAAGTCGTTTGGGAATGCTTTTCTTAAAGCTAATGCTTCCGCAACTTTACCGAGCATAAAGTAGGGCATTTTCCGCCACATAAAGTCTTGTCCGCTTTGGGGCACGTATTCATCCCATCTGGCAGAAGCACTAAACGGAACTCTTTGCCCACTCACCATTCTATAAACTGTCACCGTGGCTTTGTTCGGGTGGACTTGGTCTTCGGCGTCGTATAATGCGTCTTCTATGCCCGCCAGGCTCCCGCTTCTTTCTGCTATGGCTCTATAGCCGTCTATACCAGTCTGTACTGTGGCTCTGCCACCCCTCTTTACAAAGTGTATTTGTCTTGTAAAAGGGTCGAGACCGGCTCTGTTGGCTACTATTAAAAACAGTTTTAGCTCGTCAGGCGTGGCACCTTTGGCTACGGTATTACGAATAAGTTCGAGCTGTTGTTGGGTTAGTGTTTTTTTGGGCGGACTTAAGTCTTTCTTGTAATTTTGTGGCATAAGTTTGTGCAATTAGTTTAAAATTTTATTGACTAAGTACACCATAGCTAAAAAAACTTAAGAAGTAATTAAATAAAAAATCTTCCCAGGGAAGATTGGTAAGCGGCTATTTGGTTTGTATTACTCGTTTAATTTATGGAGTTTGTTTGGCTGGTCGGGTAAGCAAATATATACCTATCGATATTGGTACTAAGGAAAAAATTTGAAAGGCATTCGGGCGCTGACCCAAAAGCAAATAAGCATAAATTAGAGTGAAGGCAGGTCCTATGCAGTTGAAAGCGTTTGCTTTTACTACCGGAATGCGGTGAATTGCTTCCAGCCATAATATTTTTGAGATGCCTAGAAGAAAAATGCCGTTAATAATAACTGGCCATAAAGATTTGAAAGTGTTGACTTCGCTGTGCGTTTGTCCAAGCAAAAAAGCAATAAAAAGTATGACCGGAAAACTTATTGCGTTGCGCAGAAACATTATGGTATAGCTGCTAATTTGTTTCCTTGCGCGGCCTTGGAACAGGTTGCCAAACGGAGCTACGGCAGCTGAAATTAATATGAGTAGGTCGCCTAAGGCAACGCCGGAACCTTTGGGTAAGAGCACGACAGCGGCACCCATTAGCATTAAGCCAGAGCCAGTGAGGTGCAAAAAATCTATGCGTTCTTTTTTCCACACATTGAACAATAAAAAACTAAAAAGTATTTCCATTTGCGAAACGAGGGCAGCGTTTCCTGGGGTGGAGAGCGACAATCCGGCGAATTGAAGTAAGTAATATATTATTCCTAAAAGCAAGGTTCCCCACAGTACGTCCCAAAGTGCTTTTCTCTCTTTGAGTTCATGCCAAAGTTTTTTATAAGTAATTACACAAGCAAAAAAAATAGCAGCAAAAAAAGAGCTTAAGGCCAATGAAAACATTGGCCTTAGTTGGTTTAAAGATATAACTGTAATTACCGGGAACAAGCTCCAGAGCAGGGTTTCTGCCAAAATATAAGATTCGCCTTTTTTTGTTTCGGTCATTACCTAAAAGTTATAACAACTATTTCTGAATTGGTGCCGACTCTTTGCGGCGGGCCCCAAGTGCCGACTCCACTGGTGGTTACGACCTGCGTGTTGTTTAAAGCCGAAGCTCCATAGTGGAACTTTCCGTAGATTTTTTTAGTTAAATATCTAAACGGGTAAACTTGGCCTAAATGGGTATGTCCGGAAACTTGCAGGGAGATTCCGGCAGCTTCTGCGGTTTCTATGTTCGTAGGCGCATGTTTAAGAAGGATGCTGGGAAGGTCGCGGTTTATGTTTAATCCGTCTAATATACTTTTTTCCGAAGTCTTATTTACAGTGGCTCCGTAACCTACTCCAATAATTTGCAGGCCATTTACGTTTTCTATTTGGTTGTTTAAAACTTTAACACCGGATTTAGCTATGGCTGACAACAAAGGTCCCGCATCGCCAAACTCCTCGTGGTTGCCGGCAGCAAAATAAACACCATAGGTCGATTTTATTTTTCCGAAAGGCTCGGCAAGTTCCTCGTAATTAGCGGGAGGTCCGTCGTAAAAATCACCAGGCACCAATACTATGTCCGGATTTTGAGCGCTAACTAGTTCAGCTATCCGCTTTGAAAAATTTAAGCTTCTTACGTTGCCTAAGTGAGTGTCGGAAACAAGGACTGCTTTTTTACCCTGCCATTCAGATGGTAAGTTAGGAATTGTGATGGTTATATGTTTAACTTTGGTTTGGTAAGAATTCCAAACACCGTAGGCGCTGACTAACAAGGCTAAAATAAACAAACTTTGACCAAGTTTGAGCGAGATGGAGTGGGGGAGAAGGAAATAGAGTATCCAGGCAAAAAGGCTTGCCCAGACTAACCAATACAAAGTTCCAAGCCATACCGCTGCGCTGGCGTATGCTGTGCGGCCAAAACTGCCATAAAACTTGTAAGCAAGTGCAGAGGCTACCAAAAAACTTATAGAAAGCAAAAGGAAAACCAAGCGTGTGTATAAAAGATTTTGTGGATGGGTAATTTGAAAAAATTTAACAAAAGTTTTATACACTATGAAATGTCCGAAAAACAGGGTTAGCTGGACAAAGCTAAGGAAGCCTACAATTATCATGAAATTTTATGTTTAATAATGCTTAATTATAGCACTTTATATAATTTGGGAAAAATAAAAAAAGCAGAGAAATCTGCTTTGGTGGGGCGGTCTATTTGGCGTCGTACAGAGCTACGGCGCCACTGGGTCCGTAGACTATGGCGTAGCCTCTAACTCCGGCATCGCACGTAGAAACGGCCGAGTACTCGGTTTGTTTGGCGGAATAGCCTGGAGGAGGCTCTACGTGGGTGAAGTGGGGGGAGATTGTAGAGGTCACTCTCCAGTATCTTTCCCCGTTTCCGTGGGCCAGGTAGTAGTCCGTTTGGCACTTTGCGGTGGCTCTGCCGTAGTTGGTGAGCCATATTGTAGACATGTAGCTTTCCGCCTGGCTAAGGCTCGGAAATACCAGTTTAACCCGTTTTTTCTTTGAGTTTTTTCTGACCACGGTGTACTCAGACAGGTTGCTCCGCAAGAAACCCACAACATTGGTCATTAGAAAGAGCCAAAATAGGACCCAAAACAGTCCTGTTACTTTCTTCATTTCGTCTCTCCTTGTTAACTTGAAAGCTTACTTTATAAAAGCATTTTCGTCAATAAAATAAGCACCCGAAACTTTAGGTGCTTTTAGTAGGCCAGTTCTACAGTGGCGAGTTTTTTTTGAAGGTTAGTCGTTGTGAGCACGCCCGTGCTTGCAAAGTTACAATTGGCAATTATTACAATGTACGCCTTTTGTAAGCTTTTGACAGGCACAAGCCGAAGACTAAACTGCTTTCCTGGGCCAATGACTGGCGTGTGGCTTACCCGCACTACCCGTGATAGCTCTGGGCTGTACTCCGACAGGCTACATGAGCCAACAGCTTGTGAAGTGTTTATAACAGCGACTTCGCTTTGGTAGTTTTCTCCGAGCGTGACTCTGGGGAAGATCACTTTGCTTTTGGTTTGGCCTTGGGTTTTTACGGACGCCACTTCTTCTTGGTGCCACACAGCGGCTTCGAATGTGCCCCAAGAAAGGAAATATAGAACAATCAGAATTCTCAGCATTCGGCCTCCTCTGGCTTAAACTTGGTGTGAGAATTATAAATAGAAAAACAAAAAGGGTCAAAAAAATAGTAGAGCAAGGTGCTCTACTTTGGCTGGGCGGGGGCTGTAAAGTGAATGACCGTACCCCGTTTTTGCGCTTTGACGCTTGGGAGTCGTCCCAGGCGCGCGCACTCTTTTTTTGTGGCCGTGTACACTGCCACAATCTTCGCCCCTTTCGGCACGTCTTTTTCACGTGCCAAAATTTGGTTGGGGCCGTCTTGGTAGGCGACGGCGCAGACCGTATCGTCTTCGACCGTAGCGGGTGCGAACTTGGGCTGTTGTTTTCCGAGCTCGGGAATGAGCTCGGGGGTTGTCTCAACAGCGGGAGCTGAGAGACCAAGTGACATGGCCGCCATTGCGGCCAATGCGATTTTGGCGCGAAGCATAGTCCTCCTGGAACCATGGTAAGATGAGCGGCAACTTCCCGCTATGTTAAGATTATAAACTAAAAAAATTTAGAAGGCTAATACATACAAATACAAAACGCCTCTATGGGCATAGAGGCGTTTTGTAAACAAGGTTATTTTAGTCGAATTAGCTTACCTTTTCTTTTGACTATATTTTGATAATCCCATTGAATTTTTTTCGCTTTTTTTAACCACTTGGTTAAGTGTGTAGTGCTTATTTCTTCTGCTTTAGTATAGCGTACCTCGGCAGCTTTAAAACTGCCTTCAGGCTTAAGCCCTTTTTCTTTAAACGTCTGTCCGCTCCAGAAAAGCAATTGCACTGAAGCCTTAAGCTTTCCGTAGCCAACTATAGGGTTTCCGTCCAAAAACCACACCGGATGCCCGTGCCAGACTTTGCTTTCCGCTTCTTTTAAATTTGCATATATTTCTTTTACTAATATATTACAAATCTTTTTGTCCTCGCCCTTTAGTTTTGAATTGTATTGTTTTATGTCTTTGGTCATATGGGAGTATTGAACTAAGTATATTATGAAATAAAATTGTTTTGCTTATGTTTAGAATATAAATATATTAAAAATTATTTTACATTAGTAATTTTATTACACATTTTTTGTTTAAAAAGGTATTCTAAAGTTGTTATTAACTTTAGTAATAATACCAAACAACCTTTTAAAAAGCTATTACATGTATAGTTAATTTATAGTATTTTCCTAGTGGGTAATTCGCGTAAATTGTCCGCTAGGATATGGGCACTATTTACAATTTAATGAATATTTAATATAATTACCCTCTGTGCCAACAGAGGTGCCAACGGGCACTGGTCAAAATAAAGCGCTTGTCATTTGCGCTGAGACCTCAATGTGCACTCTGGAATCTGTCATAATTTCGGAAATCTGCGCCTTGCTATAGGTGCGGGCACTAGCTCCCATAAGGAGGAGTTAATGTTTAGACTTCTTGTCCTGTTTCTGGCTCTCGTAGCCAGTACACAGGCTGCCACAAGCTACGTGGTAACCGCAGCGTCATGCGCAGATGGTACTGCGTCGTTGTCGCTGCAACAGAATTACCCCCTGATTGTCTTGTCTGGGGGAGGCGAGGTTCTGTTCGAGTCCGATTGTAAAATCTCGGTCGGGCTTTGGAATACCATTCCCTCAGAGGTGGTTGTGCGGTTTCGGCCCAAGAACGGCGGGATGGTAAGGCTCAGCTGCAATGGTTGCAGCACCATCTTCACAATGGGCTTTCCGGGCATGTTTTCCTACGGGGTGCAGTTCGAGGATATCATCTTCGACTTGACTACCTCAAACAGTAACACTGCGAATGCTGTGGTGCTCGACAACATGATCCGGGCGAAACTCCGGAACGTGATATTCGCGAACAGAAATACTACCCGCTACCGCACCGATGGCTTGGTGCTTAAGAATACCTATTGGAGCCCTGCTGGGCTCTGCACGGTGGAGGGTGGTAGCGCTCCTTGCTATACCGGCGATATTGACCTACACGAGGTTGTGTGGACCGGAGTGTTCACCTACGGGTTGGTAACGGTGCCATCAAATCCGTCTTCGAACTCTAACTTTGTGCGCGTAAACGTGTGGGGAGGTTACATAAACCTCTCCGGAAGTGGTTACGGTGCTTACGTTATGGGTTCAACCTATTTCACATTTCGCAGCCTCAGGGTTACGAATGGAAGTAGGGGGCTGAGTTTGCGAGGGCTTGACCACGTTGTGGATGGAGTCCAGACTTCCGGAAACGGAGCTGGCGGCGTTGTTGCGGAAGATACGGCGGGTCCTAATGGGGAAACTCCCGCTTACAACACAACCATCTCGAATGGTTCAAGTCCTGACGGCGTTACGCCCTGTAAGGATTGCAGCATCATCAACACACGCACGGCTACCGGGGTTCTAACCAAACTTAGTAGCGTGCGTATGGTTACCGCCGCCGACCCGCAGAGTAACTGTACGACCGCGGCAGTCGCAGGATCCACCTGCACCTACGTGGTCAATTTCCTCACGCCTTTTCTCCCGGGGGTAGCCAACTACTCGCTGTCGGGGTGTGGCGTGCAGGAGTTTGCAGGCTACGCAGCGCCTTCGGTGTCGTTTAGCAACAAGACTTACACCGGCTTTACCGTTAAGTTTACCGCGCAAACCAACGCGGCTTCTACCGGTAAGGTGGAGTGTGAAGCGAAGCTGTACGGCAACCAATAACAAGAAGTAATCCAGCCGCGGAGCAGACCAACCAGTCTGCCCCGCGGTTTTTTTAATTTTTACTCAGTGTTAGCTGTATATACAATTATTTGAAGCTTAGGGTGTTAGGCGAGTTTAGAAAGTTATAATACGCTAAACTGAGACGTGGATTTATTACCAAAAAAAACGGCATCGCTGTATGCGACACCGCCTGATTGCTAGACTTTGAGCGTCTTTGGAAGAATACTCTCCGCCTGTTCTTTCAGGAATGAAAGAATGAACGTTTCAAGTAAAGAGAGCGCATCGGCGAAATCCACATAAACAATCTCGTGGATGACTGCAGGGTTGCCGCGGATTAGGCGGCTAATGAGCCGCTGCTCGATTCGTTCTCGTTGGCAGAGAAGTACAACCGGCTTGTTAGCATGGAAGGCCATCTCGACCTCAATACCGACACCGAGCGACGGATTGTCTGCCACGGCTACGACCAGCATAGCTGAGGTGACTGCTGTCCGGTCGATGAGGTCGACCTGTTTCGGAGTTACGTTTTTGTGCCGCACCGGGTCTGTGTTGAGGTGCGGGACATATGAAGCAAGTCCGAGAGTCTCGACTTTCCGTCCGATCAACTCGTAAAAGTCGAGGTACAGAGGCCGAATGGCCGAGGGGACATCGCTCAATGCCCCGGATACGTAGACTAAGTTTCTCACGACAAATCTCCTTTTGGGGTTAAGGAGGGTTTGTCACATTATGGAAAGCCACACAAGGTGGCCGCATTTGGACAACAAACCCCAAGTTACGGTTTAGCGAACATTGCTGTCCGCCCTAAGCTACGCAAGTAAGGTAGAAATACTGTCCGGGTTTGCCTTGCTGTTCGACGAGGGGCGTGAAGTGGATGCCCTCGTCCGAATCTGGCGGCAAGCAGGACGCTTCAATTCTCCAATCCCGCTCGACCCGCGTCTGGTCTACTGAGATTTGGACTTCCCAGTAGGCGACATTACGAGGGTCACGCTTTTGGACGAATTCCATAACGTAACCTTTTACGCCGTTCAGTCCTTGTGCGAGTGTCTCTGCTTGAGGAAGGAGTGTGGCCACTCCGTTTCCAAAAAGCAAATAACCCCTAGACCGTAAAATGCTGCCGTCTGCGGGTTTAGCGCCGCATGCTCTGACAAGCATAGCGTTGCTTTTCAGCAGCTCCGCATTGAACGGATGCAGCTTTCTAAAAAACGTCCACGGTACAAACGCGCGAATACTTTGCATTCTTCTCACCTCCTTTACATTCACTCTAGTCTTCCTACTGCCGCAGCATTGACAAGAGACCTTGTATTTTAGCAAAAATGTAGAAAAACGTCCACCCCTAGAAAGTGTTGAAAGTTTGGTTCAAAATAATTTATACCATAAAAAAAACACCAATGTTTATTGGTGAATTCTTTTGGCTGGGGTGGTCCCGACTAGTCGGGACGACACCTTACTATTATAAAATAATTTTTTCCTTTCACCTGGCTGGGGTGGTAGGATTCGAACCTACGAATGGGGGCTTCAAAGGCCCCTGCCTTACCACTTGGCGACACCCCAATGAAGGTGAAAGGAAAAAATTATTTCACAATAAGTTTTTTAATATACTCCGGACTTTTTAAAGATTTAAGATAATATTCGTATTTGATAGCTTCAGATTTTGTCAGAAATTCTTTACTATAAAACAACTTCCATGGACCTTTATTTCTGGTAAATTTTGATTTACCGAATTATGCCAACTAATCCGAACATCAAGATTACTGGAGTAACCTATATAAAGCTTTCCCAAAGGGTTTTGTAATATATAAGTCGTGTACATGTTGTGCGGCTCCTTATCCCGGCTAGTCGGGACGACACCCCAACGTATAAAGCAAATCCAATACAGTATAGAGCATTCAGCAGAAATTTTCAATATGACATATTGATTAATAAGTGGCACCTTGTTTTATTAAAAGTCTTCCGATCCAAAGTTATATAATAAAAGTAAATTTATGTAGAATTTGTAAGTTATGAGTGTATTGTATAAAATTGGTAAAGTAAAAATAGGCTTCGATTGTTTACAAATTGCTGTAAAAGTAATAGATGTGACGGGATATTTTAAATAACTAAGAATTTATATAATTATTTATTTTGAGTTTGGTTTGTAGTTATAAATTTAGCGTTTTAACAAAGGTTTCTTAAATTAGCAAAATACCTCAATACTAGCTAGTATTGAGGTATTTTGCCTTTTTTGAATTTGAATTTTTTTGACCTAGGTGTAAGGTTTGTGGTAGGCTTTTGTCCAGGAGGCTGTATGCAGTTGCTTATTGCGTGCTTGGTGTTGGCTGCGTTTGCTGGCCAGGAGCAGGAAATAGACGAGGTCACGGGCAAGATCAATGCCGTGATTTCTGAGGCCTTTGAAAAGGGCTTCGACCTTTTTCCGGCTAAGCTGCCGGTTTTAACAAAGCTATCTCCGTCGCAGGTGCGCTGCGGGGACTACATAATCCGCGAAGGAGCAGAGCTGTATTTTCAGCTCGCGTTTGTTGACAAGGACAGAAAGCCAGTCTTCAGGACTTTTGCTGTAAGACCCAGGGTGGTTACGGTCGTCCTCGACAAAAAGGCCCAAGGCCCACGATTTAGAATGCTGGGTAAGGACGGCGTGGTAAAGGAGCTAATTCTGACCATGTCGCCACAGCACTACGAAGAAGGCAGGTACTGCTTGCTGTAGGTTTCGCTTTTGTTCTGACCAGATGGTCGGAACTTTTTTATATAAAAAATAATGCTATAATAACTAAACTAATTAATTAGTTAACAAATATGTCTATAAATTATTGGGCAGTGTTAGTGGCTAGTATTGCGCAGTTTGTGTTTAGCGCAATTTGGTATACGCCAATTTTTGGTAAAACGTGGGGTCGAATACATGAGTTCGACAAGGTTTCGCCGGAAAAGCAAAAAGAGATGATGCGTAATATGTGGAAGCCTTTAAGCACGCAGCTTATTTTTACTTTTGTTACAACTTTTGTTTTTGCCTTGTTGATAAATGGGTTTCCAAGTGATTGGAATATATATGGTTTGGCTGGTTTTTTCTGGCTTGGTTTTATATTGCCAACCCAGGTTAGTGCTGTAATTTTTGGTGGGACTAAACCGGAATGGGTAATGTCTAAAATTGGCATTATGAGCGGTGCGGCTTTGGGTAACATGCTTATTATTGCTGCGGTTTTTAGTTTAATGGCAAAATAGGTAACTTATGAAGTTATTCTGTTATGGGGTTTTGTTAAACGAAAAAACTTGGGCAAGGTTAGGTATGAGTCCCAAGTTTTTATACCCTGCACTCTTGGAGAATTACAAGTTAGTTTTTGACGGGCAGTCAAAAATTCGAGGTGGAGGTACGGCAAATGTAATTAAGCAAGAGGGTGGAAGAGTTTGGGGTGCTGTGTTTGAAATTTCTGAACCTGATTTAAAATTTTTAGATGAGTACGAGGGTGTGCCTCAGTACTACCAAAGAAAAGAAATTTTAGTAAACCACACCACGCACGGAGCTCAAAGTGTCGTTATATATTTAAGAGACGGGTTTTTGGAAACGCGGCCAAGCAGTTCGTATTTAGAAGAACTTATAGAGGGTGCGGAAAGGTGTATGTTGCCGCCTGAATATATTACTAAACTAAAAACTCTCAAAGACGCATAATGCCTTTGAGAGTTTTAAATTTTTAACTTTGATCTTTAAATTTTAAACTATTAAAGTCCCATCATTTTCATGCTGCCTTTGTGTCCGCCAAAACCCTTGGTTTCAGCATTTTGCATTTGGGTTTGCATGTGTTGTAAGCGCTGGTCGGCTTGAGCTTGGGTTATAACTCCTTTTTGAACTAATGTCTGGAGCATGGACTTCATTTTTTCTTGAGCCCGTGCTTTCATTTTTTCTTTAAGCTGGTCAGTGCTAATGCCTTTTTCGGTAGCTAGCTGTTGCAAGGTTTTGCCTTGCGCCCAAGCGTTTTTTATTTCGTCTACACTTATACCAAGAAGGTTTGCTTGCTCGGTAAAACGGTCCTGTTGGCTTTGGGCAATTTCTTCAGGGCTTAAGTTTTTGTTAAAACCTGACCCAAAGCCGTGAGCAGAAGCAAGGCCTGCTCCTACTAAGGTAAGAGCGAAGGCGGGGATGATTGCATAAGAAACGAGTTTTTTTCTCATAAGTTTTTTTATTAATATTTTTTGAGGTCCTCGACTATTACTACAATTAAACTTCAAATGTATTTCAATTTAGTTTATTTTCTCATGGGCAAGCCCGGAAGTGGCTTAACTCCCACGGCCTTTATGCTGTTTTCAGATTTTGGCCCTATAACCATTATTATGTCTCCGTTTGAAATACTATAGTCGTGAGGCAGATGGGTTTCGTCGTTTATATATACCTGCCAGCTTTCGCCCCCTTTAGTATTTAGCCTGCAACCTTGTGCGTTGGTTTCGAAAACTTTGCCTATTGTCAGCTGGTCGGTTTTTGGGAGACCTAGTCGTCTATAAATTGGGCTGCCAAAAAATTTAGGCTTAAGGCGGGATTTGGCCATAAGAGATTCGTGCATTTTGCTTTGAGAAATAAAAATTGACCCTACGGAAACCAGTAAAGCCATGGCTACAAAGGAGTATAGGATCGGTCTTTGGTAGGTAAATTTGTAGCGTCTTAAAATATATTCCAACAAAATAAGTAGTCCGGCCACAAGTGCAATAAGTAGCCATGGAAGTGAAAGAAAAAATACGCCAAAGCCATAAAAGCCGAAGCCTGGCGCCATGTACGTCCTGTTTTCTCTAAGGTTAAAAAGTATTAGGCTGGCAAAAAATAAAATAAGCAGGGCGACTACAACAAGCCCTATGCCCAAGGCTGAACTTTGTGCTATAAAGTACCAGCGCGAAAGCGGTTTAAGGCGGTTTTTTTCAATGGTTTCCAAAACTTTTTTTTCCATGGAAGCTTCGGAGTTATTTTCCTTGGTAGAGTTTGTCATAATTTTCTTTTAATGCTTTTTTTGCCCGGCTTAGCCGGACTCCGACTGTAGAAGCCGGTATGCGTAAAATGTCCGATATTTGTTCGTAACTAAGTTCTTCTGCGTAAAATAGGATCATTACCTCTCTGTATTTAGGGCTAAGCTTACTTAGGCACGCATTCATCATTTTTTGCAGCTCTTCTTCCTTTATTGCGTCGTCGGCTTTTTTGGGTTCAGTGGGATGTGGAAAAAGAGTGTCTGGGTCAAAGAAAGGCAGAGGTTCTTTGCCTTTCTTTTTAATTTCGTTAATAAATAGGTTATGTGCAATCCGATAAACCCACGAATTAAAGGACCGTTTGGTGTCAAAACTTTGTATGTTTAAAAAAGCTTTTAAGAAAATTTCTTGCACTAAATCTTCACTTTCTAAGTGGTCAAATAAAAACTTTTTTGCGTAACGGGAAAGTTTTTTTTCATAGCGTGTAACCAGTTCGCCAAAGGCCTGGGTTTTTCCCGCTTGTACATCTTCTGCAATTTTTTCGTCAGTATTTTCCGGCATTTCTTTTGAGCTCTAGCAACTGTTTTTTAATATTCGCCCAACATACTATATAATACAGTAAAAGGGCATAAATATTACAATCTCTAGACAAAAACTCTTTATTTAGAGGAAATATTTAGCCAATAAATATGTAGTAACTTTAAACCAAATCTAATTATGCTTAAGAAGATTATTTATTCTGTTGTTGCCTCTGCATTTGCTGCTCTGTATGTTTTTTTTGGCAGAAATATAAGTCAGGTTTATTCTCCGGTTTTAAATTTTAGAGCGCCCGGACAAACGTCTTTAACAACGTCAGTTTTAAAGGATGGGGATTACACGGGTAAAACTAGTTTTGCATTTTACGGCTATGTGCAGGTCTTTATTTCTGTTTTGGATGGGAAGCTGGCCGAGGTTATTATAAAAGATTCTCCGAAATCTCGCTTAACCTCGGAAGTAGTAAACGGACAAGCGCTTTCAGGCTTAATAGAAGAAGCATTGAATGTTCAGAGTGCCGAGGTAGATATAATAACAGGTGCAACCGATACAAGTTTGGCATTTAAGGAATCTTTGCGTTCTGCTCTGCAGAAGGCGGCTGAATAAATATGTCTTTAAAATCTGTTAGGTTAATAATGGGTATGCCAGTTGAATTGCAGGTTTTAGACGCAGTCGCAACTCAAAGAGATTTGGAAGACGTTTTTGAATATTTTTTAGCAGTAGATAGCAGGTTTAGTACTTATAAGTTAAACAGCGAAATTAGTAAAATAAACAGAGGTGAGATTTTACCCGCGGATTATAGCTTGGAAGTACAGCAAATTTTTTCGCTTTCCGAGCGTACCAAAACGGAAACAGAAGGATATTTTAACATTCAGACGCCCGACAAGAAGTTTGACCCCTCTGGGATTGTAAAAGGATGGGCGGTTTATAATGCAAGCCTGATGTTGGAAAAAAAAGGTTTTAGAAATTTTTATATCGAAGCCGGGGGTGATATACAAACCGCTTACGAAGGAAACAGGTTTTGGAGAGTTGGTGTGAAAAACCCGTTTGGCGGCAAGGAATTTGTAAAAGTTTTAAACCTACAAAATCATGGCGTGGCCACCTCAGGTAACTATATAAGAGGAGCTCATATATATAATCCGCATAATGTTAAAGACGACCTAGGTGGTCTGGCGAGTGTAACCGTGGTGGCGGAAAATGTTTATGAGGCTGATCGGTTTGCAACAGCATTGTTTGCAATGGGGGAGTACGGCATAGAATTTGCCCGAAAAAAAGCACTGGCAGCATTTTTTATTACATCTGAAAAAAAGACAATATTTACGGAAAAATTTACAAACTATGTTTAAATATATTGACCATGTTCTGGACCGCGTAACCATGTACAGGCTAGTGCTGTATTTTTTGGTTTTTATTTATTGCTTGTCCGTAGTTTTAGCGCTTTTTGGCCTCTTGCATATAGACGCTTTTGGGTTACTTTATTCGCTAGCGGTTTTGCTTGTCGCTTCTTTTATTACCAATAGAATTTCGGCCAAATTTTTTCGCGTATCTGAAAATTTTGAGTCGGTATATATTACAGCACTAATTTTAAGTTTAGTTTTGGTTCCGCCGGTAAGCGGGCAATATTTGAGTGTATTGTGGGTACTTTTAGGAGCAGCGGGCTTTGCCCAAATTTCCAAGTACGCCATAAATTATAAGGGTAAGCATATATTTAACCCAGCTGCGTTTGGTATTTTTGCGGTGGCATTGTTTGTAGCACAGCCAGCAGTTTGGTGGGTAGGTAGCACCCCTTTATTTTTGCCATTGTTGGTGGGCTGTTTTCTTATATTAAGAAAGCTGAAGAAATTTTTGTTGGCAGCAGGTTTTTTGGGGGCAACTTTTGGTATAACCTGGTTTGTATCTGGGGCTTCGGTATTTTTGGTAACTAGGCAATTGTTTCTTTCTTCTTCGTTTTTGTTTTTTTTGGGCGTTATGTTAACCGAGCCTGTAACTACTCCGCCAACCAAAATTAAACAAATTTTGTATGGCATGGTAACTGGAGTGTTTTTTTCTCCGGTGGTTCATGTGGGAAACTTATATTTTACGCCTGAAATAGCTTTGCTTTTGGGTAATATTTTTTCTTTCTTGGTTAGTCCTAAATTCCGATATTCGCTGCGGCTTAATAGTATTGAAGATTTGGCAAAAGGTATAAAGCAATTTTCCTTTTCGGGTAGGGCTTTTAAGTTTTTACCGGGACAATATATGGAGTGGACTTTGCGGGTAAAGAGGTTTGACAGCAGGGGTAATAGAAGGTTTTTAACCATTGCATCTTCCCCGACAGAGCAAAAAACTTTAATAGGAGTTAGATTTTACGAAAACCCGAGTGCCTTTAAAAGTTCTTTACTCAGCTTGCTGCCCGGCGCTTCGGTTTTGGCTGGTCAACTTGCGGGCGAGTTTGTGTTGCCAGAGAATAAAAATATTAAGCTGGCTTTTTTGGCTGGCGGCATAGGGGTTACGCCCTTTAGGAGCATGCTTAAGTATTTGGTAGATAAAAATGAGAGACGCAATATTGTTATGTTATACGGCACAGGTAGCGAAGAAGAAATTGCTTACAGAGAAATTTGGGACGAGGCAGGTAGAAAGTTAGGGATTACAATTTGGTATTCGCTTGCCAATCCTTCAAAAAGTTGGTCGGGGCTTAGTGGGTACATAAGCAGAGAAAATATTTTAAAGGCAGTGCCTGACTATAAAGACCGGGTCTTCTATATTTCTGGTTCTCAGCGTATGGTTGAAGGAGCGAAAGAGGCTTTGTTTGAAATGGGTGTTAAACGCAGTAAAATAAAGACCGACTTTTTTCCTGGCCTAGCATAAGTTTTTATAAGGGGAGATTCTTTTTTATATAAGGACCCCCTTGTTTTGTGATACAATAAAATTATGAGAAGACGAGTTTTTAAAGCTGTAAAAATAGGAGCATTTGTTTTTGTTGGCGCTTTTCTGCTAGATGCGTGCCTGGTTTTTGGGTTTGCCTTAACCTCGCCTCATGTAAAAAAAGCGGACGCGATAGTTATACTTGGAGCCGCTATAAATACTCCCGCGCTTTATAACCGCACCTTGGAAGCCCTAAGACTGTACGAGGAAGGTTTTGCCCCGGTGGTTGTGCTTTCGGGTGGGAGGATTTCCGACAAAGATATTTCCGAAGCAACTTATATGTTAAGAGTTATGGACAAGAATTCTAAAAATCCCATTAATGTTATTTTAGAAGAACATTCGGGTAGTACATATGAGAATTTAAAGAACACAAGAGAAAAGTTGCCTAAGGCCAGTAGTATAATTGTAGTGAGCGATTCTTACCATCTGGCTAGAGGTTTTTTTATGGCTAAGTCTCAAGGTTTTAAAAACGTGTATTGGAGCTCACCTAAAACTTCAAGTTACTATAAGCCAGGGGAGCTAGTCTTTCATTATTTTCGGGAAATGGCAGCTATGGTAAGTTATTTGCCTAAATTTCTATTTGGATGATTTACAAATTAGCTAGTAGCTGGTAGGCGGAAGCTAGTAGCTCGAGGGGGAGTTTGTAGTTCGTCCTTTATCTTTTTTTTGGATTCTTCGTAAAGGACAAATTTCAAAAACACAAAACACACAAGAATGAAAAATAAAAAGCCGAAGGGTTTAGTCTTCGGAAAGTCGTAGCCTTTTCAGGCTAGTCGTATCTCATGGGCTGTTTATACAGCTGCCACGCCGCCTTCATTTTTTCTGCCCTAGACGCTTGTGGTATGTGGCCGGCCTTTTCGTAGTAAGCTACGTGTTGGTACAGGTAGCTTACGTGGAACACCACATGCGATAAGGCGAACCAGCAAAGGAATATTACGAGCAGGCAAACTGAAAACAGTAGAGGCAGGGTATCGTCTTCATATTTGTCTGCTAAAGCAGACCCTGCGAGGGCGAAAGCGACCGCGGGTGAAAATGATAGTATCCAGATGACCGCAGAGACGCCCAGCATTTTTACGAGCTGGAGTCGTGGTGGTTTGGGGTGTATGAGCAAGGGGCCCATTTTTCTCCTCCCTTGGAAGCCTGTATTATTGCATACAAGCGGTTTTTGTAACAAATTGAACACAATATTTACAGTTGACAGTAACTTTAAACATGGTATAATAGCTTTAAGTTAATTATCCAATGACAGTTGGTCCCGCCTAATCGGCGGGTTAAATTTCCTTTATTGGGAAGCCCACCGAGGAAGTATATAAAGCTCGTAGGCTTATTAAGTTAATAAGCATGCAAGCTAGTGTATTTTTACTCGGGTCTGCCCGAGTTTTTGTTTGCTTTATAATCTTTTAAAGAAAACAATCCTCTTTTGAGCCCAATTAAATTGGGCAAGAAAAAGGATGGTAGTCAGGGTATTAACCAAAAAAGGTCGAAACCGATAGCGAGAAATTAGTAAATAAATTACATTATGGCAAAATCAAAATCCCAAAAAACTACAGATTTAGGTGAGCTTACCGACAAGGTAAAAGCTGCCAAGTCTATAGTTTTTACAGAATATCGTGGCACGACTGTAAAAGACATAACCAAGTTTAGGGCAGCTTTAAGAAAAGAAAATGTTTTCTCTAAAGTTTATAAACTGACTTTGGTAAAAAAAGCTTTGGCAGAAGCCGGAGTTAGTGGCCAGGTGTCTGACTACAAGACGCCTGTTATTCTTTCTCTTTCCGAGGAAGACGAAACTTCTCCTGCGCGCGCTATTAAGTCTTTGGCTAAAGAAATAAAGACTATAAAAATTTTGGAAGGTGTTGTAGACAAAGCGGTTATTGCCAAGTCCCAGGTGGAAGCTTTGGCAGACTTGCCTTCTAAAGACCAGCTTAGAGCACAGCTTGTGGGTACTATTAATGCTCCGGTTTCCGGATTCGTTAACGTACTTGCAGCAAACCTACGTGGTTTGGTTAATGTGCTGAATGCCATAGCAACCAAATAAATTTGGCTTGCTCATGGATTGTAAATATTTTATAAATAATAACTAATAACTATAAACATATGTCAGACGAAGTAAAAGTTGAAGTACCAGAGAAATTTAAAGCTTTGGTAGAACAAATTGAAAAATTGTCCGTTTTGGAACTTTCCGAATTGGTTAAAGTATTAGAAGGTAAGTTCGGTGTTTCTGCCGCTGCTCCTATGATGATGGGTGCAATGCCGGCCGCTGGTGCTGCTGCTCCGGCCGCTGAAGAAAAGTCCGAATTCAATGTTGAATTAACAGAAGCAGGTGCAAACAAAATTAATGTAATTAAAGTTGTTCGCGAAATCACCGGTCTTGGTCTTAAAGAAGCCAAGGACATTGTAGACGGTGCTCCAAAAGTTGTTAAGGAAAACGTTGCTAAAGCCCAGGCTGAAGAAATGAAGAAGAAAATGGAAGAAGCTGGAGCTAAGGTAGCTTTGAAATAATAGCTTTATTTCAAAGCATCCTCATGAAAGTGGGGTAAATATAGCTGCTTGACTTGTGCGACGTAGCTTTATGCGAAGTTGCATTAATCGAGTCAAAGGCCTCATAAATGAGGCAACTACTATAAAAACATCAAGCTTTCTAAACACCACCCGTCAGGGTGGTGTTTTTGTTCGTTTGACACTCGGTTTTTTAGGGTATATTCTGAATATAAGTAAGCAAAAATTTATGTCAGAACTTACAAAAGAAGAATTTGAAAAAATTCTTGAGAAACAACTAAGTAATACCAAAAAGGATATTATCCATAGAATAGATGAAAGTCAGGACGAGTTGGCTAGAATGGTGGCCGATGGCTTTAAAGATATGCGCGAACGTTTTGATGTAAAAGACAAAGTTGAAAAACATGAACGAGTATTTAAGTTCTTAGCTGAACATTTTAACATGAAGGAAATAGAAAGTATTTTGAAGTAAGAATTTGTTTAACTTAGCTGATATGTAATATATTATCCGCCTTTTTGGGGCGGTGTTTTTGTGTGTTGAAAAATAACCTTACCACGCGTCTGAGTCTTGGGCAGATTCTAGTCTCACATAGACTCTTTCTAGAAATGAGAGGAAAAACTTGTTTGTTGTGTTTTTGGTTTTTTGTTAGAATTTCTCCAGGAGGCACGATGCCAAAAAGACACAAGTTACCAGCTGTGGTGACAGAAGTTGTTCAATGCGCTGGTTTGTTCGGCGCAACTGAAGTGAGATATAGTTACCCGGCAGATTTCAGGCCAAAAGGGAGCGGTGCTGGGACGCCGGCACACTTTTTCCTAGGGTCTCATGTCCAAGGTTTCGCTCCCAAACGGGGGCCGGAAAAGTACGTTAATTTCGGACCCACCGGGATTGCCCCAGGTGTTCCTATAATGGTCTATTGTGCGGATAGCGCGTTAGAACATATAACTTACGTTACTCCCCGCGACTAGAGTCGACAAGTTCGGCTCTTTTTTTTATAATACAGACTATGTTCGAATTTTTGCGCCGTTTTATAATTCCTATATTCCGCATCAAAACAGGACCCGTAAACCCTGGTTTTTGGGCCGGAATGGAAAAGCCTTTATTTGCTCTTGCTCCTATGGAAGAAGTTACCGACGTTGTGTTCCGTGAAATGTTTGCATTGCATAGTACTCATGTAACACGTAACTCGTCACACGTAACTCGTAACAATCCTTTCGTTATGTTTACAGAGTTTATAAATGTTGACGGGCTATTGCATCCGGTGGGTTTTGAAAAGCTTAAAATAGATTTGGAATTTACAGAAAACCAGAGGCCAATAGTTGTGCAACTATGGGGGACGAATCCTGAAAAATTTTATAAGGCGGCCCAGTTGGTCGCGGGTATGGGTTTTGACGGTATAGATATAAATATGGGTTGTCCGCAGGATAAGGAAATAGGTATTGGTGCATGTGCTGCGCTTATAAGAAACCCAAAACTTGCTAGTGAAATAATAAAAGCTACACAAAAGGGTGCGGGCAGTTTGCCGGTCAGCGTAAAAACCAGAATTGGTTATACTAAGCCGGAAACGGAGAGTTGGATTGGGTATTTATTAAAGCACAATTTACCTGCTATAACTTTGCACGCTAGAACTAAGCAAGAGAAAAGTAAGGTCCCTGCCCACTGGGAAGAAATTAAAAAAGCTGTGGAAGTAAGAAATGCACTGCAGGCAGAAAGAGCAGATAAAACTTTAATAATAGGTAATGGGGATGTTAAAACACGAGAGGAAGGTTTAAGGCGGGTTCGGGAGACTGGGTGCGACGGCGTTATGATAGCCAGAGGTGCTTTTGGCACCCCTTGGCTTTTTCGGCCGGATGGCTATATGCCTCAAGCGGAGGAAAGGCTTAAAATAATGCTGGAGCATGCAAAGTTGTTTGAAGAAAAGTTGGGTGGAAAAAAAAGTTTTTATATTATGCGCAAGCATTTTAAAGCGTATGCAACTGGGTTTGAGGGAAGCTCTGAGCTGAGAGCTAAATTATTGGAAACTAAAAACCTCTCCGAAGCAGAAGAGGTGGTTAGACAGTTTGGAAAATAGTAACAAAGGGGGGCTTTGTCCTTCAGAAGTAAAAGATTAAAAATTTACTTTCAAAAGTTCGGTGCCGTTAAGTAAATATATTGTTTTATTTTCTTCGTCTATTACAAAATCTTTAAGGTCTGTGAATTTGTCACTTACAAGCATATTAATCATGTTGCCTTGCTTGTCCATAATGAGCAAACGCTTTTTTGCTATATCTAGGAGGTAAAGGTTTTTCCAGCCGACTTGGGTGTAGATTTTACCGCCACCGGTGTAACTGTCAAACAAGAAAGGCATTTCAAAGGCTGCCAGTTTTCCTGCGCTGAATTTTACTATACCTGTTGGCTTTAAAACGTAAATACTACTGTCTATTGCAAGGTCCTCGGCCGCTGACAAACCGGGTTCGCTTATAGAAACCACAGGTTTTTGAAGAGTGTTCTGGTTTATTTGAAAGCTAATTATTTGGCTTTTTTGCCTGTCTATTAAATATATGCGGTTGTTCGTGGGGTAAAAAGCTAGGCCAGCAATAGTGTCTTTGGGCGGTACGGAAGATATTAGCGGTGAACCCGTTTGTCCGGTTTGATAGTTCCATATACTAAGTGCCTCGCCGTTGTACACGGCGGCTTGTCCAGATTTAAAAGCGTATGCATTTAAAATGGGTTGCTCGGTTTTTAGCCTGCCGTCCTCAATTTTTCCCGAAGATTTTTCGTAGGTTATTATGCTTTGGCCGGAAGTAACGGCCAAAAATTCATTTAGGTCTAACAGTTCATTTGTCGAAGCAAGGTTGCCTAAAGAAACAGCTTCTACTTTGTTTTTCTTTTCGAATTGATTTTTTAAGTTTTCTAATCGTTGGGAAGCCTGCGTAAGTTGCTCTTTTTGGTCCTTGGATATATTTTCAGCAGTCGGCAAATTTTGTTCAACTAAGGCCAGATATTCCTTGGCTAATTTTTCGTCTTTGTACAATAAAGCTGATTCAGCGAGGCTTAAGTTTTGAGTGACAAGTTCAAACTGTGCCGCGGCGTTCTGTTGTTTTTGCTTTATATTTTTGTTGTAGACCGCAGCGCTTACGCTTAGGACTGCCGCAATTAAAAATATGGCAATTGACCCCAGTAAATATTTTTTGCCTGGAGAGAATTTTTTTATTTGTCTGGGCGAGACTGCTTGTCCGGCATTTATAATTTTGCCGGTAATTCCTGTAAGGCCTTCCCTTGTTCCTGAAAGCATTTGCTTGCTAGCTTTTTTTAGCATGGCGAATCTTTCGCTCGCAGAAATTTTGGGTAAGTCCGCTTTGTTTTGCCTTAAGCTTTTGTCTGTTGCTGTCATGCTTTTTATAAACTCAGTGACTTTGCTTAGCACGGTTTTATGGTAAGGGTTTTCGACTATATAGTTTTCTAAGTCAACTTCCTCTGAAACTCCTTGCCCGTAAGGCAGTTGGAGGTTAAAAATGGTGCCGAAAGCAACGGCAGGACCAGCTGTTTCTTTTAAAAGTTCTATAACAGTTTGTGCAGCAGCTAGAAAATTGTCTTTTTTTAATACCTCTTTTAAACGGTCAACAGAAATAAAATTTAAAAGCTGAGTATTGGAAAGTATTAATATGTCATTTAATTTAATTTTTCCGTTGGCAAAACTGTCGAAAGTTTTTAGCGGGTGGTTTTGTCCGTTTGCGGTGGAGATGTCAGCAAAACTGCCTTCTCTTAGCAAAAAAGCCGTGGTTTTGCCACAGGTGGTTATAGAAAATGTTTCCTGATGTTTAACAGCAAGTATACAGTTGAATTTGTTTATCCAATAATTCTGGCCGGTTTCAGCCATGTGACCAAGTTCTTCGTTAACTTGCGCCACCATGTTTTCAAAAGAACTCTCTTCTAGAGGTTTTTTATAACTTCTTTTTAAAACTCCCCACACCGCTTGGCATATTTTGGCACATTGGTCTGCCGCCGCAGGGTTAAATAGAGGAAGTTCGGCAACCATGTAGAGCTCGGCTTCCGAGCCTGTAGCTTTTTCGGCCGAAACAAAAACAAAATTTCCTGCTTGCTTGGGGCTAAATAGCTGAATTCTGGCTATTTGGGATTCTAGCTTGTCCATATTTTGACTTTTTTCCAGAGTTTTTCTTAAATTCAATATATATAATTATACAACATTTTAAGTCATTTAGGTAGTATGCTATAATTAGCTTAATATTAGGCCATTTTGAATGCTTGAAGAAATATTGAATTCCAAAGCCGACGCATCGGTCTTGAGTTTCTTTTTGACAGCGCCGGAAAGAAGCTTTTCGCCTTTCGAAATATCTAAGCGACTTAAACTCTCTTATTTGAAAACTACCCATACTTTAAATAAGCTTGTTTTGCATGGACAGCTTAAAAGTTTTAGCAAAAAGGGTAAAAAATATTATTTAGTAAATCCTCGTTATAAACTACTCCCGTTAATACGGGACTATTTGTTGAAAAATGGTTCTAGATATCAGGATGAACTTTTTTCTGCAATTAAGAATTTGGGAGAGGTAAGGGCTGCCTTTTTGAGCGGGTTGTTTGTAGGGGAGCCTGGCTTACCGGTGGATTTGCTGTTAGTTGGAAAGGTTAAGGCCGAAAAGCTTGAAGATTTTTTAAAGCGTTTGGAAACCTTAATGGGCCAAGAAATAAATTATAGTCTTATGTCTGAAGCTGAATTCAAAACTCGTCGCAATACTTTCGACAAGTTTATAAAAGATATTTTTGACTATAGACATTTAGTTGTGTGTGACAGTATTACTAAGTAGAAATGCCGGTTTAGGTTGGATTCAATATTGATTTATGATTAACTAAAAAATATGGAGCAAATTCAAAACATATATTTACAGTTTTTGGGCAATTTTCCAGAAAGTACCAGGCCGGTCGTGTCTATTGCTTTGGCTGTCTTTTTAGTATACTCAGCAATAAAAGTTTTAAAAAAAGATTGGATATTTTTAGTCGGGTTGGTTGTTTTATTGCCGGCTTCTGTGCCCATATTAAAAAATGTTTGGTCGGCGCTGGTAAGTATTGTTAAATTTTTACTCAACACAAAATAGTTTTTTAAATAGGCTTGTGGATAACTTCAGGGTAAACGGGTGTTTACCCTGTTTTTCTTTGCCTTTGACTTGAGGTGTACGTTCGTATATTATTCCAATACAGAGCATTAAACTAAATTATATGGAAAACGAAATTACTTCTAGGCAAAAGGAGCTCTTAAAATTCATTGTAAAACAAGTTCGCGAACACAATCTTCCTCCTAGTATTTCAGAAATGGCCGAATTTTTAAAAGTCAGTTCCAAAAATGCTGTTGCCAAGCTGCTTAAGTCTTTGGAAGATGCCAAATATATAAAAATTTCTGGTAAGGCTAGGGGTATAGAAGTTTTAAACGCTCTAGGCGAAAGTTTGGAAAAGGGTCTTATAGCGGTACCGCTTATGGGTAGGGTTCAGGCCGGAAGTCCTCATATGGCAGAACAACAAATAGAAGAGTGGATAAATTTACCCTCTTCGTTAGTAAAAGGCCGGCGAGATGTTTTTCTTCTTAAAGTTAGAGGTGACAGTATGATAAACGCGGGAATTTATGAGGGTGACTTGGTTATTGTTAGGCCTACTCGTGAAGCTAAGCATAACGACATAGTAGTAGCGCTGTTACACGACGAGGCAACGGTTAAACGTTTTATCCAAATTAAAAACCGCGCGTACTTAAAAGCCGAAAACCCGGAATATAAAGACATTTATCCGAAAGAAGAGTGGATGGTGCAGGGGAAGGTGGTTGGGGTTATTAGGAACCTAGAATAGCTGGTAGTACGAAGCCGCAAAAATTAAAATTGAAAAATCAAAATGGAAAATGATAATTCAAAATTTAAATTTGAATTCAAAAAGCGGTTGTATTCTTGGGTACTAAGGCTAATTAAGTTTATCG
Organism: Candidatus Doudnabacteria bacterium; assembly: GCA_016788665.1. Lineage (GTDB taxonomy): Bacteria > Patescibacteriota > Doudnabacteria > UBA920 > UBA920 > JAEUSF01. The sequence goes on along the minus strand of JAEUSF010000006.1, from coordinate 16,137 downwards.
ACTCGTTACCTAAAAGTTCTGTAAACGATGTAATGGGTAAACAGCTTTTAAGAAGCGGGACAAGCGTTTTGGCAAACTACGTTGAAGCCAACTCTGCTTCTTCCAAAAAAGATTTTATAAATTTTTTTACTTATTCGCTTAAGTCCTCTAATGAGTCAAAAGTCTGGATTACTTTGTTTAGGGATTTGGAAAAAGGTGAGCCAAAAGAGCAAGATTGGCTATTAAAGGAATTGATTGAGGTGTCTAATATTTTAGCTTCGAGTATTTTAACACTTAAGGGAAGAAAATAATTTTAAATTTTTTATTGCAACTTTGATTTTTGATTTTTACATTTTGATTTAAAAAGATAATTCAAATTTTATGTCTGAAATACAACAAACAAAACTAAGCATTATTTCTCAGCTGCAGGGTTTGTGCGCACACTGTGCGTGTGGAAATAATCGCAATCATAGGTGTCCTGTAAAAGAAATTTCTTTAAGAATCCAGTCTTTGCGAGGCGTTCCGCTAGTCGTAAATAGCGAATTCAAAGGAATGTTATGGGCATAAAAACTTTATAAAAAACCACCTAAGGCTTGCCGAAAGGTGGTTTTTTAATTTTTAAAATTTTGGTTTGCCTAAAAGCGTTTGGTTGCTATAATACGTATTAACTGGCAGGGTAAACCTGCTAAATCTTAAAGAGGATGCATGGCTTTTACGGGCTTTGTGTCTTTTTTGCAAGGAACGTATATGAGTGCTGTCGCAACGTCCGCAGTCGAGGGTACGTCCTTCGAATTCAGACTCGAGCCCGGCGAAAATATGGTAGTAGTCGGAGCAAATGATTCAGCGGTAGAGAAGTCCAAGGCCCAGCTTGATGGGCGTGTTGTCTTCTGGAATGTATACCAGGCTAAGCATGTAACGCAGCTTTCGCCAAACGCAAAGTTTGTTGCTGTTAATGGGAGGCTTGGCGACGAGATCCTTTCCAGCATTGAAAAATTGGTTAGTAGTAAGAAGACCGGTTGCGTAATGTTGGTGGTTGACGCTGCGTCGTTCTTGCATAGGATGGTCGAATCTTTCCAAGGCGACAAAAAAGGTGTCATCTGCTTAAGTTTGGGTGGGGTCACAAAGACAGTAGGCTTGCCTAAGCCTGATGCTGAGAAACTTCAACATACACCCGCGCCCGTTACCGTAGCAATGGCTGATCAGTCTGGGGCTAAAAGACTGAACCAAGCCCATGAAAAACAACCGCATCCGGCCTTGCTAAGTCCGGAAACATCCGTCGGGCAACCAACAACAGAGGGACCGAAGCCTGCCGTCATGAGCAGGCCCCGGCTCGAAGATGTTTTAGCAGGGTTGAGCTCCATTTACGACCGGCACATGGGCAGCAAGCGGGATGTTATCCGCGAAATCCGTTCGATGGGGTTTAATAGGAGTAGTATTTCGGACGCAAGTTTGTACGGCAGGATTAAAACGTTGGAAAAAAGCCGCGGAATTCAGCTTCGTATGCCACGGTCGGTAAAAGGTGCGAAACCATCCACCCCGACAATTGAACAGGTTCTCGCGCAAAGTGCCTCGGCGGCTTTTGCCGAAGCTGTAACGGCAGCCAAAAAGGCAACTGCAGATTCCCAGCAGGCAATGGAGAATCTGCTCGCACAGGTCACTCATCTGCTTCAGGAGAACGAAAATCTTCGCAGCTTGCTCCAAGCTAAAGAGAAGGAGACTGAAGGCCTAAGGGAGAAAGTTGAAACGGCTCGAAGGCTCTTTCAGCAATAAAAGCCAATCATAATTGCATTCTGCATGCCCCACACCTAGAGGTGCGGGGATTTTATTTTGGGCTTGAAAAAAGGGTTAAAGTTTTGTATAATGCTTGGTTGTTATAATTTTGAGGAGGGTTATGAAGCCAGAGCTGGGGTATTTTAAGAACAAGGCCTCAATGGTGGATTTTAGTTTGGCTAGTAGGCTTGTGGCTGAAGGAGTGATAGCGCTACTTGCGCGTAGTAAGAAGACATGCGCCCGTGAGGCCGGGGATGTTAGAGTCGTTGTAAAGAGCGCTTGTAAGGGCGGAGGGTCTTCGCAGGGTTTAGGGTTTGTCGCGAGCGTTGTTATTCGCAACCAAACTTGGGGCTACGCCAAAGTTTGTTGGCGTGCAAACAAGATTACTGGAAAAATCAGGCTTTACGACGTAAGCCTACTTACGCCCCGGATAAGGAAGTTTGTTCGTTTTACCTTGGTACACTTTTAGCGTTTGGCTTTTGCCAGCGCTTTTTTATTTGGAATATTTAGTTGACATAATTCGTAAAGTTAGGGTATTATCTCCTCCTGAGCGGAGGAATATGAAAATCGCGATTGTGGGCCTGAGTTTGGACGCAGAGAAGAAATTGTGGAGCGAGATTTTTTCCGCTTTTAGAGGAGTAGAGTGTGTATTTGCACACAATCACACAGGGGACTGGAGTAGTTTTTTTTGGAATACTGTGCAAGTGGTAGTCTGCGAAGGTGTGGACCCGGGGCTGAATGTCGCCGATGCTTTGGCTTTGGACATAAACCAAGCCAGAGCGCTGTATTTTGCTTACGAAACTGTAGGTGAACATGTGAGGGGGGTCTGTGCGGTAACAGGCTTGGATGCCCTTATTACTTCTCTTTTGTGGATAATTGAGCAGCAAAACATTCACCCAAGCGTTAAAGTCGCTTCTGCTTCCTAAAGCTATTAGGAAGCTTTTTTTTACTTACAAAAAACCCGTCACTTTGAAGTGACGGGTTTTTTAAAGTTTTATTGACCTTGGGCTTCAGAAGAAGAATTGCCTGAGTCAGAGACAGAGTTTGCTACAGATGACTTGCAGGCTCTAACAGAGGTTTTAAAGCTTGTCCAAGCTGTGTTCTTAGACTTAACCCAAGCAGAGGAAGCTTCTCTCTTTGCTTTGGTAAACGCAGACCAAGCAGCTTTTACGTCTGCTTTAACTTCTTTGGTGGTAGTTTTTTTGTAAGCGGCGGCTAAAGCGGAAGCTCTGTTAGTATAGGCTGTTTGAAGACTTTGGCTGTGCGTAGAGAAGGCTGAAGCTAAAGCTGCTTCTCGGGTGCTAACGGCGGCTCCTACGCAGGCTATTGCTTGAGTTTGGTCTACTGTAGTTGGAGAGGAGGAGGCTACTCTCATACTGTTTGTTCTTAACATGCCTTCGGCTGCAAAGGCAGGCATAGCCATGCTTAATGCGAAAACGCCTGAAAGCAAAGCTGCGACTTTCTTGTTCATATTTTTAGTTTCTTTTTACTTTTTAATATAAATATATTATACCATATTTTATTTGGTGAGCAGAATTATGCGTTTGTTAAACCCGCCATTTTTTTCTCGTTTTGAATTCTGTATCTTTTTTACATCTTTTAAAGACCAGCCCTTTAGTTTAAGTATAGCCTCTATAACTTCGTAAACGTCAGCTATTTCTTCCAGCAGGTTATTGTGCTTAAGCGAGTGTTTAACTTCTGTGGCCTCTTCAGTAACTTTTTTTAGCAGGTATTTTAAGTACTCAGTGTCACTTTTGGCAATTCTAGTTTGTGCAATTTTGCCAGCTCGTTTTTGGTACAGGGTTGGTATGTTGTCTCTAACAAGTTTCGGCAGTTCGTTTTCTTTGGGGTAACTGGTTGGCTTTAAATTCATAAGGGTTTTTTAGTTTATAGACATAGCTTGATTACTATATTATAATGTATTTCAAAATAAGGAAGGAGGGGCGAAAATGGCGTCCCTTTCTGGAAGAACTCGGAACTACGCGCGCTCAGTCATAAAGGCGCTAGCCGGCGACGCATTCAACGAAGGCCGCAAAAGGCCTTTTAGAGGATGCGTCGTAACTCTTGTTTCGGCCGGAGGTGAAAGCAGGGACCGGTTGAAGTACGCTCCGCCATTGCTAAATGAGCTTTTAATGGCGCCAGAGTGTAAATGGTCCTTCGTCGACCTCCAGCTCTGGAGCGGGTCTGCAAAGTGGAGGGTAGCTGCAGTTGCAGAGAACCAAAATCAGTGTACAAGCCTTTGTGCATACACTCCGGCGGGCGGCATATTTTTTGTGCACCTCGGTGCGCCCATTGCGCTGGCAGTTGCAAGCTACTGTCCGGACCTGGACGAGGCGGCCGCTATTGCTTTGGCGGTCCTGGGCTGTATGCTGGACGAAGCTGACCTTCGTCAGATTCTGGCCGAAAGCCTGAACCCGTGGGTGGCTCCTTTGCTGAAACTGTTGTCGGCAGACTACCCAGACCACCAGTACCTGAAAAAGGTGCTTGTGATACTCGAGTCGGAAATTTCTTTACCAAGAACTTAAACAAGTCTTGGTTTTTTATTTACTGGAATTTGTTAAATTATATTAGGCTTGAACAAAGCCCTGTTTTAAAATATAATACTGCTGAAAAGGAGGGGACCCTGCAAAAAAAGAAGGGAAGTCTCAAAATTCGGGTAGCAAAAAAACTGCCGAAAAAGGCAGTCGGTAAAGCCTTAAGTGCCTTGCCGGCAGTTGCGCCGGTTGTAAACCCATCTACCGTAACCGGTACCGATTTGGGCGAAGCCGGATGGAGCCTTGCTGGGGCTGTTGCTGAAACAGTTTTTGAGGTAGCGGTGGATGCGGCCTTGGAAGCTTGCGGAGCGGTTATAGGCGGGATTGTGGAGTCCTTAACGGACTAACTTTGTTAAGTCGCGAACTTTGCGGCTTTTTTTATTTTTAAACAAAGATGATCTTTGTTAACGAAAGAAAAGCTCCGCCACGAGGGTGAAGCATTTTAGACCAAGTCGAGACAGCTTGCCCGAAGAAGCTTTAGCGAAGTTGGGATGGAAAACTTTTCTTGCTTTGGTAAAGTAGAGTACAGGGGATCAAGTCTTGACTTTTGACATTTTGATCAAATTTTCTTTTTTAACCCGAGACCATTTTTTGACTTGGGTTTCTCGGAGGCGGGCTTTAGATAAAGTAGGAAAAGTTTCGGTGTAGACAATTTTTCCGCCGTGGTGCGTAGTTGTCCAAATTGAACCGCGGCCAGTGTTGTGACGGTTTTCTCGGTCTCTAAGATTACTTGTGACGCCGGTGTACAGGGTGTTGTTGGGAGTGCGGAGTAGATAAAAGTAAAACATGTCTATATTATAACATTTGTGTCTCTCGACTACAGCCCGCAGAGCGGGCCTGCGCTCGGAACAAATTTAGTGCCCCTCGACTTCGCTCGGGACAATTTTAAAAACCCAACCTTATGGTTGGGTTTTTAAAATTGGTAGCGCTACGGGGAATCGAACCCCGATTTGGTGGATGAGAACCACCTGTCCTAACCATTAGACGATAGCGCCATAGAAATATCAAAGTTTAAATATCAAATTTCAAATTGTATACAGTAGTTAACTTTTGAAAGTTTAGCATTTTAAGGGTTTTTTTTCAACTCTAGGTGTGAAGAAGACCCGCGGCAGATATATTTGGCGCACGCGGGTCTTCGTTGAATCTTTTTTCTTTTAAAAATAGTTTATATTAATACCAGATTAAAGTTTTAAAATTTTTACAGTCGGACGTTGTTTGTGTAGGCTAGAGGTTGGCAAGGCAGCTTTCGGCCACCTGCTTTGCGTATTGGTAGCAATGCTTGTGCATGTCGTTGTCCGACATGTGCAGCAGCAGTCGGAGTTCGTTCACAAGCCCTCTTAGCAGGCTCGAAAGCACAAGGTTTTTCTCTTCGCCTTCGAGTACTCGGTAGGAGCCGTTCGGTCCTTTGTTGTCGATGGTAATAGTTTCCGCGTCGTACATCCATAGTGTGTTATGGACGCCTTGCCAAAAGTTGGTAACAAATTCTGCGGCGGCGGGCAGTGTGATGTGGCTGGGTTGGCGGAAGTTAAAGTAAGTGGTAGCCGTACCTGGCAGGCCACCTGACTTTTGCTCCCAGGTGGCAAACGTAGTTTCGTACAGCTTGCCTTGGTAGAGGTAGTACATGCGAAACTCGTAGTCCACATTTCCGGTTTCCACGTCCAGCCGCAGCTTAGCCCTAACAACGGCCTGTTGACTGTTTACCCTCCTGACAAACCAGTCGGGGTTCTCGGGCGAAACAATATTGTACTTAGGCATCTGGTGTGCCTCCTTATTTGAAGTATGCGCATCGTGAAAAAAGCGCCTGCAAATTATACCTTAAATACTATTTTTTGTCAATAAAAATTAGTAAATATAAAAGATTTATTGTATAATTATTTAGATAAATGTGAGCTCTGGAAGTTGAAACACAAATAAAAAATCTTTCATGCAAAAATTAAAATTTCCCCAAGGATTTTTGTGGGGCACGGCAAATAGCGCTTACCAAACCGAAGGGGGTAATATTTACAGTGATTGGTATAAGTGGGAAAAAAGTTTGGGGCGCCAAGGGGTACTTGAGTCTGCGGGTAAGAAACCTGAAGATTTTATGTCCGGACAAGCTTGTGACTTTTATAACCGTTACGAAGAAGATTTTGCGTTAGCAAAAAGTTTAAACCATAACTCTATTCGCATTGGCATAGAGTGGGCACGGGTAGAGCCCAAAGAAGGGGAGTTTGACCAACATGTTTTAGACCATTACGAAAAAATGCTTCAGTCCGCCAGGTTTAATGGACTGAAAGTATTTTTAACTTTGCACCATTATACTAATCCGGTTTGGTTTGCTGAAAAAAGGGCGTTTGAGAAAAAAGAAAATATTCAATTTTTCTTACGCTATGTTGAAGTGATAGCCAAAAGATTTGGCGAAGAGGTGGATTTTTGGCTGACATTTAACGAGCCTGAAGTTTATGTTTCTTTCTCGTATTTTTTGGGTTTGTATCCGCCTCAGGAAAAAAGTTTTTTTAAATCTTTTAGAGTTTTACAGAATTTAATTTCTGCACACAACCGGTCTTATAAAATACTCAGGATGCATTCTCAAAAGCCTGTTAGTATGGCTTTTCACCTGTCCGATATTCAAGCGGTAAATATTTTTAGCGAGCCAATTACATACTTGGCGCATTATTTGGCTAACGAATACATTTTAAACCGTACCATAGACTTTTGTGATTTTGTCGGAGTCAATTATTATTTTCATCACCATGTGGGTTGGCTTGGAAAAAGACGCAAAAGCCATTCGGGTCACGAGCAGACGGACTTGGGTTGGGGTATACATCCGGAAGGTTTAGAAAGAGTACTTTTGTCGTTAAAAAAATATAAGAAACCTGTTTACATAACCGAGAATGGCATAGCAGACAGGCATGACAAAAAGCGAGAAAAGTTTATAAAGGACCATTTGTATTTTGTTCACAAAGCCATTAAACAGGGAGTAAATGTAAAAGGCTATTTGTACTGGAGCCTGACCGACAACTTCGAGTGGCTCATGGGGTTTGGTCCACGTTTTGGGCTTGTAGAAATAGACCGCGAAGGTCTTTTAAAGCGTAAAGTACGTTATAGTGCTTTAAAGTTTGGAGAAATATGCGGAAGTAATGAGATGGTTTACGAACCCGATGCTTCTTTGTCCGCACACCGATCCTGATATACGGATACTGCAATCCGGATCTGCGGATGACTACTTATCCGATAAACATATGTTAAATAGTAACAATAAGTTATTGTTTGAAGAAGAGAGTTACATTTTAAATGGGATTGCTTTTAATGTGCAGAATCAAATAAGCCGGTTTGGAAGGGAGAAACAATATTGCGATGCTTATGAAAAGGCTCTAAAAAATAAAAATATTGTTTATAAGAGGGAGTTAATAGTGGGAGATACGGGTAATAAACTGGACTTTTTAGTTTTTGATAAAATTGTGCTAGAAATGAAAGCTAAGCCTTTTATAATCAAACAGGATTATTATCAGACCCAGGTATACTTACAAGCCTTAAATTTGGAGTTGGGTATTATTTATAATTTTAGAGATAGGTATATAAAACCGCATAGAGTTTTAAGAGAAACAAGAAAATAAAGTATCTGTATTTATCTGCAGATCTGGATGGTGTTAGTATATCCGGATCGGATAATCACAATAACATTTCCAGTATAACAAGATGACATATTTATTAATAATTTTTTTCTATCTCATTTCCTCCGTTGTTGATGTCATGGACAAGGTGCTGCTTTCGGCTAGAAAGATTAGGCCGTTGACTTACACTTTTTTTACGGTGGTTATGGGGCTTATTTTGCTCCTCGCTTGGCCTTGGGTCTATGAGCCGTTGGGCTTTAGCCGAATATTGTTAGACGTGTTTTCCGGCGTGCTTTTTTCGGTCGCCATGTATTTGTTTTTTAAAGCTGTGTCAGAAGGCGAGGTCAGCCGCGTAGTGCCGTTTATTTTTGCCGTAGTGCCTTTAACCGACTTGTTGGTTTCTGTTTTCACTGGCGCTAATTTGTTAAGTATAAAAGAGTTTTCCGCGCTCTGCTTGCTGTTGCCTGGAGCTTTTTTAATAGCTTATAAAAAAGAGGTGTTTTCAAGCAGGCACATTCTACTTAAGGTTTTAAGCGCTTTGCTTTGGAGTATTTATTATGCTGTCTGGCAATATTCTGCTACCGGCGGCAATGTGCTTAACCACCTTATGTGGAACAGGTTGGGCGCTGCTCTGCCAGTGGTTTTGCTTTTAGCTTTACCAGTTGCCCGCCGAAATATATTGGGAGTAAAGAATGTGGAAAAAAAGAAACAGACATCTTTGCTTTTTTTCTTAAAGCAAATATTAGGCGGGGTAAGCTTTGTGTTTTTAAGTTTTTTACTTGTTTTTTCAAAAATTTCTGTCGTAAACGGTTTACAGGGATTTAGGTACATATTCTTATTTCTCTTTGCTCTGATTTTGTCATATACACATCAGCATTTGCTGCAGGAGCAATTAAATAAAAAGGTAATTTGGCAGAAATTTGCGGCTATTTGTTTAATTTTCGGCGGCACTATTATTTTGTTTGTTTAGGAGATAAGTTAGATTTTATAGTGTAAAGATTAAATATTAAAAATCAAAATGACAATTCAGAATTAAAAAATTAAAATTTTAAACTGTTATTTTTCATTTTGATTTTAACACTTTCATTTACTTATGTTTTTTGAATTAATAAAAAATCACAAAATTTTAAGTGGGCTGTTTGTATTATTTGTTTTATTATTTTTACTGTATTTAAACTCAGGATCCCACAAACAAATTGAGTACGGGGTAACTTTTAGCCAGGTTCAAGCTATGGATTTAGGACTGGATTGGAAAGAAGTCTACAAACAAATGCTGGGCGATTTGGGAGTGAAAAAAGTTCGGCTTTCCGCTTATTGGAATAAGGTTGAGCCGGAACCTGGGAACTTTAATTTCGATGATTTGGATTATATGATTGCAGAAGCTGAAAAAACAGACACCAGCATTGTTTTGTCTGTAGGCAGGCGTTTGCCCAGATGGCCGGAATGCCATGACCCAGCTTGGATAAAAAACTTAAATCAACAGCAATTAAAAAATGCTTTATTGTCTTTTGTGGAAACTGTGGTTTTGCGGTATAAAAATAGTCGGGCGGTTGAAATTTGGCAGGTTGAGAACGAACCTTTTCTAGCCAGCTTTGGCGAATGCCCGAAGCCAGATCCGGGTCTTTTAGACAGTGAGATTGCTTTAGTAAAAAAATTGGATCCCGTAAGGCCGGTGTTAATTACAGACAGCGGAGAGCTTTCCCTGTGGATAAGCTCCGGAAAGAGAGGCGACTTATTTGGTACGACTTTGTACAGATATGTATTTAGCGACAAGCTTAACCGTTACTGGGTTAACTATATTCCGTTTTGGGTTTATAGAGTTAAGGCGGGATTTTTGAGGTTTTTGAACCCGGGTAAACAAGTTGCTATAATTGAACTACAGGCAGAGCCATGGACAACTAAAGGCATACTTAATACTTCTGTTGAAGAACAGTTTAAAACCATGAGTATGCAAAAGTTTGAAAAAATACTCGACGTTGCAGAAACTACAAGGCTTTCTCCTCAGTATTTATGGGGAGTAGAATGGTGGTACTATATGAAGCAAAAGCAAAACCATCCGGAATTTTGGGAAAAAGCAAAAGGGCTAATGCGTGATTAGAAACGTAGAATACAAATGGTAGGCAACTATAAATTTTAAATTCTGCATTCTAAATTTAAATAAATGAACATAATTGGACTAGACATAGGCGGGACAAAAATTACAGGCGTGCTTTTTGATGGAAAAAAGCAGTTGCGGTCATTAACGATCCCAACGCCTAAGTCTTTGCCAAGCTTTAAAGCTAGCTTGTTAAAACTGGTTGAAACACTTTCTTTAAATGTGAAAATAGAAGGTTTGGGGGTAGGTATGGCGGGTATAGTTGACCGTAAAAATTATACAGTTTTACATTCACCGAATTTGAGATTTATAGAAAATTTTAACTTCAAAGAACTTTTCCCAAAATATAAAGTAAGGTTGGATAATGACGCTAAGTGTTTTGCCAGAGCCGAGGCAGTTTTGGGACAGTGTAAAAGTTTAAAGAATTTTTTTGCTGTAACTTTAGGTACAGGTGTGGGAGGTGCGTTATTTTTTATGGACGAGTTATACTTGGGCTCGCATGGGAGTGCGGGCGAAGTGGGACATGTTATGATGGACGCTGACCATACTATTGAATATTATTACCAGAAAGCAAGGGATTCTTCGGACTATAAGCGTCTGGCTAAAATTGTTGGAGTCCTTTTGGCTAATATATATAATTTAATAGATGTTGAATTGGTGGTTATGGGGGGCAGTGTTTCAGTAAAAAACCACGAAAAGTTTTTAGAGGCAGCTGTTTTATATGCTCAAAAGCTTCTAATAAACAAAAATATACAAATTAAAGTTTTTGTTTCCAATTTGGAAAACGCTGGTGCGGTAGGGGCCGCATTGCTTTTAAAGAGTTGAAAAGTGGTTTAGTTATTTTTAGGTAATATATTGCAATTTATGAAAAAAATAATTTTAAGTTTTGCGCTGCTTCTTTTTGTGGCCGCCGGTTGTGAGCTTATGGATTTACCCCGAGAAACTCCGTCGAGCCCAAGGGAGTCGTATGGGGAATTGCCTAAGTAGGAAGTAGGAAGGTGCGGGTATAAAATTGTTAGGATCGAAAACTCCGAAAGCTTTTGCTTTCGGAGTTTTAATTTGCTATTTTTGTTCATCTTCGTCTTCATCTTCATCCTCGTCATCCTCATCGAATTCGTCTTCTTTTGGTTCTTCTGGAGTGGGGGAGGGCAGAGGGGTTTCGTTTGTTTGTGCTATAGGTTTGGTGTTTAAAGAATCTTGGCTTTGATAGGGCTTTGTTGTTTCTGGTGGTAATTCTGTCTTCGCAGAGTCTAGGGGGTGGACAACTGGGTTTTCTGCAACCGCAGGTGTTTCTGGTAGCTGAATTTGTCCGACTAATTTTTCAAACTCCGGTAGGTCGTTTACCGAGTTCAGGCCAAGATGCTGGAGGAATTCGGTCGTGGTTTTGTATAAGGAAGATCTGGCGTCGGTAGGGTTGGAAACCTTTTCAATTAGGCCTCTCATGAGCAGATGTCTTATTGAATACTGCGAATTTACTCCTCTAATGGCTTCGACTTCGGCTTTTGAGACGGGTTGTCTGTAGGCAATTATGGCTAGGACTTCAATTGTCGCTTCGGTTAGTTTTTCCCTGAGTTCTGAGTTAAGAAAGTTTTTAACTATAGCAGTATTTTCCGCATGGCTGGCAAGCTGGTATTGGTCGTTGCTGTCTAGTAGGACAATGCCGGAATCTTTGCGGTCAGTAAAAAGTTCTTGAAGTGCCGTTTTCGCTTCGCTTTCAGGGATTTGTAGAATTTTGGCAATTTCTTTTAGGCTTAACGGTTTGCTGGAAACGAACAAGAGGCTTTCGATTTGTGATTTTAGAGACATGGGAGAGTTAGTGGGTAGTTGTAAGTTGTAAGTTGTAAGAGGTGGCTGCTCTTAATTCCTAATTCTTACTTCTTAATTCTTAGTAAATACTTACTACTTCTTAATTAAAATAAAAATTCCTACGGCTATCATTATTATACTATACATTAAAATAGTTGCTTTACGGCCTAAGGAATTTTGGCTGTTTCGGTTTTGAAAAACTTTTGGGGGTTGGATAAAGTCGTGTTTGACCAGCCAGCCTAGAGTATGTTCGTAAAATGAATCAATAGCCAGGCTTCCATATAAGACCCCTACAAAAATAAATAAAATACCAATAATATTTTTATCCATATATGTCTTCTGTCTGTAGATCTGTATTAAATCTGTATATCCGGGTCGGTTTTCGTTTTCTTAATTATTACATCTGCAAATAAGGTTTCTTGTTCAGCGCTGAATATTCTTTGTTTTATGAGTTCCAAAAGTGCCAAAAAGTTTAT
>JAEUSF010000006.1:0-3874 GCA_016788665.1 Candidatus Doudnabacteria bacterium | reverse complement strand
TAACTTCTTGTTTGTTTTTAGCGGTTTTTAAAAGGTCAGAAAGTTTTGTTTCTACCTGCTTGGAAAGATGTTCTCTCAAATTTTCTATTTTCGCCTGGATTGATATGGCTTCTTTAACTTTTGCCTTAGGTAAATTATCAAGCTCCTTAAGCTGCATTAATATGGACAGTATTGCTCCATGAAGCTCTGCTGTCGTTACGCTAGGGTCAGGAAAAAAGTTAATTTTTTGTTCAAAGGTGGTTTCTCTTGTCCAGGATTGTTTACGCTTGTTGTCCAGTTGTTTTAAATATTTTGCAATTTCTTTAAATTTTTTATACAAAATTAATTGTGCTTCAAGGTCTAGTGCAGAATCCTCTTCTTCTTTTTCAACTTCCAGAGTGGGTAATATAGCTTTAGATTTTATAACCAAAAGCTTGGCCGCAATGGAAAGATAGTCGGCCATGAGGGTGGGGTCAATTTTTTCCAGCGTTTTTAGATACTGCAAAAATTGCTCTGTCACCTCGGCAATAGCAATTTGAGTAATGTCGAGCTGCCTTTGTTCAATAAGCGAAAGCAAAAGGTCTAAGGGCCCTTCGAAATGTTTGGTTTTAGTCAGCATTTTATATTTTGGTTAACAGAAGGTTTTTACAGATTAGTAATGAATAGGAGTTTTTTCTCCCCTTTTTCAAAAGGGGGAGTTAGAGGGGGTTGTTGGCAGTAAGTTTTTAATTTCGCAAAGAATTTTTTCATATACTCCGCTGAGGTTGTTATTTATTTCGTTATTCCAAAATCTGATGACCTTAATATTTAGTAAGTTTAACACATTTGTTCTGGTGCTATCTTTATGTTTTTCTGTAGAGTTGTTGTGTTGCCCGCCATCTATTTCTATAGCAAGTTTAATTTCAGGACAGTAGAAATCTAAAACATAATTCTTAACTCCATATTGCCTTAAAAATCTGCAACCCAACATTTTTTTTCCTTTTAAAATATTCCAGACTTTTCTTTCTTCTAATGTTTGGCTTTTACGTAAAATTCTTCTAAGGTTTTTGGTTTGTGCTTTGTTATAGATGAACATATAAAGCGCCCTTAAACCCACCCTGGCCCTCCCTTTAAAAAAAAGGGGGGTAAAACCGAGTCTTTTCTTTTGAAAAGATGTCAGTGCCGCTTTCTTTTTTGAAAATATGGATGTGTAGAAAATTTATTGTATTTCGTTGTGGTTTGACTGTGATTACTTATGTTTTTTACTAAACATTCCTTTCAACGGGTTTTCAAGCTTTTCAAAGTCTCTCAGGGAAATTTCAATGCTATGAGTGTAGCTGCCGGCGGAAGCAATAAGTTTTTTTGTTTTTGTCATACTCTTGTCTAAAAGGGTTTGAAGTTTATATTGCGTGCCAAACGGGTGAAGTAGCCCAATTTTAGTTTTTAAATACTTAACAATATCTTTTTCCGTTGCCATGCTTACCTTTTTGGCTTTTAAAGCTTTCTTAATTCCGCCAAAGTCTACATATTTTCCGGCTGGTAATATTATAAGCACTAAGTTTTTATCTGCGCGTACCAAAACAACCTTTGCAATTTCGGAAAGTTTTTTCTTCGTGGTCTGAGCCGCATCGTGAGCGGTATAAACCAGCTTGTGTTCAAGAATTTTATATTTGGCTTTTGCCTTGTCTAGAAAAGTTGTGACTGGACTTTTAAATGGTTTTTGTTTCATACTACAGAAATTTAATTTAGATCTACCGATGCTTGTAGATGTATACAAATTACTCAAGAGTTACTTCTCGGGATATAAGAATTTCTCCGATTGCTTCTAAATCTTTTTGTTTAGCCGCTCTTACTTCTTGTTCGTATTTGCCGCTTCCGACCGGTTTAGAAAGCTCGGCTTGTAGTCGGCATACATACCTTTCAAAGTTTCGGTGTCATAAGACTCAAAATTAACTGCAAGGGGCTTTTTAAAAGCGCGTTCTAGAATAGATTTTCCCATATTTTTGAAAACTAAATATTATTTAATTTACTTATTCCTTTTTCTTTCGGTAAGTCTAAACGAATGTGGAGTTCTTTGAGCTGTTTTTCTTCTACGGTGCCTGGGGCAGACATCATTAAGTCTTCCGCGCTGCCGTTCTTTGGGAATGCTATAACTTCGCGAATATTGGGTTCGTCCATAAGCAGCATGAACCAGCGGTCAATGCCAAAGGCGCATCCGCCGTGAGGAGGGGCACCGTACTCAAATGCGCGAATCATGCCGCCAAATTTTTCGTCTACTGTTTCTTTATTTATTCCGACAATTTCAAAAGCCTTGTACATAGTTTCCGGATGGTAGTTTCTTATGGCTCCGGAGCAAAGTTCATAGCCGTTAGCAACTATGTCGTATTGGTCAGCGCTTATGGTAAGTGGGTCCTGTGTGTTTAAAGCTTCAAGTCCGCCCTTTGGCATGGAGAAAGGGTTGTGGGAAAAGTCTATGGTGCCTTCTTTGGTTAGTTCGTACATAGGAAAGTCAGTTATCCAGGCCCAGGCAATAATGGAAGGGTCTTTAAGGCCTAGTACGTCGCCCATTGTGTTTCTTAGTTTTCCCAAAACTTTGTTTACCAAATCACGGCTATCCGCTCCAAAGAAAATAATGTCGCCAGGAGCGGCTTTGGTTTTGTTTATTATGCTTTGAATTTCTTCTGGAGAAAGGAACTTTAAAATAGGGGATCGTAAATTTTTTGCATTTGCTAAAGAGTTGGTGGTTTCGGAATCCGTGTCGTAAACTATATACGCAAGTCCACCTGCGCCTTCTTTTTTTACCATTTCAGTGAGTTCGTCTATTTGGCTGCGACTTAGTCTTGCTCCACCCTCGGCGCAAATAGCTTTAACAGCACCGCCATTTTTTATTGCATTGCCAAACACGCTGAAGGCTGTATTTTTTAAGTCTTCGGTTAAATCTACCATTTGCATGTTAAAGCGGAGGTCCGGTTTGTCGCTGCCATAAAGCTCAATAGCTTCACGGTACGGGATGCGTGGGAAGGGTTTGTTTAAGCATTTTTTACCGGCAAATTCTTCTGTGAGTTTTATAACTAGCGGTTCCATTTCGTTCCAAATGGTTTCGCCATTTTGAGCAAATGCTACTTCCATGTCGAGTTGGTAGAATTCACCCGGGTGTCTGTCGGCTCGAGGGTCTTCATCTCTAAAGCAGGGAGCTATTTGAAAGTATTTTGGCAAGCCGCCTACCATTAGGAGTTGCTTAAACTGCTGAGGTGCCTGCGGCAGAGCAAAAAATTTGCCTGGGTGTATGCGGGACGGAACCAGGTAGTCGCGAGCGCCTTCCGGAGAAGAGCTGGTTAAAATTGGTGTGGTAACTTCGGTAAAACCGCGTCCATGCATGTAAGTACGAACATGTGTAATGAATTCGTCTTTTAGGCGTATCATTTTTTGCATTTTTTCTCGGCGTAAGTCTAAAAATCTGTAAGTGAGTCTGGAATCTTCGTTCACAGTTTGTTGCTCGCCGTGGCCATGGGCAACCGGGAAAGGAAGAGGCTTCGAGGAATTTAAGATTTCAAAATTAAAAATTAAAATTTCTACACTGCCTGTGTCCAGGTTAGGATTTTTGGTTTCCTGAGTGCGTTCGACAACTTTACCGGTAGCTTTTACCACAAACTCGTCGCGGACTTTCTCGGCGACCTTAAAAGCCTCTGCTGCTTCTGGGTGAATGGCTAATTGTATAAGTCCGGTGTGGTCTCTTAAGTCAATAAAAATCACGCCGCCATGATCGCGCCGTGAATTGACCCAGCCCAAAAGAGATACCTCTTGCCCGACTTTTTGGGTGGTTTCTATACTATGTGTTCTTTGCATATGTTTTTTTCCGTATCCCGTAAACAGCGGGCACGGCTTTAGGGGTTATGGCCGAATACTATTAGAAAGA
>JAEUSF010000005.1 GCA_016788665.1 Candidatus Doudnabacteria bacterium | reverse complement strand
AAATACATTCAAACTAATATAAAAAAAGTCAAAGGGGATTTTAGACAAGAGGAAATTTTGAAAGCCTGGGAAAAGTTGATTTTATTCCCCGCCCTGGAGGGGAGGGGTAAGGGGAGGGTGACGCACTCTGTTTCAATAAATCTATTTTCAGAAAAGTATCAAATAATAAATTTAAAGTTATCTGTCGGTTCCGGTACATATATACGTAGCATTGCCCACGACTTAGGAAAAATGCTCGGGGTCGGCGGGGTGTTGTTTGGGTTGAAAAGGACGAGAGTGGGGAAGTTTACATAGCTTGTAGCTGGTAGCGAGTAGCTAAAAAAAGTAAACAAAGGTAACCATTGAAATTATGTTGGGCTACTAACTACTTCATACTAGCACAAGCTAATTTATATAAGATGACCGTCATTCTCCTTTAAGAGAATGACGGTCATCTGTTTCTGGTTACTTTCTACTAGCTTGCCTATAAATCTAACAACACCGCAGCTATCCATGGAAATGCAACTGTAACATCGCTTTGGATAATTTGGTAGTAACTGGAAGTGGAAAGTTTGTCCCAAGTAATTTTTTCTTTACCGCCAGCACCAGAGTAAGAACCGTATGACATTGGCGAAGAGCCAATTTCTATAAAGCCTGCCCAGTCGCGAACTTTGTGGAGTTTTAAGTCGTGTTTAATGGATGGTACTACGCAAATAGGGAAGTCAGCTGCAATACCACCGCCAAGCTGCAGGAAGGCAATAGGAGCGTCTTTAGACTCCTTCATGTACCAGTCGTACATGTAGTGGAAATATTCAAGGCCGTTTTTCATTACATTGCCGTCGAGCATAATATCGCCTTTTTTCTTGTGCGGGCCATTGTAGGTGTAAGAAGCAAAAATATTGCCCATGGTGGAGTCTTCAAAACCTGGAACTATAATGGGAATATTTTTTTCAAAAGCGGCATGGGTCCACGAATCTTGCGGGTTTGCTTTTTTGTCTGGCTTAATAAGTTTTTCGGTATAAAGTCTTCTAAAATATTCATGCGGGAAGTATCTTTCTTTTTTCTTTTCGGCTTCCTGCCACATTTTTAGTAAATGCGGTTCCATTATGCGTACGCTCTCGTCTTCCGGTAAAAAGGTGTCGGTAATACGGCGGAGTCCCGCGTCCCTAAGTTCTGCCTCCTGTTCCGGGGTAAGCTCTGTATAGCGGGGAATGTAGGCATAGTGGGAGTGGGCCACATAGCGATAGTAAGACTCTTCGTGGTTAGCGCCAGTAGCAGAAACTATATGCACTTTGTCTTTTCTTATAAGCTCTGCCAGCATAACTCCAACCTGAAAAGACGACAAAGCACCAGAAAGCGTAACCATTATTTTACCGCCGCGCTTTAAGTGCTCTTTTAGCCATAAAGCGGCTTGCAAAGTGGAGCCGCCGTTTAGGTGGTTTAGGGTTCTTTCCGCAAAAGCGGTAACTGGTTTTCCAGCGGCTTTTATATGAGTGCTCAAAGTACCCATTTGCACTGGGCGTTCTTCTTCTATAAGTTTTTGTAAACTTTTGGAAAGTTTACCAATTTTTTTCTTGTCCATATTTATTGGCCGCTGATTACACGCGGATTTGTACGCTGATTAATCGCTGGGTTTAAGCTTCAGCGTACTTTCGGCGTTTCATTTGTTAGCGTTGTTCGGCGGGATTAATTACAAAATAATTTTAACAGATATCTTGCCTGTGTCAAAGTATTTTCTTAAATTCTACCTCCTGATTCCTGGTTCTCTCTTAAGTCGGTTGTTGCTGTGTAAGGCAATGTATTCCACCACCGCCATAGGCTAAGTCTAAGCTATGAAGCGGGACGACTTTACGGGTAGGGAATAAATCTTGAATAATTTTTAAGGCTTTTTGGTCGTTGACGTCTTCAAAAACCGGAACAACTACAACTTCGTTGCCTATATAAAAATTTGTGTAAGAAACCGGGGCAATGCTTCCGGCTACGTTGCCAGCAGGTGCGTCTTTAAACTGTACATGAGGGATGGGTAGCTTTACAACGTTTAAGGCTTTGCCGTTTAAATTTGTCTCTTTTAAAAGCTGCTCGTAATTTTCATTTAGAATTTTATAATTCTCTTTTTTTTCGTTTTCTTCATAGGCAACTACAACGGTGTCAGGACTTACAAACCTGGCAATTTCGTCTATGTGTCCGTCGGTATGGTCGTTTACCAAACCTTTTTTTAGCCAAATAGTTTTTTTTACTCCAAGTAGTCGTTCTAATTCTTTTTCAACGTCTTCCTTGCTTCTTCCAGGGTTTCGGTTTTCGTTTAAAAGACATTGTTCTGTGGTGAGGCAAAGACCTTCCCCGTTTACGTCTAAGCTTCCGCCTTCAAGTACAATATCAGATTTTATGAGAGGAAGGTTTGTCCAGCTAGAAACTTTTTCCGGGATTTGCTTGTCTATTTCTAGGTCTGGAAACTTGTTACCCCAAATGTTAAAGGTAAAACTTGCTATGGCAAGGGGGGCACCCTCACCGAGCCTCTCCCCAGAAGGGAGAGGGATAATACGGACAAATAAAACTCCGGTGTCGCGCATCCAGGCATCCATGTATTCGGTTATTTTAAAGTTTACTCGCAATAAGTCTACACCCGCACTTTTAAGTTTAGTTTGTGCTTTTTCTTTCATTTTTTCGTCCAATACCAAAAGATTCACCATTTCACTGGTGTGTACGGCTTTTATAAACTCGGTCATAGAATTTTCAACTTTTTCGACGCGCCCAGGAAAAGATATTTCGTCATGTTGCCAGGCAAGCCAGACAGCAGAGTGTTTTTCCCATTCGGCAGGAAAGATATGGTTAGGCATAGTAATTATTATTCCGATCCGGATTTGCGGGAGCCGCAATCCGAATCTACAGATATCTACCTATGCTGCTTATTTGCAGTTATGCGCCCGCCCGTCACGACATAGCTATATTATTAAAAATTTTCTAGACGTAGCAAAGTCGGGCAGGTAGATTCGAATAATATCTGTAGATTAGGATCGGAGTTATTTTTCAAGCGCTTTTTTCATTTGCTTATAATGCGCAACATTTTGTAGAGTCTTGGATTTTTTTATGAGTTTATCGCTCACCAAATTTTTGTAGGTGTCAGGTCTTCGGTTTCTAAGAAAACCCCAGCCCTCACTGTAGAATTCATTTCTTTCTAGGTCGAGTTTTTGTACAATAACTTCTTCTTTGTCTTCGGAAGCGCGTTTTAAAATTTTTCCAAAGGGGTCAGAAATAAAAGACTGTCCCCAAAACTGCATTTTGCCTTCTCGGCCAGTGCGGTTAATAGCTGCTACATAGACGCTGTTGGCAATAGCATGGCTCCTTTGAATGGTTTCCCAGGCGTCGTGCCAGTCACCTTCGGCGTTGTAGTTGACTATGTGCCCTATGGCGGTTGGGTAAAAAATAATTTGTGCTCCTGCAAGCCTGGCCTCCCTGGCAGCTTCCGGGAACCATTGGTCGTAGCAAATTAATACAGCAAACTTTACACCCTCGGCGGTAAAAATTTTATAGCCTTCCTGTCCATGTTCAAAATATTCTTTTTCGTAAAAGCCTGGGTCGTGGGGGATATGGACTTTATGGTATTGCCCTGCAATTTTACCTTCTTTGGTTACGATAATTGCTGTATTTAAGTATTTGCCAGCTTTGCGTTCGTAAATAGGCACAACTAAAGTTACTTTAAACTTTTTGGCAGCCTTTTGCATTTCGCTTACTGTATAGCCGTTTAGGCTTTCGGCAAAGTCGTCTTTCTTCTGTTTTTCCCATTGGGGAAAATACGGAGTCTGAAATAGCTCCTGCATGGCAATAATTCTTGCGCCTTTTTTTGCCGCCTCGGCAATCATCTTTAAAGTTTTTTCAACATTGGCTTTTATATCTGGCGAAACTTTTGTTTGCATAAGGCCAATGGTAATGAATTGATTCTTCATGGTTGAATTTAAGTAATGGTTACCTGGTAATTTTACTTAGTTTTGTTAAGTTTTGCAATGTTTTTTAAAAGGCATATAATAAATATATGAATAGCCTGATAACAATTCGAAACAAAATTTTAGGAGCGGCATATAGAAATGTTCTAAAGCCTGTTTTTTTTGCCCAAGATCCGGAAAAGGTGCATGACAAAATGACGCAAGTTGGAAGTTTTTTGGGCGGTAATTTACTTACCAGAGAGTTAACTTCCTTAGCTTTTAACTATTGGCACCCAAAGCTTGAACAAAACATACTTGGAATTGATTTTAAAAATCCGGTTGGTTTGGCTGCGGGTTTTGACAAAGAAGCTAAGTTAGTAAGTATTCTACCTAAAGTTGGTTTTGGTTTTGAAGAGGTTGGTTCTATAACAAAAGAACGGTACGAGGGTAATAGCGGTAAAAGATTATACAGGCTGCCCGAACAAAAAGCTTTAAGGGTGAACTACGGGCTTAAAAGTAGCGGAGCGGACAGTGTTTATAATCATTTAAAAAGTATCAAAACAGAATTTCCTGTTGGTATAAGTATTGCAAAAACCAACAACCCCAAAACATCAGTAGTGGAAAATGGAGTAGAGGACTACTTGTATACTTATAAAAAGCTTAACGACTTGGGTAGTTATGTAACCATAAACATAAGTTGTCCAAATACCTGCGAAGATTTTCCAATTTTTGCCAGAGCGGAAAATTTGGAAGTTTTACTCAAGGCAATTTTTTCTGTACCAAAAACTAAGCCGGTGTTTGTAAAACTTTCGCCCGATTTGGCTAATGAAAATTTAGACAGTATTTTAAATGTATGCTTAAAATATCCGGTCGACGGTTTTGTGTGCTCTAATTTAACTAAGGCAAATAAGTCTGGTCATGAAGGCAAGGGCGGGTTTTCCGGAAAAGCTGTATTTGAAGAGTCTAACAGGCTGCTTGCGTATGTTTACCAATACACAATTGGAAAAAAAATACTTATTGGCTGTGGTGGA
The DNA here is from genome assembly GCA_016788665.1 of Candidatus Doudnabacteria bacterium. Taxonomy (GTDB): domain Bacteria; phylum Patescibacteriota; class Doudnabacteria; order UBA920; family UBA920; genus JAEUSF01. The sequence continues at coordinate 74,686 of JAEUSF010000005.1, read as the reverse complement.
ATATTTACCCCCGAAGATGCTTATAAAAAAATTCTTCTAGGCGCGTCACTTTTGCAGCTTGTCACTGGTATGGTGTACCAAGGGCCACAGGTCATTTCTGAAATAAATAGCGGGGTAGTTGAGCTCTTAAAGCGGGACGGTTTTAAAAATATAAGTGAGGCGGTAGGTAAGGGGAATATTTGAGTGCGGTGAGTATCGAAAATGACGGTTATTTATCCCGAATTAGTCGGCAGGATGAGTGGGTTGCGAAAATTTTAATTGTCAAAAAAAACAGTCCTTGTTTAAGAGGACTGTTTTTTTGCTATCTGCTACCTTTCGGGCTTGAGCTTGTGGTTGAAAGGCTTGCTACTAGTTAGTAACTAATTTCTTTCACTTTTTCCCAAGTTTTTTCGTCTAAAACAGAAATTTTTTGGTTGCCAATAACATACAACATATCTTCTATAAATATTGCGCGTTTGGCTGAAAGAGAAGAGATGGCTTTCTCTAAACCTAGTTTGGTATTTTTATAGGAGAAGATATATCCGTTGCCTCCGGCTGGTAAAAAGAATATGCCGTGCTTGGGGTCTTGCAGGAATGCATGGTGGTTGTTTTGGGCTTCAGACCAATATTCTTTAAGTAGGTATTTATCCGCTTCTTTTGGATTTTGTGGGTTTGAAACATCGAACAAGGAAAGTTTAACTTGCCCGTTTTCTTGACCAATTCCTAAAATTAAATTTTCTTCTAATGGGTGCAGATAAGAGCTAAAGCCAGGGATTTTTAATTCGCCCGCGGTTTTAGGGTTTTTTGGGTCTTTTAAGTCCAGTACGTAAAACGGATCGGTTTGTCTAAAAGTTACCACGTAGGCTTTGTCATTAACAAAACGTACGGAGTAAATGGTTTCATTTTTGCCTAGGTCAGAAATATTGGAAATAGTATCCAAATTGCCATTTAAAATGTATAGGTCATTTACACTTTCAATATTGGCATTAAAGCCGTAACCCCACCAAAAACCGCTGTTGCCAATGGTTGAAGCGACTCTTAAATTACCTTGGTATTCATCCAGAGAAAACTGATTTAAAAGCGTGCCTGGGATTTGTCCGGTTTTTTCCAAACTTAAATTATTAAGTTTTATTTTAGCAATACCGGTGGAGTAAAGTTTTCTCTGGTTCTGTTTTGCATACGCGCTCATTTTATTGGAAACTTCATTTTCTTTTTTAAGGCGCTCGTCCGAGTTTAGTCCTTGGTAGTATTTTTCCAGAATTTGGGCCATTTCGTTAACTTTAGAACTGTTGGAAATATCGTATGTCTGGAGCTTAGTAAGTTTATCTAGTAAAGGGCCGGGGAATAAGTCTTTGGCGTAGTTTCCAATAAAATCTATCATTAAGGCTAAGCTGTCCGGCGAAATTCCATATGTTAAATACAGGTTTTCTTCTGACATATAAATTGTGGAAGCATAAGAGCCGACAATAGAAATTTTATTCTTTACCTCACCATTTTTTGGGTCTAAGTCAAAAGTATTATAGGTAACGGAGTCGGAGATTGGGGCAATTGGGTGATAAATATTCGGACAGGAGATTTCCAGGGTTTTACCATTTAAGGAAAGAGGTCTTATTGGGCAAGGTTCGGTAAAGTTAATGGCGTTTTGAGTGACGAAATAAACCCTTCCGCCTTTAAGCCGTGCGGACACAAGTTGGCTGTTGTTTTCGTATTTTAGGTACCATAATTCTTTGGGATTTTCTGCGTTTTTTACGTCGTAGCCATATATACCTGTATAGGTAAAAATAACTAAAACGTTGTTGGTTAAAAGCAAGTTACCTTGTTTGTCGATTTTACCGATTTTTTTAAGCTCTTCCGCAGGGAAGGCCTTTATAACATTGGTCGTTTGAGATGGTTGAATATAAGTAGGAGCGAATTTAGCTTCGTCTGTGGAAAAGGCGCGTCCATTTTCAATGGTTCCCATTGGCATTGGCTGTGCGTCGTAGAAATAGTAGGGGCTTTCTTCTGAAATAAATAAATTTTCACCGTCGGTTTTAACTATATCAGGTTCGTCTATGCCGGAAACTTGCACATTGGTAGAAGAGTATCTGTTTTCGCTTGAATTTTGTTCTGCAACTGGCAGAGCCATTTTATTTTCCGCATTTGCGAAAGAGTCAGTCGCCATTGGAGCGCTCGCTGTTGTGCCCATTCCACCTCCTCGTCCGTAAGAAGAGGTTGTGCCCTGGCCGTTTTCTAGGAATTTTATAAAGTCATCTTTTGAGGTAAAAGCCAATAGGTTTTTTCCTTGCTCTTTTTGTTGCTCAAGATTCAAAGCTGAAAAGCTGTCGGTAGGTTGTTCTGCGGTTTGGTATTTTTTTTCGGTTATGTTATTTTGTCCCGACCTAAAACTCACGAAGATTATTGCTACAACTGCGAAGGCTGCAGCTGGATAAACTAGGTTAAAACTTTTAAAGTACTTTCTCCAGTTAAATTCCTTGGTTTTTACATTTGCCTTTTTTGAAAGTTCAAGTTTTAAACGGCTTATAAAAACCGGATCAATTTCTACTGTGGGCTGGCTTTGAATAATTTCTGCTAAAATTTTCTTTAAATTCACTTCGTTGGTTTTTAAACCGGGGTCCAATTGATAGAGTTCTTGTAAAATTTTCTCTATATTTTCCATAAATTTTATTTATAATAACTAAAGCTGTTGGTTATAATTAATAAGGACTAAAATTATAGTTATAATACTTATGCCTATGTCCGCCTGGAGTTTGTTTAAAGTCCTGGAGAAAATCATTTTTGCGTTTGCTTCGCTAATTTTTAGTAGCTCAGATATTTCTTTGTAAGATAGTCCGTCCCAAACGCGCATAATTACAATCTGCCTTTGTCTGGGGTCTAGACCAGATAAATATTTTTGAACAGTTTCGAGAGCGATTCTATTTTCTGTGTCATTGCTTATGCTTTCGGTCGAACTTATATCCCAGGCAGCTTCTATGTCTAGGTGCTCTCGGTTCTTTCTAAAGTGGTCGGTTAGTGAATTTTTAGCAATTTGATATAGCCAGGTAGAGAACTGACCTTTCTTAGAGTCGAAGCTGTTAATTTTGTCCAGGGCCTTATAAAAGACTTCGCTGGTCAGGTCTTCGGCTGTGGCTTTGTGGAAGGTTCTGAAGTATAAAAATTTATAAATTTTTTCCACGTAAATTTCGTAGAGCGCTGTAAAGTGTTCTGTCTGGCCGCTTTGGCAAAGGCGGATGGTTTCTTGTTCGTTTGAGTTCATAAAGTTTTAAGGTATTTGCTTTATATCTATCATATCAGATTTATTTTTGACCTCAAACGAATATAGAGTTACATAGGTTATACGGAGTTTTTGGGTTTTGGTAACAAAGTAAGCTATAATGGGAACATAATAAATAGAATTTCAAATTTATGGAGAAAGTAGGAAAAATTGTAATTGCGTTTATAATTACCGTTGCGGTAGTGTTGGTGGGTTTTCTGTGGCGTTCTAAGGAACCTTCTGAAAAATTGCCAGTGCCCTTAGCAGAACAGGCAATGCCGGGCGGCGTTGAAAAAGCAAATGCAGAAATTGCACCGCCTGTTACAAGTCAGGTTTTAAAAGGGGTGGTAAGCGGAGCAAAAAAACTGAATTATGGCGAGGCGATAAAAAAATATCCCTTCCGCATTCAGTTTGCCAACTGTAATGGAAGCCCGGGAAGCCTTTCTTTGAAGCGCAATACGGCTTTAATGCTAGATAATCGTGATTCTATTGCCCATGCTGTAAAAGTAGCTGGTCAGACTTATGTTATAAAGGGTTATGATTATGCTTTGGCGTACATAGGTCAGGAGGGGGCATATAATTTAACTTGCGATGGTGGAGGCGCGGCGAGTATAAATATAGAGAAGTAGAGAAAACCCCGAGGTTTAATACCTTGGGGTTTTCATTTTGCTAAATGTTTTTTTACTAGGCTTAGCAGCGCTTGTAGGTCAAAAGGTTTTGGTAAAAATCCATCTGCTCGGGTTTGTTTTACAATTTTTTCCAGGTGGTTTTGTGCCGAAACTATAAGTATAGGTATATTTTTTGTTGAATTTTTAGCCTTTAATTTTTTAGTTAATGTTGTGCCGTCTATGCCTGGAAGCCACAAGTCCATAATTATCAAATCAGGCAAGAGTTTTTTTGCTTGATTTTCGGTTTCGTGTCCGTCCATGCATACCCGAGTTTCATAACCATTGGATTCCAGTATGGTTTCTAAAAGCTCGCTAATGTCTGGGTCATCTTCCGAAATGAGTATTAACTTACTGCGTTTTCTAATTGGCATTTGGTATAAGGAATGTTTATAGAGAAAATAGTTCCGCCAGTTTTTTTGCTTATAAAACTTAATTCGCCTCCATGATGTTTAACAATTGTCCTGGCAATATAAAGTCCAAGCCCTAAGCCAGGGTAAATTTTGTGGTTTTTGTGCTTGCTTTGGAAAAAGCGGTGAAAAACTTTTTCTTGGTCGTGTTCGGAAATTCCGAACCCAAAATCTTCTACCTCAATGCAAGCTTGTTTGTTTACAGCTTTAAGGTTAATAATTATTTTTGAATCCGGAGGGGAATATTTGACCGCATTGGTTATGAGGTTTGTTATAACTTGCTCAATTCTTTGATTGTCGCCTTCGATCCAGAAATTACCTTCGCTCGAAAATGAAATCGAGTGTGAAGTAACGATATATTGAAAATTTTCTACCAGGTTGTGGACTAAGCTGTTTAAGTTTAGTTCCTTGGTATCAAATTTTAATTTGCCGGTTTCTATTCTGGACACGTCGAGCAGGTCATTTATTAGGTGGTCAATTTTTTCCACCTGATTGTTTATTTTACCCAAGAAATAGCGTGACTCCTCGTCTTTTATATTTTTTAGTTTTTCGCTGAGCATTTGGGAAAAACCTTTTATGGTGGTAACGGGAGTTTTTAACTCGTGACTAGCTATGCTAAAAAATTGGTCTTTTTGCCGCAGGAGTTTTTGTGACTCCATTTCAACTTTTTTTCTTTGGGTAAGATTGTGTACAATGCTTAAAAATTTCCTGGGCCCGTCTAAGGAACTGCTTAGTTGAATGAATAATTCTACCGGTATATTTTTACCTTTGCTGGTTTTTAGTGTTGTCTCAAAAGTTATAGAATCTCTTTTTTTCCATATTAAAGGAGCGATGAGTTTACGGAATTTGGCAATGTCAACATTTGGTTGAAGGTCGATAATGGTTTTCTTGCATATTTCTTTGCTCGAATAACCTAGTTGTCTGACGGTTCCCAGGTTAGAATACTCAATTCTGTAAGTTACGGGGTCAAAAATAAAAACCGCATCAAGCGTATGGTCTAGTCGGTTCTTAAAATCTTTTAAGTTGGAATAGAGCCTGTGTATAGTTATGGTTTGCGCTAAGGAATGTCCGATAGATGCACAGAGGGTTTTTTTTTCTGTAGAAAAACTTATTTTTCTTCTAAAACAAAAAATAACATTTCCATAATTGTGTTTTTTAAAAAAAATAGGGACAATGCAATAACTTTTCATGTAGGAACTAATATCGTATTTTTTAGAATAAGTTTCTTGCGAGGTGTCGGAAATATAAAGTGGTTTTTTACTTTTTTGTACTCTATAGTTGCCTCCACGTTTTCTGGGAGGGTTTGGTACGTAAGGTGTGTTTGGGGTTTTGTAAGCCAAGCTGTATTTTTTTGTGTTATCCGATTTCCACCAGGCAAAGGCAAAATCTGCCTTTAGTATCTGTAAACCAATTTCTGTAAAATTTTTTACGATAATTAACCTGTCTTTTTCGGCTAAAGATTCCAGTGTGGTGTTATTTAGTAGGGCAATTTGTTCTGATAGCATATTTAAAAAAAATGGGATGTTTTTTCGTCTGACTTTATTATCGCTTCACGATCGTGAAAGCGGAGTATGTGTCGTCGTAAAACATCCCTTTCTGCATTCTTAAGGCTTCTATTCGGCGGGTCTGAAGCGACCCACTCAAGGGGGGGAGTATATACTCCAAGGGGTACATAATGCTTTCCCCGAGCCTCGAGGCTTTTCTGTGAGAATTGTCTTCGGGTAGCAGGTGGACCATCACCACCCGTCTGTGTTCGAATTCCAAAAATTTGGAGAGGCCAAACAGCAGCCTTTTGGCTCTGTCTTCGCCTCTATGCTTCCCCTGCAGCACCTGCAGGAATTGTGCCGCATATATTATAAAGGTTTTTTTGGGTTCCAGGAATTCGATGCCGCAGTGTGACCCTAATCTCTGGTTAACATCCATTTGCATAACGCGGTTCTCCACTCCTGGTGGAAGAACCTGTGAAGCAAAAAAACGGTCCGCCATTTCGCAAGCATAGTCTGATACGTCGAGGGCCAGTATGCTCATGCCTAACTGGTTTGCTTTTTTTACAAAGCCCCAGTCTCGCATAAGCCCAATGCCTAACGTTATAATTTGCTTGCCCAACGTGGATACGCTTTTATCCAGAAGGTCGATCTCGTTCTCGACCTGAGCAGCGCCCAGTCTTCCTAACTTCTCGCTTTCGATTTGGTAACTTTCAGTCGTTACCTCTCCTTTTTTGAGGCTGCTCATTGGCGCTAGGGCGTTTGCCCGTTTCAGCTTTCTATTCCAGTGTTCCCGGAGTCTGGGGTCTATGTAAGACACATCCATCTCAGGAGAGTTGGCCAAAATGTTTTGTAGCACCATTTCCCTTTTCCGTTACAGCTAGCAGGACGGGTGCAGAGAGACAGGTAGCTTCCTTCGGAAGCCCCTCCAAATAGGCTCATAAGATTCATGAGCCCTCCTTAAGTAGTGTCTGTAATTATACCTAATAGTAGAGTTAAATAATAGGGATTCATTAAAATCTTATTTGGGCAGATTCAAGCTTCCTCCGCTACTTGTAATGGCACGGCCAATCCATATTAAAATTAGAGCTCCTAAAATAGCAACAAATAAGCTATAAAGGTTAAAGCCTGTTAAACCAGGTTGATCGAATAGGTTCATGATAAGTCCGCCAACAATAGCTCCGATTATACCGAGAATAATGTCCATAAATATCCCTTGTCCTGAATTGGTTTTTAGAATCAGCGAAGCTATCCAGCCAGCCAACCCTCCTAAAAGCATGAGTAAAATAAAGTCCATAGTTTTCTCCTTATGTTTATTCTATAAACAATAGCATCCTAAATAATTTGCCATTCGTATTACTAAGAATGCTCTTACTTTTCAGGATTTTGAGTCCCGAATAGGTATGTAAATTGGAGGAATTATGTATGTTTATCATTGTTAGTGCCGTTAATTTTTTAGCCAAGAACTTCTGTGTCAGGTATTATAAGTTAGTAGTCTGAAGTAAATATTAAGATGATTATAATGTCATTCTAATAAATTAGCTTATATAAAGCTAAAATATATTAATGAATCTTTAATATTATTGATATAGAATTTAGGCAATAAAATACTTTAATTAAAGGCTGTTTTCTACAGCCAAAGAAAACTAAAAATATGGTTATTTTATTGGCCGAGGACGACCAAAAAATTGCAGAGTTTGTTGAACAGGCGTTAGAAAAAGAGCATTATACCGTGGAGGTTGCGCGAACTGGGGATGATGCTTTAAAAAAGGCAAGTGTTAATGATTATGACCTTATGGTCTTGGACATTATGCTGCCAGGTAAAAATGGGTTCGAGGTATGCAGGGAACTAAGATCTTTAGGGCTTAAAATGCCTATTTTAATGTTAACTGCCCGTCGGATGACGGACGATAAAGTTCAGGCTTTGAACGAAGGTGCGGACGATTATTTGGTAAAGCCGTTTGACTTAAACGAATTTTTAGCCCGAATTAGAGCTTTGACTCGTAGAGGTGCGGAACTGAAAAGCCAAAAGTTGGCTGTGGGTAATTTGGTTTTAGATACTGCTACCCACGAAGTATATCGTGGAGAACAGTCAATAAAACTTACTAGCAAAGAGTATAGAATTTTAGAGTATTTAATGAGGCATCCAGGAGTGGTTTGTAGTCGTATAATGATAAATGAGCATGTGTGGGGGTTTAATTATGTGAAAAGCAATATTATAGATGTATATATGAGTAGGTTAAGGTCAAAAATTAATAGCGGCCTGACAGACCCAATGATTGTAACCGTACATGGTACTGGTTATAAAATAAAGGATCCTTTGGCTTTTCAAAAAATTAATGCAAAAGAAAAAATTCAAATCAATCAGTAGTAATGAATCCCAGCAAGAAAAATTTTTTAGTTTTCTTCATGAGTTGGGGAATAGCTTAACAGTTTTAAAAGGTAATTGTCAGTTAATTTTGCAAAATACCAAAATAAGCTTGGTGCAAAAGCAGAGGTTAAAAAGTATTGACCAGGAAATAAAAAAAATAGAACGGTCGATAAAAAAGTATATATAGTAGTGGTTTTAAAAAAACGGGGCCCCCTAGTCCCGTTTTTTTAATTTTATTTTAACTCCAACCTGATATTAAATAAGTACGTTAAGTACGACTAATTAAAATATAATTTTATTATAAAGATTTGAGTAAGTCTGAGGTAGTCTCGTTTAAGACATAAAGGAGTAAATAAGCACGAGTGGCGAAGAAAATATGGATATATGTTTAGTAGAATAAAATTAATAAGCAAATATTTATATGAGATGGACTTTTCATTTAAAATTTCTGCTGAATGAAAGAGGAAAAATTTTTGAAGCCAGGAATTTAAAGGGCGTCCCCGCCTAGGATGGGGACGCCCTTTAAATTTAGATGCGGAATTAATTTAGCATTCACTTACAATTGATAAAGTTCCTCAGTAGGGTGTTATGTGTTTATAAAAATTAACTAAAACCCATTCCATTCAAAATAAGTTTGGAATTTTAAAGAAAGGATTTAAAAATGTCTAACCATTTTTCTTTAAGTGACCTGTTAAGTAATAAATCGCATTTTGACCGGTTGCTCCACAGCCGTTCTAGTCTGGTTGTATTGGAGGCGCGTTCAGGAAAGAGAGGTAAGAAGTCGAGTTCAAAACAGGTGCGTAATTTGACTTTGGATCGTACGCAGTATGAGGCGGTGGAAGTTTCTCCGATGGCGAATTAATACAAATTAATTAAAGTTGGAAGGGGGTGAAAATTATGAATATTCAAAATATGGATGCAGTAGAAGGCGGGTCTGACAATAAGCGTAACTCCTCCGGAGGGGGAAATATGGGTGGGTCGGGGACAGGAGAGAAAAGTGGAAATTAAATTATTTTTTTTAAAGTCCTGTTCTTGCAAAAGAACAGGACTTTAAAATTTTTACCAGAGGCAGTTATTTATTGGAGAAATGAAAAGCTATTAATTTCCAAATAATTGACTCCAAATATATAGAAGAGCGTGTTATTTTTTATGAATGCAATTCCTTGATTTTGGGCTTGAGTTAAGAAGCTGATTGCCGGGAGTTCGCTAAAGCTTGTTTCGTTTGTTTTTTGTATCGATGGGCTGTTTTCAAGCTGGTGCTTAATTAGCCCGATTCCTTCGGGTGGGGCAGGGTAAGACTGTATATTTATTATACGATTTTGTTCATCATTTAAAAATATGGAGTTGTCGGAGCCAACAGACTGCTCCCACTGCCCGTGTAAATTTATTTTAAAACCTAACACCTGGTTTATGTAGGTTTGGTTTGAAGGGGTGGGACTATTAAGGTTTTGTGGAGTTAAACCCCTGGCGTCCAACTTTTCTGGGCCAGTGGAGTGGGTGGGGGTAAATGGGGAAGGTGGTGTTTGGGTAGAAGTCTGAGGCAGAAAGGGGGTTGGTGGGCTAAATAAATTTTGAATGTCCGTGGCGCTCATGTTGTCGTTTTTTGTTGGAGTCGTATCTCTAATCAAAAAGAAGTAGATCACTGTAAAGAGAATTATGCTGCTTAAGGCAAATATTCCAATCTTCGTATATAGTTTTTTGTTATTGCTGGGCTCAGGGTTATCAGGCATAATTTTTTGTTGCAAATAAAAGTTTAAATTAGAGCCGGGTCATTTTATTTGGGGTTGTTTTTATACATATACACAGAAAAATCCGCTAGTTCGTAGCCTGATACAATTCTGAAATGGGGAGTGAGCTTTTCGCAGACTGAACTTATTTCTTTTTTACTATAGGAAAAAAATGTTTCATTACATTTTACATAGTCCGCGTTTAAAACATTGAATGCAACCCCTTTGTTGGACATTTTAAACATGGTTTGAATTAAGTTGTAATAGTGGCTTTTGCCTTCTGTTAAGGCAAAACTTAGCGCTCCTGATGCAAGTATGTAATCGTATTTATTTTTTAAGTTGTGTATGCCCAAATTCATAAATTCTGCAGCAGGGTATTTATTTTTGGCTGCTTCTATCATTTCTGGAAGTATGTCTATCCCCGTATAGTTAACTTGTTTGTATTGTTTAGTCAGGAAAAAAAATAAGTCACCCAAACCGCAGCCGGCGTCGAGTACTGTACAGTTGTTTAGATTACCGATCTTGCTTAAGATTTCAAAACGAATTATTTGGTGTTCTTTTTGCACCCAGTGCAAAGAGCGGACGCTGGCGGGTCCGTTTTTGCTCAAGGCTTGGTTATAGTATTTCTTTAGTCTTTCTTCGTCAATGGGCTTAAGCTGCATAAATAAATTATATATTAAGAATACCTTGTCTAAATTAACTTAAAATTAATTTTTTATTGGAGAATGCCGTGGTGTGTTATAATCCTTAAGATATCTTAATTATAGGCAATATATGACCGAAACATTCGCAATACAATTATGTAATATAAGCAAATCTTTTCAGGGCAACAAGGTTCTTGACGGGGTTAACTTAAAAGTAAAGAAAGGTACAATATTGGCTCTTTTGGGTCCGAACGGAGCCGGTAAGACAACAACGATTCGTATACTTAGTACTTTGCTTAAGGCAGATGGGGGAGAAGCGTTTGTTAACGGGTTTGAAGTTTCTAGGTATTCGAAAAAAGTCCGTGAGAATATTGGTCTAACAGGTCAATATGCAGCTGTAGATGAATTTTTAAGCGGTAGGGAGAATTTGGAAATGATGGGGAGGCTGTATCACCTGGGTGCTAAGGAAAGTAAACAAAGGGCGCATGAACTTTTAGAGCAATTTTCTTTGACCGAGGCGGCTAGTCGAAGCGTAAAGACTTATTCGGGCGGTATGAGGCGTCGTTTAGATTTGGCAGCTAGCTTGGTGGCAACTCCGCCGGTTTTATTTTTGGACGAACCGACAACCGGTTTAGACCCGAGGAGCAGGTTGGCAATGTGGGATGTAATTGAAAAACTGGTTGAGGCGAAAGTTACAATTTTGCTTACTACTCAATATTTAGAGGAGGCAGATCAGTTGGCTGACGAAATTGCGGTTCTAGATAGCGGGAAAATTATAGCACAAGGTACGGCTAACGAGCTTAAGGCAAAAGTTGGTAAAGAGAGGTTGGAAATTGTGGTGCATGAAAAAAGTAGTTTTAAGAAAGCTGTAGAAATTTTAAATATTGAAGCGGTAGAGGTAGATGAAAGCAGGCGCAGTATAAGTATATCTACCGAGGGAAGTGTGGGTGAAATAAGGCGTCTGTTGGATAAAATGGAGCAAGCTGGTATTGAGGTCGAAGGCTTGAATTTACACAAGCCAACTTTGGACGACGTATTTTTGCGTTTAACTGGCCACAAGACGGAGCAGGAAAGAGAACATATAGATTCTTAAATTAAATTAGTATGACATATATAGTAGGTACAATTCAGCCGAAAAAACATTCGCAGGTTTATTGGCTGTTCAGTGATTCGTGGGTTTTAATACAGAGAAGTTTGAAGCATATTTTTAAAAACCCCGATCAGCTTTTGGGGCTTACAATACAACCCGTAATGTTCATGTTGCTTTTTAGATATGTTTTTGGCGGGGCCATAAGTACGGGAGGCACCTCTTACGTTAACTTTTTGGTAGCCGGTATATTGGTTCAAAGCGTGGCTTTTGGTTCATTGACGACTTCTTTGAGCGTAGCCACCGATTTACAAAAAGGTTTAATAGATAGGTTAAAATCTTTGCCTATTGCGGCTTGGGGAGTTATGATGGGTCATGTGACTGCCGACTTGGTACGTAATATTATACAGGCAATAATTTTAATTCTTGTCGGGTTGCTGGTTGGTTTTAGGCCATTGGCTTCTTTGTTAGACTGGGTTGCTATCTTAGGTATTGTGTTAATTTTTACGTTCGCTATTTCTTGGGTAGCGGCCATAATGGGGCTGCTTGCAAAAAGTATTGAAGCGGTTCAATGGATGGGTTTCTTTTTGGTTTTTCCTTTGACTTTTGCCAGCGCGGCATTTGCTCCTACTAGTACTATGCCTTGGGCTTTAAGAGTGTTTGCGGAAAATCAGCCGGTTACTCATGTCATAGAATCTATTCGGGCTCTTATGAATGGCTTGCCGGTCGGGAATCACGCTTTTTTTGCTGTTGGGTGGTGTTTACTTATAACAGCTTTGGCTATACCAGTGGCTACTCGTTTATTTAGGCAGCACACAGGAAGATAAAATGCTTTTGCTTTAATAATATTTTAAGTTTGCGGTTCTAAACTGCTGGCAGTTGTGTTAAGAATATTATTAAGCTATAAGTTTATGAACTTACTACTTTGGATAGTTTTTGGGGGGTTGGCCGGCTGGGTGGCTAGCCTGATAGTCGGGCAAGACGCTTCTATGGGCCTTGTGGCTAATATTTTAGTTGGTATAGCGGGCGCTATGTTGGGTGGTTGGTTAGCTGACAAGTTGGGTGTGGGAAGCGCGCCGGGTGCTGAGAGGCCGACAGGATTGTTTAGTTTTTTTATAGCGGTCGTGGGAGCGATTTTGGTTTTAGCGGTAGTAAATTTAATATTCTAATTTTGGCAATAAAACAAAACGCCTCATATGTTGAGGCGTTTTGTTTTATATGCCGGCTTTGATAATAATTTCCTTCGCCATATTTATGGGTATAAAGTAGCTGGTATCTGCTCCAATTGTAGTGGCAACATTTATTCCTACTACCTGTCCTTGCATATTGAGTAATGGTCCACCGGAGTCCCCGGGATAGAGTTTGGAATTGGTTTCCAGAAGGCCGTTTAAACTTAAATCCATTCCGCTTTCAGAACTAATTATTATGTTTTGTTTGAGAGCGGAAATCTTTCCCAGCGAAACCGAATCGGTAATTATTCCAAGGGCATTTCCTATGCCCACAATGTTTTCTCCCACGCTAGCCTCCGAGGAGTTACCCAAAGTAAGTGAAGGAAAATTTCCCCCATCCACTTTAAGTATGGCCAGATCATTTTCTGGGTCCGTATATGCAATATGAGCAGAAAGTTTTTCTGTTTCGCTAATTTCGGCTATAAATTGGCTAGTACTGTCAGATATTACGTGGTAGTTAGTTAGTAGGTATCCGTTGTTACGAATAAAAAAAGCACTACCCGAAGAGGTCTCCTCTAAACGGGTACCCACTTGTATTGGGTTAGTTTTAAGCTCGTTATCCTGATAGCTGAATTTAATTCTATATACCGGAATTTCGGAAAACACTCTTATAAGAACTACGGCGGGACTTGCGGTCTGTGCGAGCTGGTTTGTTTTTTCTGTCTGCTCAGCATTTTGGCTGACGGACATTACTCTGGGTAAAGTTTTATCGAAGGCTCTGGAAGTGCTGGGGGAGCCGAAAGGCAGGCTTAAAAGTGTCACGAGTGTCAAAAAAAGCTTTAAAGCCAGAAGGGATTTATATGGTCTCATATATGTTTTTGCTTTTAAGAATAAAGACTTCGTTGCAGCAAAAAAATCATACGTGCAAACCATTGCAAAAAAATTAACCCGAGCACTTATATATTGGCAGTGGGTTAATTTAAATTTATTGTTTTCTGGTGGTTTGTTTACAGCCTTGTGGGCATATAAAATTATTCCCCAGTTTTTCTTCGCATTCTTTACAGGCAATTACTTGCCTGTGGCATGAACTAATCACACAGTTTGTAAAACGTTCACTGGGCGTTTTACAAACTAAGCAGCGGCCGACCACAACGTGTTTTGGGTCATCGGTAAAGAAACCCATCAGCATGCGGGTATCAAAAACATAAAGTTTGCCTAAAAAGTCTTCGTTAGGGTATTTTTCCATATAACTAACAATACCGCCGTCTAGCTGCCATACGTCCTTAAAACCATTTTGCACTAAATAGCCAGAAGCTTTTTCACACCTGACTCCTCCGGTACATACAGTGAGTACGGTTTTCTCTTTCAAGTGTGCAAGTGATTCAATAAATTTGGGCAAGTCCCTAAAGTTGTCCATGGGGGGGAGAATGGAGTCTTTGAAATGGCCGGCTTGGTGTTCGTAGGCATTCCGCATGTCTACTATATAAAAGGTTTTTTCGCTATTTAGCCAGTTATGCAATTCTTCGGGGCTAAGTCTTTTGCCGGTTAGCTTATTTGGGTCTAAGTCGCATGAGCCAAGTTGTAAATTTACAATTTCCGGTTTTACCTTAACAATTGTTTTAGAAAAAGCATTACCTGTTCCCGGGCTTTTTTTTATGTGAGTTTTCTCGAACCGTGGGTCAGAAAGGAGGTGTCTTAAATACTTTTCTATATTTTCTTCGGTACCTTCCATGGTGGCATTTATACCTTCTTTGGCTATTAAGGTTCGTCCTTTTATACCCAAAGATTCCTGTAATCCTTTTTGCTCGCGCATTAATTGTTCCGGGTTCGTTATATGAGCGTATTTGTAAAACAAAATTATTTGGTGTTGCATAAGGTAAAAGCAGTAATTAAATTTAGAACTATTATAGCGGATTTGGTCATTTGTGCGAAGTGGTGTTTTTACAAGTTTTGCCAAAATAGGACTAGTGTATTATATTTAGATTAAATTAACCCCTTATAAGTTTTATGACAATTCTAAAAGAATTTAAACAATTTTTACTCAGAGGTAACGTGGTAGACCTGGCTGTGGGAGTAGTAATCGGAGCTGCGTTTGGTACTGTTGTGAATGCTTTGGTAACCGGGCTATTTACACCTTTAATTGCTGCTGTAGCCAAGGTGCCAGATTTTTCGAGCTTGTTTTTTACGCTGAATGGAAGTAAATTCTTGGTCGGCAATTTTTTAAATGCGCTAATTTCTTTTGTGTTAGTCGCGGCTGCAATTTTCTTTTTTGTGGTAAAGCCGGTTAACGCTTTGGTTTCTCGAGCCCGTAGGGAAGCGCCTTCGGATCCAGCAACAAAAAAATGCTCTGAATGTTTGAGTGAAGTTCCTAAAGATGCAAAACGTTGTGCCTTTTGTACTCAGGTAATTAGTTAATTTTTTTCAAATAGCTGCAATAAAAAAACAGGCCTTGGGTTTTCCAAGGCCTGAAAAAGTATTTTATTTAGTGTTTATAATATTTCTAGTAAGTGGTCCGACTATACCTGTCGGATTTATATTGTATTGCCTTTGGAGTTTTTTTACAGCTTCTTCGGTTTGCTTTCCAAATACTCCATTAGGTTCCGCAGACAGGTAACCATTTTGCCGCAGGTATTGCTGTAGGGCAAGAACTTGGCCTGAGTTTATACCAAAACCTTTAGAAAGATTTTGAGTTATTTTAACCGGGGTTAGGGCGCCTGCTACATTGCCCAAGGTCCATGAAAGTTTGGCTTTTGCTGCCACAGTGTTTTCATAGTACTCTACTTTAATATTATGCTTGCCTTGGGTTAAGTTGTGAGAGAATCTATATGTTGTAGATTGGTTTTGCCATTTATTTAGGACCAGTACATTGTCTATCCATATTCTCATGCCATCATCCGTCTCGGCTGAAAAGTTGTAGGTACCAGTGACAGGGAAGTTTAGGTCAGCTGTCCAGCGGACTGCAAATTTTTCGTTTGTCACTCCATTGGCTGGAGAATTCATATCCCACTCAAAGTTAATTGCTGCGTCTGTTCTTGTCAGCCGTAAGGTTTTGAAGTAGTCATTTGCAGAAGTCCAATTGTAGTATTGAGCCGTCCAGGGACCCTGGGGAACAACCGGAGGGGGAGGTGGGGTTGAAGAAGGAATTATTAGGGTCGCTATGTGGTATCTTTGGCCTTCGGTGGTATCGGTAATGACGCCGCTCCCTGGAGTTAGAGCAAGTCTGGCTCCGGTAGCGGGGTCATATAACCCGGCCATAATTTTATATGTACCTGCGGGTAAGTTTGAAGGTAAGGTAATTGTTCTTATGTATGAGAATTTACCGCCTTGCCATTGCTTGGTGTTAATTGTGGGAATATGGTCGTCTTGAAATATGACAGCGTTGGCGGAATTTATAAAATGTACAAACGCTGTGTAGTTTTGGGTGGTAGGGCCGCCATTCCAGTTGTAAGTTAAGGCAAAAGATTTACCAGGTTGCGCAGTAATGATAGCAGGGGAGGGCTGGTTTATTCCTATGCTTGTATTTATATTTGTATTTTGAACAGGCGGAATACAAATAATCCTGGCGTCGCCCCAGCTGCCATGGTCTGAACCATAATCATCACCGCCGTTTTGAGTGACTAGCTGTAAAACGGTAATGTTATTTAAAGGTATGTTAATATTTTGAGTCGGACTTAAGTTTGTCATAATTCCGCTGTCAAAAATTTTTCCGCCGTTTGCGTACACTTGAAAAGCAACACTACCCCTAGAGTCTACTTCATCATCGACGCCAATGCTTGACATAAAGGCAGAGCAGTAGGAAGGTATGTTGTAAGTTATTTCTGCGAGAGCGTGGCTACCTATGCCTTTTTGGTATGTTACGCCGTTTAATGTAATAGTTTTTCCGTCACCCTCGGCTTGTTCGCCGTTTGACATGTCTCTTTCGTAAGGGCCCCAGCCGTTGGTTGTTTTTACTGGGGCTAGGTTGGAAAGGTATATGGTGTTGTTGGATAGTGCGGATGTGTTATTGGTGACCAGATTTAAAGGTGCTGTTGGGGGAACGTACGAATATTCAAAAGCCCCGACATCGAATTTTGAGTTAAAGGGTCTTTGGGTTTTGTTAAAATCAAACGTTAGATTAATAGGTAAGTTTGAGGAAGCTTTGTCTATAGCTGCGGAACTACTAGGTAAAGAAAAGTCTCCGGAGTCGGCGCTGGTAACTAATCCGTTTGTTTCCAAATTGTTGTCTATTTGGGTTGCGGTCGGTACATTGTACCTTCTTATGTTGGAAGGGTTTCCAAATGTTAAATTATTTCTAATAACAACATTGGTCGCAAATTTATGGTCCAACGCAATACCGCCATACCAATTCCGAATTTGGGCATTTTTGTAGACAGTATTGTTAAATATGTATATGTTAGCTGCCGTGGGCAGGGGTTTCGGGGGGTTAGTTTTGCCGGTAAGTCCCCAGTCATAAACCAATATGCCATCGTTTCCGTTTTGGTAAACAAGGTTATTGTAGACATATACGCCGTCCATGTTGCCCGAGCCTTCGGAAACTATACCAATTCCATGGCCGTCATTTTTATAAACTTTGTTATTGTAAACATTTATGTTGCGCATCCAGCCTGGTGTTGTTTTGTATGTCTCTGGGTAACCCCAAGTGGAGCCTCCGGCATCTATGTAAATTCCATAACGACAGTAAACCATGTCATGAATTTCATTTTCGTAAACCCAGGCGTCTGTCACCCCTTCCTTTAAGTCTATACCTTCGCCCCCGCTTATGGCTTCAAAGCCAGCTTGCGGCATAGGGCCTGCTGTTAAAATATTTTTTCGGATGGTAATTCTTTTTACGCCGCTGGCAACGGTTAAGTGTTCATTGTAACCGCCGCCAATTTTAACGTTGTTAGCTCTTTCGATTCTGTTTCCTTCGATTAAAATGTCACTCGCGCAGTCGTACGAGCATTCGGCCGGGTCGTTGCCCCAAGCTCTTCCCCACACAGCTATTCCGGAACCACCTGTATTCCAAGTGTAGTTATTTTTTAAGTTAATAAATCTTGCGTTGGGTCCGGCTATGGTTATACCTTCGCCGGAAGTGTTTTGAATTTTAAATCCGACAATTTCTATATATTGTTTTTGGTTAATCTTGATACCAGCGCCATCAATTGTGGCACCGTCTCTGGCTTCGTAGGTTATGTAAGCCGAAGAACTGCCTGAATTAACCGGAACGACATCTCCTTTGTAGAGGGCAGGCTTTACAATAACTTTGTCTCCCGCTTTAAGCGCTGAGGCGGCTCTTTGAAGCGTTTTCCACGGGCTACTTTCTGTTCCCGTGTTGGTGTCGCTAGAGGAACTTGCTGCTCCGTCTACGAAATAGATAGAGGCGGCTTTAGCCGATTGCGAGGCGGCAAAAATTGCTACTGTAAAAATTGACACCAGCAAGAGTCGGAGCGTGCCTGTTAGAAAATGATTTTTTTTCATTTTGTTTCTTTAATGTTTTGTTAATTTAGCTTTTAGCCATTATAACACTTATGCATGAAAAAACTGGGGATTACTCGAAAAAATAAATTTATTTCGGTAATATTAAGCGCTTTAAAATTTTTTTCTGTATAAAAGTTTTGTATGCAAAAAATTTTTTTTTAGTTTATATTTAACCCAAAAATAATTTGGCTATTCATTAATTTTGCTATTGATTTTATTGGTTATTTTTGCTATAATAATTAAAAGCGTTAAATGACCGACGGCCAAAATAGCCTTCAAGTCGAGAAACAAAATGAAAAATAAAATTGTTGTTAGGGCAGCTTCGGCTGTTTGCTTGTTTTTTCTGGTTCCGCATTTAGTCTTCGCCCTGTCTTATGCAGAGGTTTATGAGTATTACCAAAAACAGCAATTAAAGGCGCCTCAGGCAAAGCCTATAGGAAAAGTGTTGGGCGCTACTGCTCCTAGTCTTCCTCGTGCTTATGTAGATACGAGTATGCCTTCAGGTGCAAATACCTGCACTGTAAATGTGGCTAGCGGGGGAGACTTGCAGGCGGCTATAGATTCAGCCAAGCTTGGCGACACAATTTGTGTGCAAGCTGGCGTGACTTACGTGGGTCCATTTTATTTGCCGAAAAAAACTAGTGGGAGTGGTTGGCTTACTATTAGGACTTCGAATCTTGATTCTAATTTTGTTAGTCCTGGAACTCGTGTTTCGCCTAGCAATGCCGGGCTCATGGCTAAGCTGGTAAGTCCTGGTTCTAACGCTGCAGTAATTCAGACCAAGACCGCCGCAAGTAACTATCGGTTAATAGGTCTGGAAATTACTCAACAATTTCCAGAGTCGTTTGTTAGTGAGTTGGTAGTTTTGGGTGATTGGTGGCAGTCTAAACTTCGTAATGGGGTGGATGCGCTTGTAGAAGAACAGCCAACAAATATAATTTTTGATCGGGTATATATTCACGGAGACATGACGAGTGAAACCAAAAGAGGTATTCGCATGCATTGCAATAATTGCGCAGTTGTAGACTCTCATATTTCACAAATTCAAAGTACATGGCAAGACACGCAGGCTATTATGGGCTGGAATGCAGCCGGGCCTTTTAAATTTGTAAACAATTATTTAGAGGCAAGTGGCGAAAATATTATGTTCGGAGGAGCGGACCCTTCTGTGCATTATGAGCCGACTGTTATGTCAGGGGTTACTAAAAGTTCAGCTACTCTTTCCTCCGTAACTGGCTTAGCGGTTGGGCAGGGAATAATGTTTACTGTTGGGGGTAAAACAGGAGAAGCTAATTGGACAACGGTTAGGTCAATTAGTGGTAATAATATAACATTTGATGCTCTGGCCTCTACCCCAGATAGTAATAGTAAAGCATATTACGGAGTTGTGCCTTCAGATTTTGAAATAAGAAAAAATTATTTTATTAAGCCGGCTTATTGGAATCCAAAGCACCCCTCTTTTGCAGGAAAGACGTATGCGATTAAAAATTTATTTGAAACTAAGTCAATGCAACGGGTGCTGTTAGACAGTAATATTTTCGAGAATAGTTGGATGAGTGCTCAGATAGGGTACGGTCTTTTAATTAAGTCTTCAAACCAAGACGGAGGATGTCCATACTGTTTTGCACAAGACATAACCATAACCAACAATTTAATAAAAAATGTTGAAGTGGGAATAATGTTTCAAGGCAGCGAAAGTTATAACGATTGGAACAAATTAACTCCTGTTACTAAGAGGGTTAAGATCGAGAACAACTTGTTCTATAACGAACCTTCTTGGACAAACGAGTTAAGCCGAGGTATACAAATGTATAACGGCACTTCAGATGTTGAGTTCAATCACAACACAATTTTCAGTACATACAATACATTTTTTACGAACTATGAAGACAATGTTAGGAACCCAAATATAACTTTGACCAATAACATATTTGAGAGGTCTGCTTATGGCTTTGGTAATGTTACGGAAGGAAAGGGTTATTTGGACACTTATTTTCCAGGGTACACATATGCAAAAAATTTGTTAGTTAACACATCCGCGAGATTTTCAGATGCAGATATTTCTAACGAAAATTTGTTAAATAGATATCCATCGGGTACTTTGGTCACAAACTTTAGCGGGGTTGGTTTTACAGATTCTTCGAATGGAAACTTTAAATTAACAGGCTCTTCGCCTTATAAAAATGCAGGTACAGATGGAAAAGATATTGGTGTAGATACGGACGCCTTAAATGCAGCAATAGCGGGCGTAAAAACTAGCGCTTCGCAGCTTCCACCTCCGCCTCCGGTTTCACCTATTCCTGTTGTTCCGGCGCCCACGCCGGTAACTTCTGATACCATAGCACCTATTATTTCTTCATTGAGCGCAGTAAACATCACGAACAAAACAGCCACAATAAATTATGCTACAAACGAAAATTCTACTTCGGTTACTTATTATCAGCCATTAGGTGGTAATACATGGTTTGGCTCTTATGCCAATGTTCTTCAAACAAATTTTAGTATACCTATTGGTATTATTAACTCCGGAACACAGTATAAATATTTTGTGGTAGTGAAAGACGCGGCGGGGAATATAGCCACATCAACTCAGCAGAGTTTTACAACTTTAGGAGATCAACCTGTTACATCTCCAGTCTCTTGTGGTTCCAGTGTTCCAAATGGTGAATTTTTGAGTTGCTACTATGATAATATGGATTTTACAAATCTAAAGGTTACTAGAAACGAAAGTGTTATTAATAACGAATGGGGATATGGAACGCCAGCGCCGGAGATAGACCCTGAACAATTTTCTGCAGTCTGGCAAGGTAACTTTGGTTTTGAGGCTGGGGATTGGGAATTTTCTATGACTACGGACGATGGCATGAGGTTGTTTGTAGATGGCGAGGCGTTGCTTGATAAAATGTTTGACCAGTCTCCAACTAGCTATAAGGCAGTAAAAAAACTTTCTGCCGGTATGCATAAAATTCGACTTGATTACTATGAGAATGCTTATAATGCCACTGCGAAACTTTCTTGGAATAAATTGGGTTTAAATGCTACTGCCGACGTTTCGGTGTCGGGTTTAAGTGCCTTGTCACAAACTACTTCTTCGGCTGAAGTAAGTTTTAATACTAACAAAGCAGCAGTAGCAACTTTGTATTATCAGGCAAACGGCGCTTCAACCTGGCAGAGTATAAACAATAATACTTTTTCTACTAACTTCCATAATACTTTAAGCGGGCTGAGTCCTTCTACTATATATAAGTACTATGCTGTTGTTAGAGATTCAAGTGGTTTTACAGCAACTTCTAGCCAGCAAGCTTTTGTAACTGTTGCTGTGGGCACCAACCCGACTGCTCCTTCTACGCCTTCCTCTCCCTCTGTGCCTGCTACTCCTTCCAGTCCTGTAGTGAATACCCCTTCCACTCCAGTTGTGCCTGTTGTAGCTAGTATTGTTTTACCACCTAATGTTAAGGCCGGGGAAATAGTGAAGTTTGGTTCTTCGCCTACTATATATTTGGTAAAAGACGAAGGATTGTATCCTTTTCATAGTTTTGAAAGCTATAAGGAATATGTGAATACGCAAAGTAATCGCACGCTTAAAAGTTTTAGTCAGTCTGAGTCCGGGTTTACTTTAAAGGGTACCATTGCTGCTGAAGTCTTAAACCAGAAACAGAATACAAGCCTGGTTGTAACAAATTCGTATAACGCCGCTTTGCCCTATAGGACTGGAACTTTAGTTAATGACCAAGGTACAATATTTTTAATTATTGGAAAAACCAAAGTGGCATTTACTAACTTGCCTGCTTTCAGAGGGTTTGGCTATAAGCTTTCCGAAGTTGTAAATGGTAGTGTGTCGGCTTATGAGTCGGCTAAAACTTACCAAATATCTTCATCTCAAGGGGAGCATCCTTGGAGCAGTTGGTTGCTTAATAATAAGACTGTTTATTATAGTCACGAACAGGGTATGATACCGGTGCCTTCTTGGGAAATTTTTCTAAATAACGGAGGCGAAGCAAATAAAATACTTAAAATGAACGATACGGACGTGCAGATTCTGAATAAAAGTAAGTTGGAGCCTTTAAGAAATAACGACCCTCGAATATATAAATAAACTAAAACCCCGTCCCCTTTAAAGGGAGACGGGGTTTTAAATTAACCTTGGAATGCTTTTTCGAGTTCGTCCAGCTGAAACTTTTTCATTTTAAGGAAACTTTGAGTGACCCGGGCTATTTGTTCTGGTGTGCCTGTTTGCATCATTTCGCTCATTCTTTTTGGAGCAACTTGCCAGGAGATTCCGAATTTGTCTTTTAGCCAGCCGCACTGTTCGGCATCGGGGACAAAGGAAAGTTTTTCCCAGAAGTAGTCTATTTCTTTTTGGTCTTCGCACTGTATAAGTAAAGAAACAGCCTCGTTAAAATTAAATTTGTGTTCGAGCGAGCTGTCCATGGCTACAAACCATTGGTTGTTAAGCTTAAAGTCTGTAAACATAACCGAACCTTCTGGTTCATGGGGAGTGTCTTTGGTATACAAAGCCAAGGCGCCCCGCATATTTTGGTTTTCTTTTGCGTAAGGCGAGTTGGTAAATACCGAAATATAAAAGTCGGTTGCTTCTTTGGTTTTGCCGTTTACCGGTTTAGTAAATAAAAGACTTGGCATAATAAGCGGTCTCTCTTCGCCTTGGGGGTTGGTTAGTATGAGCTGCCAAGAAAGTCCGAATTTGTCTTGAATCCAGCCATAGCGTTCGGAGAAAGGGTATTTGTCTAACGGCATTAGAGCTTGTCCGCCTTCTGAAAGTTTTTGCCATACTCCGTCTATTCTTGTTTTTGCGCTTGGGTCCTGGCTCGGGTCAAAGTTGACCATAAAAGAAACAGAAGGGTTAAGCTTAAAGTAAGGGCCGGCGCTTATAGATATAAAGTTATATCCCCAAATTTTAAAGGCCATTATGTCGCAGTCGCCTGAAGGGGTGTTTTTTAAAGTTTGCGATGAGGTAATTTTGCTTTCTAGTTCAGGGCTTAAGGTGGGGAATACGGACACATAAAATTCAGCTGCTTCTTTAGCTTCCTTGTCGTACCATAGATGTGGAATAATTTTTTGCATAGTAGTTTAGTTTAAATATAGGTTTATTTATAATACCAAAAAATAAGATAATTACCTATTAAATGTTAAAAAAACAGACTAAGGCTTATAATTAAGTCTGTTTTTTGTAACTTAGGTATTAACTGGGCGGTTTTTAGGACTGTTTTCCACTTCGTTTAAAATAATGTTCAAACCTGTTAAAAAGTCTTCCATGTTATAGCCCAAAGCTCTCAGGCGTAAATAAAGTTTTGGTGAAAGGTCGTCTAGTATTTGTGGTACTTGCCTTAGGGCTGAAACGTCGGTTCTGGCTTTGTGTAAAGTTTCAAAAAGATCGGGAGCTTTTTTACACAAAAGTTCCAGGCTGTAGCCCGGCAAGGCTGAGGTTGTGTGGTCTATTAAACCACGGGAATTTACTAAATAAAAATATTTTGTAGGCAGCTCGTATGTTTTTATGGGCGAGGGCGAGGGTATTACACCTTGGATCTTTGTATATTTTTTGGTTACTTTAGGTACGGTGTTTTTTTGAGCTCTGTCTGGAGTATCGTAGAGCATGGTTTTCATTTTACCGGTCATATATTTTTCCATGTATTTTCCTCTAAGCATGTCAGCCCAGCCTTCTTCTAGAAACATACCAAGTTCGCTGGTTTCTTGTCCGACGGCAAACCCTACACGGGCTACCTCCAATCCTTCCTTGGAAATAATACAGTTTTTGTAGCTCGTTAAAGCATGGGCTTGCTCATGAACATATATGCCTTCGGAAACCTCCGGGCCGTTATAATATTCGTAGCATAGGCTTCGGTTTACAATAACCAGGTCTAATTCGGCAAAGTAACCTCCTAGCCAGCTTTTGTTTTCTAAGTGTTTGTATACGTTGTGTTTTTTGCTAAGGTCTGTAAAAGTTTCCAGACCCATTCTGTCGGTAAAAATGTGATCTTTAACTGGAACCCTCATTTTATTTAAAAAGTTATTGGCCCGTTTAAGATTCACACCCTTTTCTCTAGATGGAACAGCTTCGAGCACCAGGTTTCTAAAATGTTTCCATTTTTCTATTTGGGTTTCCAGTCGCGCTTTATGCTCAGGTTTTGATTCAAACTGTTGCGGGGAAAATTCGTGGCTAAATCTCATAATATATTTTGTTATGCATTGCTTGAATTATAGCAAATATGTAGGAAACTTTTATATGTAAAAAAGAAGAAGCGCGTGTTGTTGCCGGTTAGGCAAAGCGCGCGCTCTTTGTTATGAGCCTTTAGTTGGTAAAGCTCTCATGCACCTCGTATTCCGCGGTTCTAATTGACAAATCTGGAAGATTGCCAATTAAGCAGCTACCAAAACAACTTATGCTACCTAGGTGACACGTAGCAAAATTCTCAAGACCCACTTCAGTAAAGTACAGAACTGTGTCACGGTCGCAGTCCATGACTATCTTGTAGACCGGGATGACATTACCGGACGTTTCTCCTTTCTTCCAAAGTGAGTTACGGGAACGAGACCAAAAGTGGGCATAGCCGGTACTTAGTGTAAGCCGGTAAGCTTCTTCGTTGGCATGTGCAACCATCAGTATAGCGCCCCCAGGAAGAGCACTTTGTTCGTTTTTGGGAACGTGGATCACCACAATTGTGATAAGCCCGGTCTGCTTGTCGAATTGAGGTGCGGACAAGTTCAATTTCATATACACTCCTAAAAGTTTTAAATGGTTTTCCAAAAGAAAAACCCCTTCTTGGCAGAAGGGGGTAAGATGTAACTAAAACTAATACAATTCCAACCTAGCCCTTTCTGCAAAGAGAGGGCTTATGATGTGCGGAGCTAGTTAAAAAGAAATTTAATTTCATAGGTATTATATGTATTTTACTAAAAAAATCCGGGGCTGTCTAGTTAAAAATAATATCACAAAAATAAATTTAATTTTTTTTTCAGACCTTTTGAATTCCATAGACTTTCCAAGGCTATAGAAAAAAGCGCTACCCTAAAGGTACCGCATTTTTCTGTGGTTCCATTTTATGGAGTGAATTAGAGATTATTCTCTAATGATTTCGTGATCAAAAAGTTTTTCTCTGAACGTTACTGCTGTTTCTATTTCGTTATTTGTAAGGTTTTGTCCTTCGGCAACTATAACCAGTTTATCATCGTCGTCATGCAGTCGGTGTATAATCGCAATGCAAATTCCCTCAGCCTCTTTTAATGGTTCTTGTGAACTCAGATAATAAGCATCTAACCCCTCGCCATCGGGAGCGGTTGTATTTGGGACGTACCCGTAATTAAGTTCATATTTTATACCTTCGTAAAAAGTTCCGTAAGGTTGGTCTATAACAATTTTTACTTTCTTGCCCAAATACTTCTTACACATTTCTAAGCTTTGCGATAAATGTTGTGTGTTCATATTAAGAGTATATCATTTTTGGTTTCGAATTCTATACATTCCCCAGGCATGGAGTACAGCGCCGATTATAACTAGCCATAAAGCCCAAGAGTGAATATAGGGGGCTAAAAGTATCCCTACACCCAAAGCTATACCGCAAGCTCCAAAAAGCGAAGCTTGCCACTCACCATATTTAGCTTTAGTAAATTTTCCTTCCATATTTATATTAGTTTAATAATTGCGTAAATAACTAAGCCGGCGAGTATAACCCAGCAGCTCCAGTAAAGAAAATTTTGAATTATGTTATTTGGTTTCATAAAGCGCTCTTTGAACTTATTGTTACATGTTAAGGGGGCTGCATAGAAGCAGCCCCCTTAATCATTTAGTTATTTACGAAGTTACCGGTTACATAGTGAAAGTTATCAAGTGGCGTCTTGGTTTCCGGCAACACTCCGGCCACCACTACGTCGTTTCCAAAGAAGCCGGTTAGTATGTCGCCTTCTTTTTGGAATAACTTTTCTGCCTTCATGACTTCGGCTTCCTTGCTGCCAATATAGATTGGCAGGTACTTTTTGGTGCCGAAAGTTACGGGTGCCATCCCTTCACGGTTAATATTATTAGCATACGCTGCGGGTATGTTGTTTGGCTGCATGGCGTAGAACAGTTTAATTTCTTCGTTCAGGGATGCCGCTGAGCCATTGGCAATCGAAACTATTTGGGTGTCTGCCGTTGTGATGTGGGCATTGTCCAGGAAGGTTCCGGTTGGTTTCAAAATGCCGACAATTTTCATGCTTGGCACACCAAAGAAATTAACCAAGCTGTCTCCCGGCTTCTCAAACAACTTTTCTTTCTTCATCATCTCCGCCTCGTCAAACCCAATAATCATCTCATTCTTTCCCAGGTTTGCCTCACCTTCTGCCATAGGCAAGTCAATGGTTCCCTGGTCCGTTTGCATAAAGAACTTTGGGTTTCCTTCCGCAAAATTAACTTTCATAGCCGACTGCTTAATAAGGGACTGGCTTTTCTGGACAATTTCCGGAGAAGCTTTCACCACTGCCATTACTTGTGCTGGTTCGGTCATGCGGGAGCTGAACTGGGCAAACTCAAAGAATATGAAGGAGAAGAATATGGCCATAGCTACCGGCGCAAGCATGGATATCCAATTGCGCTTACCGGGCTTAAAGAACCTTAAGGTCAAAGAGTTAGCTACTACCGATACTGAACTGAGTGCCATGGCAAGACCTGCCAATTCCGGCTTAAGCACTAATCCCAAACCTATAAATATACGAGCAGCAATTGGGATGCCAACCACGTTATAGAACAAGGCAAAGAACATATTCTGCTTAATCTTGCTCATGGTCTCACGCGAGAGCTGGATGGAATTGACCACATCATTGAGGTCGCTGCGCATAATTACAATACCACCGGTTTCCATAGCCACATCTGTACCATTACCCATAGCTATTCCTAAGTTGGCTTGAGCTAATGCTGGGGCATCGTTAATACCATCGCCAACCATTGCTACTTTTTTACCTAGTTCTTGTAGTTTCTTTACTTCGCTAGCCTTGTCTTCAGGTAAAACCTCGGCAAGCACATTGGTAATCCCAACTTGCGACGCTATAGCTCGGCCAGTACGTTCGTTGTCCCCAGTAATCATGTAGATTTCAATCTTCATCTTTTGCAATTTCTCTATAGCTACTTTGGTCGTTGGCTTAACAGTATCCGCTACTGCAATCATCCCGGTTATATTTTCTTTGGTTGCTAAAAGCATGGCAGTTTTTCCTGCTTCTTCAAGTTTGGATTGTTTTCTTCCGACTTTTTCTGAGCTTACCCCTGCAACATCTGACATCATTTTGCGATTACCAAAGTAATAGGTAACCCCATCAATTTCACCCTGTACACCATGACCGGGGACAGCTTTAAAATCTTTGACCTCCAAAAGATTGACGCCTTCATCCTGAGCATGAGTATAAATAGCTTCAGCGAGGGGATGCTCAGAAAGTTTTTCTAAAGATGCGGCGATTTGCAGTACTTCGTCTTCATCTTTATCTGCTAAGACTAAAACATCCGTAACTTCCGGTTTTCCATTGGTCAAAGTGCCAGTTTTGTCGAATACTATTGTGTTAATTTTGCAAGCTGCTTCTAAAGGCTCACCGCCTTTAACTAAAATTCCATTTTCTGCTCCTTTGCCCGTACCTACCATAATTGCCGTAGGAGTAGCAAGGCCTAACGCGCACGGACATGCTATTACAATGACCGATGTAAAGGCCATGAGAGCGAACGACAAGGTGGATCCCAGTATAAAGAACCAGACCAGAAATGTTATAACTGCAATCCCTATGACCGCCGGAACAAACCAAGAAGAAATGCGGTCAGCAAAGTCTTGGATAGGTGCCTTACTGCCTTGTGCCTCTTCGACAAGCCTAATAATTTGCGCCAGTACTGTTTCGTTTCCGACTTTGGTTACTTCAAACTCAAAACTTCCGGTTTTGTTAATTGTGCCCCCCGCAACATTATCACCTACTTTTTTTTCAACTGGCAAACTTTCACCGGTCAGCATCGATTCATCAACTGCGGATGACCCTTTAACAATAACCCCGTCAATCGGCACTTTTTCACCAGGACGGACAATAACGATATCCTTATGGACAACTTGGTCTATGGCAATATCCTGTGTCGTGCCATTGCGGATAACTCGGGCAGTCTTAGCCTGAAGTCCCATAAGTTTTTTTATGGAATCTGACGTTTTACCTTTGGTCCGTACTTCCAGCCATTTACCTAAAATTACGAACGTAATCAGGAAGGCAGCAGTTTCAAAGTATAAGTCTTGAATTTTTCCGCCATTTATACCGATGACCGTCTTATTTGCGACAGTAAACAAGATGAATGTCACCAAGCTGTAGAAATAGGCAGTAGAGGTGCCAATGGCAATCAAGCTATCCATGTTAAACGTCTTCATGCGCAAGGCTGACCACATGCCTTTGTAGAATCCTTTGCCAATAATGAACTGGACAGGGGTGGCAAGGATGAGAGAAATAACACCTACAAATGGCAACAACTGGGTTTTACCCGGTATCCAGTTAAAGAAGTCAAAGAACATGAAGTAAAGCATTGGTGCGCTCAATACAGCGCTGATGACAAACTTTTTAAAGTAAGAGCCAATTTCTGCCTGCCGTTTTCTTGCGTCAAATCCCGTATCCTTAGCGTCAATTTCTTGAGCATTATATCCTGCTTTTTGTACAGCCCTAACTAAGTCTGCGACTTGAGACTTAGAACCATCAAACACAACTGTTGCTTTTTCGGCAGCATAATTTACATTAGCTTGATTAACTCCCGCTACCTTTTTAATAGAGCGCTCAATAATGTTGGCACAAGAAGCGCAATGCATTCCGGAAAGTGACAACTGTACTTTACGTGTTTGATTAGTCACAGAAACTGGTTCAGTTATGGTTTTTGATTCTACATTAGCCAATGCGGCGTTATGTCCTGAAACGTGCTCAACGCTCAGCCCATCCAATACATTGAAAAATTTAGCGGCTTTAACCATTTGTTCAAGATATTTTTTCATATTCTCATGGCCTTCCGGAACATTTATTTCCGCATTTCTATAATTGGAAAACTTTCCTTCAAAGTAGGGCTTGTTGCCCGTATTTTCCATAATTCTACCTTGGGCCTCCAATCGGTTTTCTACTTTCAGTGAAAAAGGAACTCCGGAATCAGGAGTAACATCCGCAGTTTGTGAAGCCTCTTGTGGCATTTGATGCATCGTATGATCCTCAGTTACCACACTTGAATAACCGGCACGCTGAATAGCTTGCTGGATATCTTCCGAGGACACTTTATTTTCTGCTGCTTTAACAATACCTTTACCATCCTGAAACGAAACCTCAACATCGGATACGCCGGAGAGTTCTTTAATTTCTTCTTTAATCAAGGTTTCGCAGGATTTACAGTGCATGCCTTGAACATTCAATTGGTATACATTTTCCATAAGTTTATTGGGCGGCATGAACTTTATAGCCAGTTCCTGCTAACGCCTGTTCAATTTCATTAATTGTTATTTCTCTTAAAGCACTAAGCTCTCCTTGGGCTTCATTGCTATTTTGTTCAATTTGTACTGCTGTAACGTCGGGAATTTTACTAATTTTCATTTTAGAAACCTTACCACATGCGCTACAGTTTAAATTGGTGAGTAAGAATTTGGTTGTAGACATATATTTTATAGTTAGTTAATCAACAACAGTGAATTTGCCACGATACATACCCATTGAGCAGCTAAAAGCGATTTCTCCTGTCTTCATCGGAGTAAATTCTATTATATTTTCTCCTGCTTTAAGGGGACGGGATATTTTGTAAGCGGGCATGTTAATATAACTGGCACATGTATATTGGTTAGTAGAATTAATAATCCACCGGACAGTGTTTCCTTTTTTGACAGTAAACTGATTGGGGCTGTAGCCAGAGCCTCCCTGCGTCATACGCACCTCCTGAACCGTACCGGTAATTGCGTTGTCCGAAGTTTGAGCCGTATTGGCGGTTTCGGGAGAACCGGGAAATACAATCCGGCTGGCGTTAGATACATTGAAAACGCCGAGAAGAATTACCGCAAGTCCGGCAGTGGCAAAGAACAGGCGAGCTTTGCTGCCTTTGAATGCGGAAGACAATCCTCCAATACTTAGCAGGCCCGGAGCAGTCCCCAAAGCAAAGAGCGACATAATAAGCGCACCTTGCACAAAGTTACCAGTGGAGACCGCGTATAACTGCATGGCTTGAGTAAAGCCGCATGGCAGGAAGAATGTTAAAGCGCCGCCCAAAAAGGCGCTTTTGTGACTGTATTCTTTTGCTTCATGTTTTATTCCAAGCAGCCTAGAAACAAACTTGGGTAAAGTTAAATTCACCCTTTGTAGTATGGGGAACACTTCCACGAGCTTAAGTCCCAAAAGAATCATCACGCCGCCAACTAACAGGGTAAGTATTCCAAGAAACCTTGGGGACGGTTGCAGAGCCGAGCCAATGAGTCCGATCAGTCCTCCAAATAGAGCAAAGCCTAATACTCTCCCTAAATTAAAGAACAAATGGGGCCTAAATTTTTGTACAGGCGTTGCCTCTGGGTGTGATTCTGAATGTCGGGCAGATAAGGCTAGTACCAAGCCACCGATTAGCGCCATACATGAGGAAATTCCAGCGACTAAACCGATCACTCCCGCCATGGCAATGCTTTTGGAGGTTAGGTTTCCGGCAATGTCGGAGAGTCCGAACATTTGAAAGGCTATAAACAGAAAGAATAGTATTGCCGCGGCATTTACAAGATAGTAATAATCACGCGGGTTGCGGGAAAACCAATGTTTTTTGTCATCTTGGCCGACAGTATAGCCAGCTGCTTCTACCGCTTTACCTATGGCGTTTTGTGAAGGCTTATTTTCTTCAAACCAAATTTTTGCCCTGCCCGATACATGGCTCGACTCGACTTTTTTAACCCCGGGAATTTGTTTTATGTTCTCTTCAATAAGGATTTCGCACGATTTACAGTGCATTCCTCGTATAGGAACTATGAGTTTTTGCATAAGTCTAAAAAGAATAATAATAAAAAACACCTTTTACGAAACGTAAAGGGTCTTTGTAATCTGCTGACCTATGTGTTAGAGAAATCCAAAGACCACTTTACGCTGTAGCAAAAGCGTAAGAAGGATCTCTCTTCTCAAAAAGAGACAGCCAATTACCAAAAACATCTTGAAAAATACCTGCTACATTTTCCGATAGCTGCCTTAACCTCACCTTCAGGATTCTACTTTGTTCCCTTAATAAAGTAAAAAGACTCTTTGCAGCATATAAAAGCGCGGCCAATGTGAGTATGGACACCAAAAATTTAAATCCTAAGTTGTCTGCAAATCCATGTGAAAACTTTTCCATTAAACCTAAATGAAAATTTAAGCATGCGGATGATTGGGAAGAAGTATTACAATTAGAATCATGAGTCATTTCTACCATACAATTAGTATTATCCTCGTGTTTCATTGCGGCCATACTGCAAAAACTTGCACTCATAATAATGAGAGCAATTATAGAAAACAAAGCTTTTGAAAATGTTGAATTAATCAATTGCTGCATAGCTAAAATTTATTTTTTTGACAGGCTGTAGATTTTTGCCAGTTCCTTTATAGCTTTACTGTCATTACCATGCTTCAATTGGTGAGATACATGTTCCTCCAAATGGTTCTCTAACATGGCTTGGTTAAAGCTTTGTAAAGATTTCTGTATAGCAAGGGATTGGGTGATAATATCCACACAGTACTTCTTTCCTTCTATCATCCGTTCTAAGCCTTCCATTTGGCCTTGGATAATATGCAGCCGGTTTATAAGTTTTTTCTCGTTGGATTTAAGCATAAATTCTAATCAATTAAACTAAACCCAGTATATACCCCCTGGGGGTATTTGTCAAGTAAGCCTAGTTATATATCACAATAAATGGCGCATCTCAGTGTTTAGCTTAAATCTTCCTAGGTAAGGCTTCTTGTAAATTTGCACTCAGGGTAATCTGAACAACCCAGAGAAGTGTTTTTATCTTTATTTTTGTAGATACATTATGGATCTACAATTAGAGCATTTAGTGTTGTTACCCAAACTTTTGAGAATTTCAGAAACCTATCTTGAAAATGCTCATTCCAATTACCGTCCCTATATAAGGAAAATGGGGACATGACCCATTAATTTATTAAGTCAAATCTAATTAAAATTATTATATCAAAAACCTCTAACTTAAGTTAGAGGTTTTTGATTGGCTCGGGAGCCCTCCTTCGCTACCAACTTCGCTAAAGCTACGTCGGTCAAGAAAGCTACGGCGGACAGGCTGGGTACCACACCTCTCGAATACCAATAACAAAAAGCCCCATCGTGACGATGAGACTTTTTGTTATGGCTCGGGAGCTGGGATTCGAACCCAGGACCCATCGGTTAACAGCCGATTGCTCTACCGCTGAGCTACTCCCGAATAAACTGCTTTACAGAATCTAACATCTATTCAAGTTAGTAATTCAACAAATTCCGTTGAGCTACCCCGCCTGCCAACGCCTGAGCCGTAAGTGATGGCGGGCAGGTCCCGAAAGTCAGTCCCGTACCGCTTACTAGTACTGGGATAAGCTTTCAACTTAAGATATTCTAACAAATAAATACCATTTTGTGCAAGGGCGGATACTTGTGTAATGAGAAGTGGTATAATTGGTTTATATATAACTGGTAAGTAGAAGGTTTCCGACACCTTTTTAGCAACAATTTTAAATTTATGGGCTATGTCCCCATTTCCTTTATAGCAATATTTTTATTCAAAAATTTATGAGAAAACTTATTATGTGGAATGTGGTCACATTGGATGGGTACTTTGAAGGCGAGCAGGCGTGGGACCTAAATTTTCATAAGCTTGTTTGGGGAGAAGAACTTGAAAATTATAGTCTAAAGCAGTTAAGATCAGCTGAAATGCTTGTGTTTGGGCATAAAACCTATAAAGGAATGGCTGACTATTGGACTAAGGCCAAAGAAGAGGGTGAAGTGGCAAAATTTATGAACACTCTACCAAAAATTGTCTGCTCCTCTACGCTTACAGCCGCAGACTGGAATAATACAACAATAGTAAAAAACGCAGTTGCCGAGGTATCTAGTTTGAAACAGGAAGGCGATGGGAATATGTTTGTCTTTGGAAGCGGTGTCCTCTCGGAATCTCTTATGAAGGCGAACGTATTTGACGAATACCACCTTTGTGTTGCTCCGGTTTTTTTAGGCAAGGGCAGGCGCCTTTTTAATGAAGGTTTGCTTTACCAAAAACTAAAATTGCTTAATGCACAGTCACTAAAAACAGGTGGAGTTATTTTACAATACTCTATTTAAATAATTGTATTTAATTTCATCTATATAGTGAATGAAGCGGAGACATGACTCTTTATTTATTTAAAATATCTGTTTTTAATTAGTATATTTTATTAGGTTTTATATATATGAAAACAATAACTTGGAAAATTTGCAGTCGTGGACATAAGTTTCAAAAAAGTAGCGATTGTCCGGTATGCCCTATGTGTTGGCAAGGGTATTACAAAACTCGTGCGCAGAGTGATTTTCCCAAAAAACTTGCAGGCCCAGCCTTGCGTGCGCTTTTAAATGCTAAAATAAAAAAATTAAGCCAGTTAGAAAAATGGTCGGAAAAAGAACTTTCAGCTTTGCATGGTATGGGACCTACTGGCATAAAACTTTTAAGAACAGCAATGAAGAAAAGTAAATTAAGTTTTAAATTATAATGTAAATTTTGAAAATTTAAACCTTCAGGCGAATTTAAATGGAATAAGATGAATGGCTTTATACCAGTTCTCTTTTACGAAAAAGGATTATACTACATATATTTATTATTTATATATCTGTATGAAAAATAAGTTTTTGGTTTTGTGGTTTATAGGCCTGGTTGGCGCGGCCTCAGTGTTGCCTTATGCATTTACTTTGCAGCGTGAAGTTATAGCGAAGACCGGTCAGCCGTTATGGGTAATAGTTTTGGCTTCTCTTGCTCAAACCGGAGTGCTTTTAACCTTTGCTATATTTTTTGGTTTAAAACTGTCGCAGCGCGTAGGGCTGCCTATATTTACATTTTTTAGCTCAGGCAAACCTATAAAACAAAAACTTCCAGGGTTTATAAAACTGACAGCTTTTTTGGGAACCCTAACCGGAGTTTTAATTATAGTCGGCGACAGAGTGTTCGGGCGGTTCCTGCCAGAGCTTACTGTGGCAAATAGCAAAATTGCCGCCTGGAAAACTTTACTCGCTTCCCTTTATGGTGGAGTGGTAGAGGAAATACTTTTACGCTTATTTTGCCTGTCACTGCTTGTGTGGGTATTGGCAAAAATTATTCATATAGTAGAGCCTGTTAAAAATAATATAATTATGTGGTCGGCAATTATTCTTTCTTCGGTGTTATTTGGGCTAGGTCATTTGCCAATAACCGCAGCGTTAACTACCATAACACCTCTTGTGGTAGTAAGAGCTATTTTATTAAATGGTATAGGAGGCTTGGTTTTTGGCTGGCTGTACTGGAAAAAAGGTTTAGAATTCAGTATGGCTACGCATTTTACAGCTGACATAGTTATTCTTTTCCTTTTTCCTATGTTGCTTAGGTAGCCGGGGGACAGTAGAGAATGAAATCTGCACATAACCTATTATTTAATTATTATTTTTAAAAACCACCACTCAACGCTTTTATGGTGGTTTTTTTGTTTAGTATTTATAATATATAAATAATTATTTAGAAGAATTAGTATATGATGGGAGTCTTCTGGAAGACTCCCATCATAAGTGCGTTTCAAATTCTTTTCGCAAGGTGGAGCCGTGCTCAGCGTGGCTATACCCGCGCTAAGCGCGGGAGCCAAAAAAACCATCTTTTACAAGCAGGTGTTTTTTGTTTGTTGGTAGCTGGTTACGTGGAATGGTATAATACCTTTTTAGTATTATTAATTTTATACATATGCAAAAACTACATTTTATTGTTGAAATAAATGCGTCAAAAGAAAAAGTTTGGGATACTATGCTGGCGGACCAGACTTATAGAGAGTGGACTTTGGTTTTTAATCCTTCGGGAAGTTATTTTAAAGGGGATTGGAGCCAGGGCTCTAAAATGTTATTTGTGGGCACGGATCCTAAAACCGGAAAAGAAGGCGGTATGGTCAGTCGAGTCGCGGAAAATAAGCCTTATGAATTTTTGTCTATAGAGCATGTCGGAATAATGAACGAAGGCATAGAAGATACGACTAGTGAAGAAGCAAAGAAGTGGACACCCTCTTTTGAAAATTATACTTTCTCTGAAAAAGATGGGGTTACAACCGTAACAGTAGATATGGATTCAGCCGAAGTAATGGCAGAAGAATTTAGCAAAATGTGGCCCCAAGGTTTGCAAAAACTAAAAGAGCTCGCTGAAAAATAATTTATATATATAGAAAACAAAAATGACCATTGCACTGCGCAATGGTCATTTTTGTTTGTGAAAAAATATTTTGACCCTCGACTTTTTTGCTGGTTTTTTGTAGAATACGGAGTCGGTTGGAACGTACAGGAGGAGAGAGATGGATTGGAAACATTGGGTAATGTTGGGCGCGGCCTGGTTAATTTTGATGTATCTGCTTAAAGGCGTGGGTCTGACCTTAAGCTTGGTTCTCGAGGCTTTGGAGGAGGGCTTGCGTCCTAACTCAGATTTGGGTAACTACGCCCGTCACCAGGAGTGGAAAGGTGGTGAAAGGACCAGGTTTACAAATACCCGGGTTAGTATTTTTTACCTGATGTCTTTTTTCGATGTCGATGGCCGTCAGGTGAGGTGCGAAACTATTGACTTCAGCATGGCAGGCTACAGGGGTCGTTATAAGATATCCTTCGTAGACGACGAGGTGTTTAAATGGATCCAAAACGGCGTCAATCTTCCGGTAGCGCGGCTTTGCCCAGTCAAGACAGCGGAGGCTCACAAGATTCTGGAAGCTGTGCGTAGTGCGTACCGCAATAACATTTCTACATAGTAAGAGTAAATTTGCACTTAGCGTAGGTCCTTATATACATACGGGGATTTACGCTTTTTATTTTTATATTTAGTCTGTATAATATATAAATAATTATTTAGACGAAATAGGTAAAATATGAAATCTATTAACCCTTGGGTAAATTTTAATGGCAATGCGGAAGAAGCCTTTAACTTTTATAAGTCTGTGTTTGGGGGAGAATTTGGAAAAGTAGTTCGCTTTAAAGACTTGGAAAGCGCCGAGTTTCCTGTGCCGGAAAATGAGAAAAACAAGATAATGCTTATTACTTTGCCTATGGGTGCAAATAACATGCTTATGGGAAACGACGTGCCAGAAGTTTTGGGAAAAGTAAATGAGCAGGAAAACAGAAGTAAAATTTCTGTTAGCACAGAGAGTAAAGAAGAAGCAGAAAGGTTGTTTGCCGGTCTTTCGGCTGGCGGGCAAGAAGAAGGCCCCTTGGGCGAAGGCCCTTGGGGAAGTTATGCCGGTATGTTTAGAGACAAGTACGGCATTGAGTGGATAGTTGAGTATTATTCAGGTAAATAATTATTTAAAATAAATATATGAAAAAAGGAACATATGTAGACGGGTTTGTTATTTCCATACCAAAAAAGAGCACGGCAAAATACAAGCAAATAGCCAAAGAAGCACTGGAAGTATGGACTAAGTTTGGTGCGCTCGACTATAAAGAATGTAAAATAGAAGACGCCAAACCAAAGTTTGTAAATTTTACCTTTGCAAAAATGGCGCAAACAAAACCTAGCGAGACAGTTTGGTTTTCGTTTATTACTTTTAAGTCTAAAAAGCACCGCGACGAAGTAAACAAAAAAGTTATGGCGTTTTTTCAAAAAAAATATGGTGACAATATGGACATGCCTTTTGACATGAATCGCTTTGCTTACGCTGGCTTTAAGGTAGAGGTGGGAATGTAAAGACTTTAGTCGCGTATGTTTAAAAGTAGAATTTTTATACAATCACCTTAAAGAAGGTTGTGTGTATGAAATTATATAAAAATACCTGTCTTGTATAGGTATTTTTTGTTATACTTCCTTTAACTAACCATATTATATGAATATAAAATCGGCAGTGTTTGTTAAGAGTATTGCAGGACCAGACGAAATTTTAGGGGACGGTATTCCCCAAGTGGCCTTTATTGGCCGCTCTAACGTTGGGAAGTCTAGTGTTATAAATACCCTTGTTAACATAAAGAATTTAGCTCGTACTAGTCCGACTCCAGGACGAACTCGTACGGTGAACTTCTTTCTTATTAATAACAGTTTTTACCTGGTTGACTTGCCGGGTTATGGTTTTGCTAAGGCCTCTTTAGAGGAAAGGCAGGCCATACAAAAAATGATATATTGGTATTTGCTTTTTTCGGGAGTTGATCAAAGAAAAATAGTATTAATAATAGATGCAGAAATAGGGCCCAGTGACTACGACCTAGACACCATAAGACAGCTAACAGAGAACAATAAAAATATAGTCATAGTTGCAAATAAAATAGACAAAATAAAAAAGTCTGCTTTGCAAAAACAGCTGGACAAAATTCAGAAACAGGTCGGCTCGACTCCAATTATTCCTTACTCTGCGGAAAAGAAGATAGGGGTAAACGAGCTTATAAAAGAAATTACCAATGAATAATACTTTATACGATGTGGCGGTAATTGGCGCAGGACCAGCCGGGCTTATAGCCGCTGGCCGCGCTAATGAACTTGGTGCAAAAGTTGTACTTATAGAAAAAAATGTCAGAGCTGGTGAAAAACTTTCTATAACTGGAGGCGGCCGCTGCAATATAACTAATGCTGAGTTAGACGTAAGAAAAATGGTGAGTAAATATGGACCCAAAGGTAAAGCTCTCTTTGGTGCTTTTGCGCGTTTTGGCGTTGAGCAAACTATGGAGTTTTTCGTCAACAAAAATTTGCCTTTAAAAATAGAAGCAGAAAAAAGAGCCTTTCCGGTAAGCAACAAAGCGCAAGACGTTCTAAAAGTTTTGCTTAAATATTTGGGGAGGACCGAAGTGTTTTATAAATCTCCGGTTTCTAAAGTTTTGGTTCGAGACGGAAAAATTGAAGGAGTGGTAGTAAAAGGTAAAACTTTTCAGGCAAAAAGCTATATTATTACCACTGGTGGTAAGTCTCGTCCGGAAACTGGTTCGAGTGGGGAAATGCTGGAATACTTAAAAAAAGCAGGACATACAGTAAAAGAGTCGGACCCAGCATTGGTTCCGGTTAAAATAAAAGACAAATGGGTAAAAGAGCTTCAGGGTTTAAACTTAAAAGAAGTGGGGCTGACCATTTTTCAGGACAATAAAAAACAGGAAAGTAGGGTTGGTAAAATGCTTTTTACCCATTTTGGTATAAGCGGACCGTTGGTTTTAAATATGAGCAAAAGCATAGCAGAGCTTTTTAAATACGGACCTGTAACTTTAGAATTAGATTTGTTTCCACTGTTAGATATTTTTTCTTTGGACCGGAAAATTTTAGAGAGTGTTAATAACTCTTTAAATAAAAAGCTTAGGAATATGCTAGGGGAAATAGTTGCTCCTAAATTTATATTGCCTTTGCTTGAGCTGGCGGGCATTGATTCTGAAAAAGAAGCCAATTCTTTAACTAAACAGGAAAGATCTTTGTTAGCAAAAAAAATAAAAACGCTTCCTATGACGGTGGAAGGTTTTTTGGGTGTTGAAAAAGCAATTATAACTTCGGGCGGAGTCAGTTTAAAAGAGGTGGATTTTAAAACTATGCGCTCCAAAGTTTTTTCAAACCTTTATTTGGCAGGCGACATTTTGGACTTTGACAGGCCTTCCGGCGGCTTTTCTTTGCAGATATGTTGGACGACCGGGTATTTAGCCGGAGAAAATGCCGCTACTCTTCTTTCGTAAAAAGGTCTAAAGAACTTTTTTCTAACTGTTCTTTACGAACAAGGTTTTTGCAAATATCGTAAAATTTTTGAAAGCTGGCGTCGCTAATGTTTGTTGGGCGCTGGTTTTTTTCTAGCCAAAACAGTAAACCCTCTAAACTGTTTTTTAGCCCGGCTTTGTAGTCTAAACTGTAAAGCGTGGAAGGCTTGTCTAAAAGCCTGATCTTTTTTTTCGCCGTGGCTACAATATCTTCTTTGTCTAAATATTTTATTGAGTTTAAAAATGCGTCAAATCCGTAGTCCATAGAGTTTTTATTAGGGGTTAGTAGTTAGTATATAGTATTTGATCCGTTTAAGGAACGCAAAATTTGTGTATAAGGTAAAGGCAAGTTGCCATAGACTAGTGGTAGTTTTTATTATATAATAGGCAGTTCGAATTTCAAATTGGGGGACGTCATGAATAAGAAGGTTTGGTTTGGGGTGCTAGTGCTTGCCATTCTGGGCGGCTTCGCGGGCTACCAGGCGTACCAGTTTCACAAATGGTATATGGATTACTCTTTGCCGGTTGTCAAAAACAACCGGCTTCAGTTTCGAACCTTGAGCGAGCTTAAGGTTCACCTGGAAGAACTTCAGCAACACATAGACTATATAACGTTAGTTGCCCCGTTGAAAGGGAGGTTGCGAGAGTACGAAGAACTGCTGCAGGAGTTACCGTCCTTGGCGAAAGACAAGGAGCTCGACCTGGTTTCCATGATCCATTGGCGTAAGTCTTTGGAAAACGACGAGGCTTTCATGTCAGACGTAAGGGTTTGTCAAGGAAGCATTTTCAAATTCTTGGCGGAAAGGCATTACCAGGTGGTGGGAAAGGAAGGCTCTTGGAGCGAAGATGTTAATTACGCTTCGTTGCAAGAGGAGAATTTTCAAAGCCTTCGCTTGGCAGGTTTGTATGAGGACGGCAATATGGCAATTCGGGAGTGGTTTAGGACCGAATTTTTCCGCATGTTGCCAGTCGAGGCCGTGCTCAAATACAAGACTGAGTACCCATCAAGGTTTGTTACTGGGGTGGAAGATGAGGAGCTGTTCAGGTTTGCTTCCTTGGTTAGGGAGCGTATGGACGAAACGACTAACTTGTCGGAGCTGCTATATCTCGTAGAGGTGGAGCGTTTGGTTAGTTGGCTTCGAACAGAAGTCGCTATGGCAAAGTTGCTTAAAGTTATGCAGAAGAGGTCTTGGACCCGTGGTGTTTTGGTTATGGGACAAGATCACCGCTATGCATTTAAAAAGCTGGCGGCTGTTCTTGCACTAAAAACTCAGGAATACCACCCGGTTCCTTGGCTGCAGAAAAACTTCGAGCCTTACTAAGTCTTTATGTGCATGAGCGTGAACGTTTAAATGTCCACGCTTTTTTATTTTGCCTAGACAGGAGGTGTGTTTATTTGGTAATATGTAGAGCATTTCGGGCTATAAAGACCCGAGGTTGTGGGAAGGAGGACTGTATGGGAACCACAAACGTAACTCCGGAGGAACTGAATTACCATGGGTATACTACCGCTCAGTACGAGCAGGAGATCCGCGTTTCAATTCCGTTTCATGCAGAGGTTCATGGCGAAATTCAGGAGTTTTTATGCGAAACGTGGGAACCTGAGGCGGCGCTTTCGGTGTTGGACCTGGGCTGCGGCACGGGTTTGACAACACAGATTATTCGGGAAACTTTGCCGAAGTCAGTGTTCACCCTGGTGGACTTTTCCAATAACATGCTTGACGGTGCTCGGCAAAAGTTCGGTGGCGGCAACGTCAGATATGTTTGCCAGGATTACTCGAAGATGAGTGTTTCGTCCGGGAAATATAACATTGTTGCTTCTGTTATTGGTCTGCATCACCAGACCGATGTCGGTAAGCTGGCGATGTTTACCAAGATCCGCCAGGCGCTTGTGCCTGAAAACGGCGTGTTCATTTTTGCCGACCTGGTAACTTTTCGGGATCGGCACAGGGCAGCTTTGGAAGCCGCTCGTCACTACAACCATCTCGTAGAGAAGGCTACGAGTGCGAGAATGCTTTCGGAGTGGGCGTACCACCACATGTTTTTAAACCAGCTCGCGCCCTATGAAGACCAACTTGAGTGGCTTTATTGGGCTGGGTTTACCAGCGTTAATGTACGATTTCTTAAGTACCAAACAGTGCTCATTGTAGCGCAATAGGAGAATGCATGAGCGAAGTTTCGTCGGCAATTGAGTTGGTCGTTGACTATTCTGAGGAGCTGAAAGGGTTGGTCCCCCCCGACCACGAGTTACTCCAGCTACTACAGGAGTTTTATTCAAGTAGTGAGGGGCACTTTGATAGGCTAACGGAGAAGTTTTGGGACAAACCGACTCCGGCGGCGAGTAGCCCCGGATCCATGGTCTGCGCCTATGTTTGGGGTCGTTTTGCTGCGGCGCTGAAAGCTGCTGTCGACGCTGCCAAAATCAAACAGGCTGCAGACGGCCTGGATGCGGTTAGTCGCCAGCTTTACGTGGCTAAGTTGGCTAAGGGCGTTACGGACGCGGTGTGTGAGAAATGTGGTTCGGTAATCTTAGCGCACCAGTTTCTGGTCTGCGACCCGAAAAATTGTCCGCTAGCTGCGCGGCAGGACGAACAGGCCAAAACTTTGTTAGAGATTTTGGACGAACCTCTTCCATTTTAAGTGCTTGGTTGGTCTAACAAACCAGACAATGCGCTTATTTTTTTTTGTTACTTGTCGTTATGATGGGAGTCTTCCAGAAGACTCCCATCATAACCAAAGACTCTTGTAGTGAATTAAGGCGCCTTTTCTGCTTTAACTACTTGTTTTTTTCATGCCAGTTTGGGGAATGGAAAAGTAAAAAACAGAACCTTTATTTTCCCTCGATTCAAACCACACCTTACAGCCGGTTTTTTCCGCCATCATTTTAACCATGTAAAGCCCAAGCCCGTTCCCTTCGGTTGACTTAGAGCGAATATTTGCGGCACGGAACATTTTGGAAAATATTTTTTCTTGTTGGTCTTGTGGAATTCCAAAACCAGAGTCGGAAACGGAAATAATAGTGTCTCCCGGTTCTTTTTTTTGGCTAACTTTTACTGCAATTTTTCCGCCTTCCGGAGTGTACTTTATGGCATTGGTTAAAAAGTTTTGCAGGATTATGGAAATTATTTTAGGGTCTACTTTAACTTTTGGTAGCCTGCTTTCGTAATTTGAGCGTAAATTTAAGCGTTTATTTTTAAGTTGCAAGGTTAAGAATTCAATTTCTTTGTCTATAATTTCTGGCATACTTAACTCTTCGGGAGTTACGTCAAAAGTTCCTAGTTCCATGCGTGATACATTCAAAAGCGTGGTAACTAACTCAGCCATTCGCCGACTGCTAATATAAATTTCCGACAAAAATTCCTTTTGTTGGGCAGTTAGTTTTCCGGCGTCGCCACTTATAAGCATTTCAGTATACCAGTTTATAGAAGACAGGGGGGTTCTGAGTTGGTGGCTGGCTAGGGAAACGAATTCAGTTTTTGCTTTGTCTATTTGGTATTCCTTGTTTATGTCTTCAATAAGTATAATGGCTGACGTAATTTTTCCTTCAAAATCCGGCACGGGAGCGACGTAAACTCGCAAAGGGGAAATTTTGCCGCTTGAATAATGGAAAAATACCTGGTCAGTTAACATGTGCTTCTCATTGATTGCTTTGTACAGAGGGCGTTCTTCTTTTGCATAAGCGCTGCCATCCTCTTTATATACGGTAACCAGGTCATAATAGTTTTTTTTGCGTCTTAAGGCGTCGGGTGGAAGGTCGAAGAGTACAAAAGCTAAGTCATTGGCTATATTAATGTAACCTGTCTCTACATTTATGAGTATGGCTCCAATAGGCAAGTAGCGAATGAAAAAGTCCATTATGCGGTTTTGTGCTTCTAAGGCAGCGCTTTGGTTTCTTAGTTCCCTGGTGCGCTTTTCGACTTTTTCTTCCACTTTCTTTTTTTCCAGTTCAAGTTCTCTCATCAGCTTCATGGTGGCAAGCTTGTTTTCTTCCAGGCTTTTATTTTGTTCCTGAATTACCGAGAAGTTGTGTTCCATGTTGCGGATACTGTATTTTACGTAGCTCCAGTCGTTAAAGACTAAAATTGTGCCTATTTTTTTTCCGTCGTCTTCAATCATGTCGGACGCAATTAGTTCAATAGGTACAATTGGGTTTCCATTTCTTATAAAAGTTGACTCTTCCCTGAATTTAGTTTTATTTTTTTCGGATAAAAATTTAACAAGGTTTGGACTGGTTTGCAAAAAGTCGCTAACTGGACGGCCGACCACGTCGGTTTCTTTTTCTCCGAACTGAACTATGGCAGGATTGGAAAGCAAGATAGTTCCGCTTTCGTCAACCACGAACATTGCCGAGGGCAGGGCGCTCCGTAAATTTTCTGCTAAGGCTTCGTGGCTAATATAGAAGAGCTTATGCTTGTATATAGCGTAAGCGATAACAACGCATGTAATATTGAATAAAAACGAAACACCAGGAAAGGGGGTGGCTCCAAAAAGTGGTAGTATGCCTTGGAATAAAAGTCCTGCTGAAAAAGGTAGTGCACAAGCTATAACAATAAGCAGTGTTTGTTTTTTTTCTTCCGAAACTGTTTGTTTAAGATAATGCTTAATTAGTAAGCGGGTGCCATGTATAAAATAGTATGTAAAATAAAGAACAACTAAAATTTGCAAACGCCCGGGCGGGGTAACGGGGCCCCAGTAGCTCCATAACGCGCGCTCGTAGTCAAAAATGGCTATTAAGTTTGTATTCCACCAGACAAATA
The DNA here is from genome assembly GCA_016788665.1 of Candidatus Doudnabacteria bacterium. Lineage (GTDB taxonomy): Bacteria > Patescibacteriota > Doudnabacteria > UBA920 > UBA920 > JAEUSF01. The sequence goes on along the minus strand of JAEUSF010000005.1, from coordinate 30,838 downwards.
AAATAAGAAAAAAGCTACTGCTTAGGAAGAGTACGAACAGCAAATTTTTTATGGTTTTTTCTCTACCAACATAAGCATACGCAAAGTTTATATAGCTCGGCACTATCATAAGTAAGGCTAAATAACCAATTTTCTGTAGCACTACGTATCTTAAAGGGTCGGTTGTAAAAGTTAGGAAAAACTGGGCAATGGTATTTAGGCCAACCGACATAATAAGTGCTCTAAGCCAGTTAACGCTTTGGTTTCTCTTTTTACTCGATAATACTAAAATTAACGCCAGTGAGCCTAAGGCGTTCATAAAAAAAATAAAAGAGAAAAAATTTGTTAAACCGAAATTTACTGGAGGCATTTACGAACTTTTTATTTTGTTTCTAAAGTTTTTTCTTTAAGTTATTATAAACCATACCTGCTTCTGGAACAAATGTTTGTTTTGTTAAAAATCCGCTACATCTAGCCATGAAATTATTTGCATGTTGGTAGAGGAGGCCGTAAGCCGCTCGGCCTGGATTAAGATTTTTCCACTGGTGTTGTCAGCATTGCCTTGTGTCTTTATGGTGTAAAGACTTCCGCTTTGCTCAACGCCTAAGATTTCACAGCTACCTTCTTCTAAAGCATTGTTTTCAATTCCAGTGTACGAGGGGTCTTGGCGCAAAGAGTCTAGGGCTTGTTCAGCGCAGGCCGCAGCTAGGTTTCGTGATTGGATTGACTTTTGTGCGGAGAAGTTAGTATTGCTTGCATTTAGGCTAAAAAGAAGTAAGGCTGTTGAAACAACTGTTCCTATGGCGCTTAAAATTATTACGCTGCCTAGGACAATATAGCCTTCAGATTGTTTTTGAGTGGAATTTTGCATGGATTTATTTTTGTAAGCTGGCAGAGCTATAAAAATCACTACTGTAAGTATATTCGGAACCGCCCCCAACTGTTTCTAATCTAAAATGAATCTGTACCGTGGCCGGTGTGTTGTTTCTTGATAGGTTGGAGAAATTTAAGTTTGTTACTATGACTTTAGAGTTGGTTAAGGGGGTGTCAGAAAGTGCCTCACTTTTTAAAATTTTAGAATCGCTCAATCTAAAAGTAATGGTTTCGCCACTTCCGCCGTAAGGGGCTAAAGTTAAAGTGTCCCCGTTGGTACCTATGGAAGGTGCGTTTAAAACTTCGGCATTTCTTAAAGCTTGGGTAAGTACTTTTAAGACAAACCCTCCTTGTTCTTGAACCTCAGACATGGCTACAAACTTTACTCTGGCTTTGAATATAAATGCTGTGTATTGCACAGAGGCTAGTAAGATGCTGCCCGAAACCGCTAAGTATAACAAGGTTTCCAAAAGACTGAAGCCATATATTTGATTTTTGCGTAGTCGTTTCATTTTACTGGTTTTTCCAGTTAGTCAGGCGGCTGAATAAGGAAATGCTGGAGTCTTCTGAGCTGTTGTTGTTCCAGGAAACGGTCACTGTTATGTCTTTGCTTGAAGTGCTGTTTGATGTTATTCGTGCACTACGGGAAAATCCGTCGACCTGTTCGTTGCTGTTGTTTAGTTCCCAAACACCGTTGTTTATTTGGAGCCCGTAAGTTCCGTCTCCTAAATTATAAAAACTTTCGTCGCGAATATTTTTTATGGCAGCTATGCCTTCTTCGGCCAAAAATACAGCTTTTAGGCGTAAACTTGAATTTAACGCTGTTTGTTGGCTATAAACTATGGTTGTGCCTAAAGTTCCGGCCACAAGAGCGAATAGGGCGGAAGATAAAATAATTTCTAAAATAGAAAATCCCGCTAAATTTTCTTTAGCAGTCGAGATATTTTTAGTAGCGGCTTGTTCTTTTGCGGACATAGCTTAGTACTCTATGACACCTAGGGGGTTAATAGTTATGGTTTTGCTTTGGTCTGACTGGTTCCCTAAAATTAGACTGCCGTGCACTTCTGGCAGGCCGGAAAGTTTTTGGAAAACAAACTCCGTAGGGCCGTTATAATTTAAGGTTTTGGGAAATTCAAATATTTCATCCATTTGCTCGTTTCGGGAATCAAAGCTGTTGCCGGCAAATAGTATAGATTTTGAGTCTGTTAGTTTTACTCCCCAGCGCGTATCTTGAGCCATGAACATGGACAAACTTTGTGCCCGTCTGAGTGAATGAACGGTAATTTGCACAGAAGCATCAAGGTCGTTTTGGGTTACAGCTGACCATAGTAGGGGAGTAGACAGTCCTAACATAAAAACTACCAAAGACAAAGTCAGCGAAATTTCTAAAAGAGTAAGGCCGCCTTGGTTTTTTGTTTTAGTGGAAGAGTTTTGCTTTTTTTGGTGTGACACGTTTTGTGTATAGTTGTTTAAAACAATAGGCGGCGAGGGAAGAATTACGGGGTATTAAGTCCGCCTATAAGGTTGTAAATTGGTAGTACTATAGCTAAGGCAACGAATGCTACTCCGAGCCATACAACCACCAAAAGCACCGGCTCTAAAATTACACTTAAATTTTTTGTACTGATTTCACTTTTTTCTTCCGTGTTTTTTGCGATAACAAAAAGTGTGTCTTCAAGTTTGCCCGATTGCTCGGCGGATATAAGCATTTGCTGAACGTGTGGGGGAAAATATTGCTTGGCTTTTGGTAAGGTGAGAAAGGCCTTTTGGAATGAATTGCCTTCTTCCAAGTTGTCGCGCAAAGCCAGATATATATTTTTGTAAACGCGAAAATTGGCCGATTTGGCAATAAGTTCTAAAGATTCAACTATTGGAATCCCGGAACGAAGCATGGTGGCGAGTAAGTAGCTGAAACGTGATAGTTCGGTTTCCAGAATAAGCGTTTGAATGCCCGGTGTTTTTAGCAAAAGTGCTTGGCCTAGAAACTTGGTTTTTTTCTGGAAAAAAAGTATGTAAATAAAAATTGCAAAGGTAAAAATAAAAACTGGAATAGCCAAGCTGCCCCAGTTGTTTAAAAAATGTGTCGCAGACAAAAGCATGCGGGTAGGAAGGGGGAGCTTCAGCTTTAAATTTACAAAAACACCTGCCAGGCGAGGTAAAATAAACCAAGCGAGCGAAACACCTATTATTGCAGTTAAAGACAATACTAAAATAGGGTAGCTCATTGAGGAGCTGAGTCTTTGTTTTAGAAGTTTGTCTTTTTGTTCTTGAGAGGCAATTAGTTTTAGGTTGTCATTTAACCGGCCAGATTCTTCACCTACCCGTATAAGTGCAATGGCATATTCGGGTAATAGAGTGGAGTTTAAAAAAGCTTGCCATACTTGCATGCCACCGCTTATGTCTTCTTCCAGTTGTTCTATTATTTTTATAAGTCGTGTTGAAGCGGTTTGTTTTTTTAAAGCAATAAGTGCTTCTATTATAGGTATCCCGGCTTCCAGCATCATGGACAGGTCGGTTATGAAGCTGTCTTTTTCTTTTCCGATTCCTAAAGTCAAAAACCAGGGCTCAGAGCGTGAGTTATTTTTAAAGTCTGTGTTTGTTTTCATGACTCCGCCTTTTTTATGCAGGAGGTGATACTCTTAATAATTCTTCTAAAGTGCTAACACCGGCTTTGACTTTTTCTATTCCGTCCTCAAAAAGTGTGCGCGCATTTTGTTTTTTTGCTAGTTTCCAAATATCTTGACTGGAGGGAGAGATTATTATTAGGTCACGCAGCTCTTTGGTTAAAATAATTAGTTCAAAAATTCCAATCCGGCCTTTGTAGCCGGTAAAATTACACGCCGAGCAACCTTTGCCCTTGTAGAGAGTGGTTTTGGTTTCAGGAAAATATTTTTTTAAATCTTTTATGGTTCCGATCAGGGTTTTGCTTAAAATTGTTTGGCTAAATCGGCAATTTTCACAAATGCGTCTAAGTAGTCTTTGGGAAATAATAAGGTTTAGTGTCGAGGCAGCTAGATATGGTTCGACTCCTATGTCTATGAGTCTCGGTATGGCTGTGGCCGCGTCGTTAGCGTGAAAGGTAGAAAATAGTAAGTGGCCAGTTAGAGCGGCATTAACGGCTACTTCGGCTGTATCTTTGTCGCGGATTTCCCCAACCAATATAATATCTGGATCCTGCCTAACTATGGAGCGGAGGCCTTTGGCAAAAGTTAGGTTTGTTGCGCTATTTACCTGAATTTGGTTCATGCTTGTAACCCGGTATTCTACTGGGTCTTCTATGCTGGTAATATTTATGTCCGGATTGTCCAGGGTTTTAAGTAAGGCATAAAGAGTGGTGGTTTTTCCGCTACCTGTTGGCCCTGTAACTAAAATCATGCCAAAGGGAAGCTTGGCAGATTCGCTGAGCTGGTTTAAATTTTTACTTGAAAGTCCCAAGTCAGACAAGCTTAAGGTTTTTACGTATTCTGACAAAAGACGCATTACCACTTTTTCCCCGTTTAGTGTTGGAACTACCGACACGCGTGCGTCAATTGTCACTCCGTCTTGTATAAACTGCAAAGCCCCGTCTTGTGCGCTTAAATGTTCATCTATTTTCATTCTCGCCTGGACTTTTATTCGGTTGAGTATATTTTCATAGTAGGCAATTGGTAATTTTCCAACTTCCTGCAAAACTCCGTCTATTCTAAAACGTGTTAGCACCTCTTTTTCACGAGGTTCAAAGTGGATGTCTGAAGCTCGGTAAATAAGGGCGTCTTTAAAAATCTCCTCTAAAATTTTTGGAGCAATGTGCTGATGGTGTTCGAGTATGCGTACGAAACGCGCTTCAAGCGGTTGATTATAGCAAGAAAAGCATTGTTCGATGTCTTCTGAAAAAGAAAAACTAACTGTTATGTTTTTTGTAGGAAAAATTTCTTTTAGAGATTTTAACAACTTGGAGTTATTTGGATTGTTGGTGCTAACTACAATTTTCTTTTCATCTTCTTTGGCAAGTACTACTAAGTATTCTCGGGCTATTTGTTCTGGTATTTTTGCAACTTGTTGGCGGCTGGGGGGTGAGGAAGAGAGGTCGGTGAAAGGCACCCCAAAATTTTCTGCTATTGCCTGTCCTAAAAGTTCTTTTGTCAGCAGGCCGCTATTTAGCAAATACTCCAAAACGGTCGCATGGTGCGACTGTGAATATTTTTCTGCTTGTGCGAAATCGGCACTGCTAACATAGTCACCCTTAAGCAGTATCTCCTTAAGTTTTATTCCCTCCATATTCATAGATCCAATTGTTGCTGGACAAAATTGACAATGTCTTGAATTGGCGTGTCAGATTTTACAAAATAAGCAACGGCTCCCAATGACTTCGCTCTTTTTGTATCTTCTTCTTGGCCGAGGTTTGAAAGGACGGCAACGGGGGTAGTATTTTTCTTAGCTTGAAGCTCGGTAAGTACTTTAAAGCCGTCTTTTTCCGGCATTATCAAGTCTAGTAAAATGAAGTCAAATTTTTCTTTTTGTAGTGTCTTAAGTGCTTCAGCCCCATTAAAGACGCTAGAAACCAGAAAGCCCATTTTGGTAAGTTTTAGGCTCAGGGCTTTGGCTAAAGGTTTCTCATCTTCCGCCACCAGTATTTTTTTTTGCTTTTTTATCATTTGTTTCTAAAGGCACGGACAATGCTATGCGCATCTGATTCTATAGTATCAAATTTTAATAAAATTGACAATCTTTGCAATATTTATTATAATCTTTAAAACATTTGTTATAAATAACTACTTTTGAAACCAAAAGTCCAAAATGAAAAATTTAAGAAAAAATTTCTTTGGTCAATATAACGCCGCCTTTACTCTAATTGAAATTTTATTGGTTATTTCTTTGGTTGCTCTTTTGGCAGGAATTGTAATATTTGCAGTTAATCCGGCAAAGCAGTTGGCTGACGGTAGAAATGCCCAGAGAAAAACAGACGTAAATACCATTTTAAACGCTATTTACCAGTATGCCTTGGACAACAACGGAAGTTTTCCCGCAAGTCTTTCAACTAACGAAAGCTGTGCAAGTATAGACTCTAACTCTATTTGCAAATCCAGCGCTTCCAGTTGTACCAACTTAACCGATTTGTCAGTTTTAACTACTGCGGAAAAGTATTTAATTTCTATACCAAACGACCCGAGTAATAACGGCGATAATTATACTGGGTATTATGCTCATCGCAACAATAATGGTCGAGTGGAAGTCTGTGCTCCGGCTGCCGAGCAGGGGGCTACCATTAGTGTTGCGAGATAAAGAGGCAGTTAATTTAATTTTTAAAAAACATCATTATTTAAAAGATGATGTTTTTTGTTCTTTAATAGCAAGTGGCAGAAGTGGATATGTTTTTTAACTTTAGGTATAATTTTGTTGTTGGGTTGGTTTATTAAAATTTTGTCTAAGTAAAATTAATCTTATGGAATTATTTATTTTAAACAAAGAACTTTCTGTGGTTTTGACCGGTGCTTTGCCCATTTTTGAAATAAGAGGTGCGCTGCCTCTTGCCCTGTTTTACTATAATTTACCTACCTGGGAGGCTTACGCGCTGTCTGTGTTAGGTAACTGTCTTCCAATTATTCCCGTGCTTTTTGGCTTAAATAAATTTTCCGAATACCTAATGCGCAAGTCTTACTATATAAACAAGTTTTTAAGTTGGTTGTTTGAAAGAACCCGCAGGCAGCATGGGGGGCACTTTGGGTCTTATAAGCTTGCTGTTATTGCCTTGTTTGTTTTTGTTGCGATTCCTTTGCCTTTAACAGGTGTATGGAGTGGGATTGTGGCAGCGGTGGTATTTGGTATACCGTTTTGGCGGGCAGTAGCCGCTTTGGCATTGGGTGTTATGGTTTCTGGCGGCTTGGTTTTGGGACTTATTCAACTTGGGTTTGGAGTTGGAAAATTTATATAAATTGAAAGTTTTGTAAAAAAATTCACAACCAGCTTGATAAAATTAATAAAAAAATATGCAACAAATTTTTAAAAACCCGTATTTAAATAGTATTTTTGCCCAAGTCTATATTTTTGCGGTAGCTCTGGTTATGCGGTATGTGGGTAAGCCAGATACCCCGGATAATTTCTTTACGCCCATAGCCGTGTTGTCCTTGTTTGTACTCTCCGCTTCTATTATGGGGTTTTTGCTTTTGGGTCAGCCCTTGCAGCTTTATATAGACGGAGAAAAAAAACAGGCAGTTAGATTTTTCATGAAAACGGTTATAACTTTTGCTGTTATGACTGCAGGGGTGGTACTTGCTATGTCAGTCAGCGTAAAGTAATTTTAAGCTTACAAAAAAATGAATGACACGTATTATATTTTCTGGTACAATGCTTCGATGATCAATTAAAATAAATTAGTTATATGATAATAGTGCACGACATTTTTGTATGTAAGCCAGGTAATGCTTCCAAATTGGCCAAACTTTTTAAGGAATGGGCAAGCGTGGCGCCTAAGAAAAATGTACATGTTATGTCAGACATGACAGGCCAGTTTCACCGTGTGGTGGTGGCTTCTAATTTTGAAAGCCTGGCGGTTTATGAGGAAGACTCCAAAACCATGGGGCAGACTCCGGAAGAGAAGGTTGTTATGGAAAAGTTTAAGGATATGAATGAAATGTATGTTTCCGGAAGCAGAGAAATATATAAAGTTTGGTAATACGACTCCTCAAATTAAGTCGAGGGACTTAAAAAAGTAGACCTTAAAAAGTCTACTTTTTGTTTACGCAAAAATTGTAACACTATTTTGTTTTGTAGACAGGCTCTTGCTGTACAAGGAGTTTTGTAGTAAATTGTTGATTGGAAATTTGTGCGGAGGTGTTATGAAAGAGAGCAGGCTTGCCTTGGCAGGCGAAGAGCTAATAACCCACCACCTAGGTGGGGAAGCGGTACTGGCTTCTTACGAAGAAGTCATGGCTTTCCGTAAATGGGAAAGCCGTTACCGTAACCCTGGGTTATTGCGGAGACTGTGGTGGGAGTTGGTCGGTTGGCCGGTGTGGGATGAACGGGCAAGGGTTTGTCCGGTGGAATTCCCGCTCGGGGCCAGACTTGCCATCTGGCAGCACGAAACTCGGTATACGGTGGTCGTGGTAAACCGCCCTACGGAAAGTTACGTTTTCCGGTACGATACCGGTGAAGCGTTTATGCTAAGCGAGCTTCGGTCCGGTATTCGGTTTACTGTAATTAAGGTTTCTTAGCATGTGCGTTTATAGGAAGCCTTAACTGCGTTTTTTTTACACGCAGTTTTTTTATTTTCAAATATTATAATAAAGACTATTTTATGGTAATATATTTGTATACAAATATATTATGGTCAAACAAAACAGCGCAAAAAGTTTACCACATAGTCTGCCGTCCGATTTTAAAAAAGCTTTAAGCGGGAGCTTAAAAGCTAAGGCTGTGTGGGAAGAAATTACCCCTTTGGCAAAAAACGAATGGGTGTGTTGGGCGACTTCGGGTAAAAAAGAAGACACCAGGCATATAAGAATAAAAAAAGCGGTGTCTAAACTTTCTGGCGGTATGCGCAGGCCATGTTGCTGGGTTGGCTGCCCGCATAGAGAGTAAGATTGCAAAAGCAATAGTAGAATTAGACAAAAAATTTAGCCAGCAAAGTATACTTAATTATTAACAGATCTTATAAATGAACCCAGAAAAGAGATTGGGGGAAAATTTAGAACCAGCGGATAAATTTTTAAAACTTATAGAGCAAAGAAACGGTGGGCGGGATGGGAAGGGGGCTATTGTTCTAGAGTCTTTTAAACTTGACGATGTTAGAGATATGGTCAGGGCAAATCCTGGTTTGGCCATGGAGTATTATGATATGGTGGAAAAATTTGGAAATATGGCAGATCTGATTAATTTGCTTAAAAACGCACCAGAGCACGCGGAGACCTTAAGCCCAGTTTTAAAAGATAGGCCAGAACTTTTACGTATTTATTCTGGTTACGCTTTAAAAAATGCTGGTTTGGCTGGAGACAGGCCTTTTTTATACTCTCGAATTTCTACCACAACAGACGCTGATGTGGTTAGTAGTTATTTGAAAAAATTAAATGAGGACAGGGCAAGGATTGAAGCGGTGCAGCTTGAAGGTGGACAGCTGAATGAGCGGTTTTTAACTTATTTGGATGTTATTCAAATAGGCATAACTAAAGTTACCAGGTCTAGGGCCGAAGAATCGGGTGTGTATATTGCTGTTGCTCCAACTGGTGCAGGGTATAGCTTTGGCTCGTTGAGATTTCTGTTAACGAATATGGGTGAGATTAATTCTAGGTTTAATGCTAATGATAAGGCGAATTTTGGTTACTTAACAAGAAAGGGTGAAAAAAAAGAAGTGGGCGAAAGAGAAATAATTGAACTTTTGTCTAAGTTTGATTTGGATTCTAAGGAGTTTGATACTGCTTTCGAAGAAACCGCAGAAAGGATTACGACGGTATAGGTTTTGGACTATTTTGCAATAAATTGTATTTGCAAAATCAATGCTTTATTTACAAAGCTCTAAAGTTTGTATTCTAGTATGTCGCCAGGTTGGCAATTGAGTGCTTTGCAGATTGCATCTAAGGTTGAAAAACGGACAGCTTTGGCTTTGCCGTTTTTTAGTATAGAAATATTTGCCATGGTTATTCCAACCTTTTTAGTTAATTCTGTTACGCTCATTTTTCTTTTGGCGAGCATTGTGTCTAGGTTTATAATTATGCTCATAAATTTAAACGGTTAAATCGTTTTCGGATTTTAATTCTATTGCATTTTTGAGCAGGCTTTCTAAAACTGCGGCGAACACTGCTATGACAAAAGAAGCGAAGATAATTATTAACCCTAAGGCTACTACCCCGGGGGCATCGTCTTTTTCTGCAGCGGTGAAAATATAGGGTATGCCTGCAATGAACAGAGCGCTAATTATAACACCGCAGTATTTTATAGCTTTTAAGGCCTTTACCGACAGATCCGAAAAAGCCTGGCCGTTGTCTATATAAGTTAAGAGTTTAAAAGCTTTATATAATGCTATAAAAAATGGCACCGCAGGCAAGTATAAGCCGGCTAGAATTGGGTCATAGCCTTGTGTGCTGAAGGAGCCTATGGTGGGGGGTATTACAAAAATGCAGAAAGCTAAGGCGGCTGAACCTAATAGTAAGATTACAAGTTTCAAAAATAGTGTTGAACTTTTTTTCATAGGTGAATTTTAAATTGTAAAGCTAATATTAGACTAGCTTACTATTTATCGTTTGTCAATAAATGATTATCTTAAAATAAATACGACCATCGCCCAAAGCGGTGATCGTATTTATTGAATTAAGATACAGTAATAGTTTTTTGGCTATTTGCAGAGTATGGTTCAGGGACTGTATTTATTTATCTTTTTGAAAGACTTGGCGATATTGCTAGAAGGTATATTGCCGAAAGTCCTACCAGCCCATATACAATGCGTGAGAGCCCGGACATGTCCCCAAACAAAGCAGCTACCAAGTCGTAGCTAAAAAACCCGACCAGTCCCCAGTTAAGCCCTCCGACTATTACTAGTACCAATGCTAGCCAGTCTATAAAATTCAGTTTGTTCATAGTAACTTGTTTTTAATTATGGTTTATGTTTTCGACCTTTGAGGTACTTTTTAGTACCGGTTTAAACATATAATACTATTAAAATTATGTCAGGTAAATCAAGTAGTGGCTTAATTTTTCTGTAAGTGAGTCTGTTATAAAAATTTGTTTCAGGTTGCCCTAGCAGACATGTTAGTAGAGCCAATTGCTACTATATTGTAGTTTGAAAAGATTATAAATTTATTAAAAATAAGCCAGATAATTGCGGGCGGTAGTATTTTTTAAAGCTTTGTTTGGCTTTTTGGATGGCGGTGGTATTTTATTTACGGATAACTTTAAATAAATGGTATTATTAGATTATGGAAACAAATTAACAAAACAACCCCGAACGGAGAAAAATTGTTTTTTTAGAAGCTTTACTGAAAGAGGGGGCAAAAGTTGAAAAAGTTATTATAAATTCCCACAAGGCATTTGTCGTTCAATTTGAGTTTGGGGAGGCGGTGACAACTTTTAGGCTAATTTTTGAGCAGAATGAGTTGGAAATTACCAATATGACAACTTTGCCGCTTTCTCAGTTAGGTAGGGGGTTTGGTGCTAGGGCTCTTGAGAAGGTGGCTGGGTTAGCACGGGGCTGTAATTTTAAAGCAATAAAAGCGGTGCAGATTTCTGACGAAGAGAGTGAAAATTTTTGGAAAAAGAATGGTTTTATAAAAGATCTGGCACCTAACCGAAGTAATAATTATATTTTGCAATTTTAAATAGCAATTCACCTATAAAAATTTTATGAATATGTTTAAAAAGTAAAGGCATCTAGCGTGGAAGAGTATTTGGCGCTGGTGTCTGAAGATCGAAGAAAAGACTTTTTATTTATTCATAACTTTATAAAGAAAACAGTGCCTAAACTAAAACCGCATTTCGCATATAATATGCTAGGATATGGGACGTTCCCGTATAAAAATGCAAAAAAAGAGCTGGTTTCTTGGCCGGTAATTGCTCTGGCAAACCAGAAAAATTATATTAGTCTTTATGTTTGTGCGTTAGAAAAAGGTAAATATATTGCAGAAAAAAATAAAAAGGAATTGGGAAAGGTTAGTGTGGGGAAAAGTTGTATTCGCTTTAAAAAGTTGGCCGACTTAAATTTGGAAACGTTAAAGAAAGTACTACTGTTTGACCAAAAATCACCCGGGTTAGTAGGAGTAGGCACGCACTAACTTTTAGAAAAATTGCACATAGGTAAAATTTTTTGCTAAAATAGAGTCATAAAATTAAATTGATTGTATGAAACAAAAATATAATTTAATTTTTATTGTCAGTGCGATGCTGTTCTTGCCTTTTGTGGTGTTTGCGGCCCCAAAAGAAGTGACATTTACCGGCGTGGTGACGGGCAGGCTAGAAAGCAGGGTTATGGTTAGGACGACAAAGGGAACTGTTTACTCACCGGATATTGGGAACGCCAAGCTGTACAGGAAAAACGGAACTGTTATGAATTTAGACGAACTGTTAACCGGAGACAAGGTAGAGGTTAAAGGCACCCTATGGAGCGATAACAGCTTTTCTGCCGTGTATTTAAAAAATTTGAGTTTATATCCAAAAGAGAGTACATTTAGTGGAAAAATTGTAAGCGTAAACCCTGCGCTTGGAACTGCGGTGCTACAGTCCTCTCAGTATGGGTTGCACAACATTACCACAGGCCAGTTTACCGCCTATAAAAAAAATGGCAAGAGCAGTTCGTTAACTGAGCTTGAGTCAGGTATGTCAGCTCAGGTTAAAGGTACGTGGGAACGTTCGCGCGAGAAAGTACAAGCTAAGAGTATAGATGCAAAATTAAGACTTGTAAGTATTGAGTTTACGGGCAATATAGTTTTAAAAGGTCCGGGTGGCATGACGGTTGCTTCGGGTAATACATTATATGGGGTAGATACCGTTTCGGCTAAGTTTCAAAACAAGGCTGGGTCAGTGGTGGAATATAATAAGTTTGGTCCCGGACAAGAGGTTAGAGTGAAAGGCAAGCATATGAGTGGGGATGTTAAAGTTGTTGCAGAAACGGTTAGGCAGTTAAAGAACTATTGAGTATATAAATAGGGCCGCCCTCTATAATAAGAGGACGGCTCTATTTTATTGCCGGTATTTATTTTTAAAGTTCTATTCCACTTTTTACTTTCTTGTTTATTTCTTTTATGGCGAGCTGGTTGAGTTTTTTGTTAGCTGCCTTTTCTTCCTGCAAAATTTCGTTTAAAATCTCGGCTTCTTTATTGTGACCCATAAGTTTGGCCCATTCTTTGGCGGTACCGTAGCCGGCAATTTCATAGTGCTCTACATATTGGGCGGCCGCAATTAAAGCCGCGTCTAAGCTTTCTGGCGAGCTTATGTTTTGCATGACCCATTCTGCGTCAGCGGTTATGCCGCGTATGCCTTCCGATTTGAGCTTGGTGGGTCTTTCTCCCAAACTTTCAAATATTTGTGTAAGTTTGTTGGCTTGCGCCCTGGTTTCTTCTAAGTGCTCAGAGAAGGCTTCTTTAAGCATAGGACTTGAGGCTTTTTTTACCAGCTTTGGCAATGCTTGAGTTATTTGATTTTCTATGTCCAGGAGCGATTGCAGCTTTGTTAGGAATAATTCGTGCAAAGTTTCGTTTTGTGATTTTTTCATATAATTATATTAACTGGTTAAATATTTTTTTGTACCTCCTAAAGTTTAATAGTAGTTGACTATAGAGTAGTCTTAACGAATTTTATAGGAAAGAAATTATTAATTTGTGAAAAATTAATTTCCAAAAGTTTTCGAATAGTGTGGTATAATTTAAATAATTAAATATAAAATATGACAAACAAAGAATTTTATTTAAAGACTTTAAAAGATGAATCGCCAAGGTTTAAAAAGGCAATAGAGGCTTTGCCTGAAGACCAGCGTACGCACAAGGTTCATGAAAAGTCGCGCGAGGCGGGTAACTTGGCCGCACAGCTGGCGGTTCAATGGAAAGCGATTTCTGGGGTTTTAAAATCAGGCACACCCGACTTTAATCCACATGATATGGAAAATCAGTCAAAAGCCGATATGCTTTTGAAGTTTGACCAGGGCATGGCAGATTTGCAAGAAGAGGTTGATAAGATATCGGAGGAAGAGTGGGAAAATGGACAGGCGAGCATGGGGCCGGCATGGACCACTAAAAAGTATGATATGGCTTGGGGCTTTTTGTTCGATGCCATACATCACCGTGGCCAACTTACTACATATTTGCGTGCGATGGGGGCGGTGGTGCCTTCTATTTACGGACCTTCGGCAGACCAACAAAGTTAGGATTTTAAAAAACCCTTCTGAATGGAAGGGTTTTTTAAAATTTCCGGTTGTGGTATTATCTATTATTATGAACTTGAATCGTGATCAAAAAACTATAATAGTAGTTTTGTCCCTAATAAATTTTTTAAACTATGTTGACCGTCAGGTGGTTTTTCCACTGTTTGGGTCTATAAAGCGCGAATTTTTAATAAGTGATTTTTCTCTAGGGCTTTTAGGCACCATGTTTATGTTGGTTCATTCTTTAGCTAGCCTGCCTTTGGGCGTGCTGGCAGATAAAATGGATAGGCGAAAAGTTATTTCGGTTGGGATAATATTTTGGAGCGCAATGACGTTTTTGTCCGGGTTGTCTCAAAATTTTAAACAGCTTTTGGCCGCCAGGTCATTGGTAGGCATAGGGGAAGCTAGTTATGCTCCGGCTGCGACTGCCATGATTTCGGATAACGTGCCCAAAAACTTTTGGGCACGTGCGCAAGGACTTTTTAACGCCGCCATGTTTGTAGGCGGAACTTTGGGCGCTATGCTCGGCGGAGTTATTGCTTTTTATTTTAACCATAATTGGCGTTTGGCTTTTTTTCTGGTGTCCGTACCTGGGTTTCTACTGGCTTTTTTAGCTTTAAGATTAAAGGATACAGGAAGTGGAAAGCCTCATTTGCCTTTAAATTTTAAACTGCTATTAAAAAATAAAGCGTATATTTGGGTGTTAATCAGCGGGAGCTTAGTCACTTTTTCAGCCGGTGCATTTATAACCTGGGGAGTAGAATTTGTTTCTAGATATAAAGGTTATAATTTAAGGGATGCGAGCATTATTTTGGGAAGCACTCTTATGTTGGCCGGCGTTGCCGGTGTTATTTTGGGTAGCGTGATCTCAGATTGGCTACATGCAAAATATGTATGGGGCAGGGCAGTAGTAATTGCGGTCTCTATAAGTTTGGCGGCACCTTTTATGTATTTGGGTCTGCAGGGCAGTAGTGGTTTTTTATTCTTCTTTTATTTTTTTCTTGGAACTTTATTACTAAGTGTTTACCATTCACCGGTAACGGCTACTATCCATGATTTGGTGCCCGAAAATGCGCGAGCTACGGCTTTTGCTGCATATATTTTAGTTATACATCTGCTGGGTGATACTTTGGCGCCGGCAATAGTAGGTATAATTTCCGATATGTCTGACCTTAAGACAGGGCTTGAGTGGTCTTCTTTAATTGTCTTACTGGGGGGCTTATCGTTCGGTGTCGTAGTTTGGCTTATAGGAAAAAATAAAATTCCTTTATATGAAGGGGGAAAGACGGAGCCGGTTATATAGGCCGATAAAATTTAAGTTAAGAACCGTAGGCTAATTGAGACGTGTTATAATTTATAGGTGCGCGAGGCCTAAAATATAAAAATAAAAATGAATTTAATAAATCATATTCTATTGTTTTTGTTTTCCTTGGGGGTAGTATGGTTTTTTGCTGGTATACTTATTGACTCAGTTGACCGGGTAGCAAAAAGGTTTAATAAAACTGGTTTTACGGTAGCTTTTTTTGTATTAGGTTTTTTAACTTCTATAAGTGAAATATCGGTGGCTGTAAATTCCAGCTTTGAAAACCAGCCTCAAATTTCGGCTGGTAATTTAATTGGGGCGTCTTTTGTAATTATGCTTTTAATAGTGCCTTTTCTGGCGGTAGCTTCGAAGGGTATTGCTTTAAAAAAACTTATTTCAGACAAAAACTTAATTTTTGCGTTGGGGGTAATTGCATTGCCTTCTTTTTTTGTGCTGGATGGCAGAGTGACCCGGTTGGAAGGTATATTTATATTATTGCTGTATGCCGCTTTGGTAGTTTCTATACATAAAAAGGAATCTATTTTACCCACTTTGGAGTCGGTTGACGAAAGTCTTTTGCACAAGAAGCATCCGGCTTTAAAGGACTTGTTTAAAATTTTAATCGGAGCTGCGGTTATTTTTCTAGCCGGACATGTTTTAGTAACCGAAGGAGTGTATTTTTCCGGCCTCTTAAATGTGCCAAGTTCTATTGTCGGACTTTTGCTTTTAGGCATTGGAACCAATATGCCTGAATTGGTTATTGCCATTAGGTCTATTTATAAAAAACATACCGATATAGCTTTTGGCGACTATTTAGGCTCCGCTGTTGCCAATACGCCGGTCTTTGCGGTGTTGGTTTTACAGCAAGGAGCTTTTTCGGTGGAGCCGACTGAGTTTGTTCCGACCTTCTTTCTTATGATGGGTGGCCTTATTATGTTTTATTTCTTTGCCAAATCAGACCGGAGAATTTCCAGAACGGAAGGTTGGATTTTGCTATACGTATATTTTGCTTTTTTGGTTGTTCAGACTGCCAATTTTTTGAATTTAAGTAACAAATTATAAAAATGACTCAGGAAATATTTGATCTTTACGATGAGGAAGACAAGCCTTTAAACAAAACTAAACCCAGAAGTGAAGTGCATAAAAATGGTGATTGGCATAGAGTAGTGCATATTTATGTTTACAATGAACAAGGGCAAGTAATGGTGCATTTGCGTTCTTTGTTTAAAGATTCAAAACCGGGCTGTTTTGATGCACGTTTTGGTGGCCACGTTACAACAGGCATGGATTATTTGGATACAGCGCTTTTGGAACTTAGGCAAGAAATAGGTCTTGTGGTCAGAGCCGAAGAGCTGCAAATCGGTCCCAAGGAGAAGAACGCACAATTTCCAAACAACGAACATGTTCAGGTGTATTTTTATTGCTTCCGGGGAAACGAAAAAGATTTGCGTTTTAGTGATCAGGAAGTTGTCGAGGCAAAGTGGATGAATAAGGAAGAAGTAATAAATTCCATGAACAGCGATCCTCAAAAGTGGGCTGGTACGGCAGAGAGGTTTTTACAAGTTTTTAAATTATTGGCCAAATAAAAAGCGCGTTATTGTAAGCGCGCTAAGTCAGCAAATATTGGCTTCCAGTTCACTCAAAATTGTTTTTTGGTTATTGTCCCATGCTTCCTGTGAAAATAGCAGAAGCGTTTTTATCTTATAGCAGTCTGTGAGTACTACGCCTACCATGGGTTCCCTTAGGCGGGTTTTGCGTCTACAAATAATTTTTCCCACCACTAGGTTGGCACTGGGATACATAAGTATCCGAAAATTAAATTCCAGGGCGGGGACTCTTGCTTCAACCGCAAAGGTGCTGTAGTTTTTGCGGCCAGTGGTTATGATTATTTGGTGGTAGTAACCCAGGCTGTCTTGGAAGCTTTGGTCGAAGAATGGTTCGAGCTCTGCCTTGGCAGAGTTAAAAGACTTGGTTCTGAAAGTCCAATGCATGTCATTACCCCTCTTTTGTCTCCCAATTGGAGCTTATGAAAAATATTAAAACTTAAAATTTCTCATAAACTTCCTTTGGATAAATAAAAAAACCGCCTTTTTACCAGGCGGTTGTTTTAAAAAAGTAGGTTTATATACTTAATAACACCGCCGGGGAAGAAGGAGGCTAAGGCTAAGAGTGTTGTTGGAAACGAATGTGTTCATAAAGTACTGGCAGTATATAAAAGCGGCAGGTTTTGGTCAAGTACTGCTAAAGTTAAGACTTTGTACAGTATTTAATGATATAATAACTGCAGAAGAATTTCTGAGAAAAAAATTATGAGCAATATTTTAAAATTGTTTGCATCGGTAATTGTTTCGCAGGCCGCCGGGCTCATAGGCGCGGTTTTTACCAGAAATTCCGTTACGACTTGGTATGCGAACTTAAATAAGCCCTCCTTTGCTCCCCCTAACTGGCTGTTTGGGCCGGTGTGGACTTTGTTATATTTGCTTATGGGAATTGCGGTATTTTTGGTTTGGAAACAGGGTCTTAAAACGCCATATGTCAAAGTTGCGCTGGTTGTATTTGTTTTTCAATTGGTTTTAAATACTTTGTGGTCAATAATATTTTTTAATTTGCGCTCACCTGGCGTTGCTTTTATAGAAATAATAGCTTTATGGTTAAGTATTGCGGTAAATATTTATTTGTTCGCTAAAGTTTCGGAAACCGCCGCTTGGCTATTGGTGCCTTATATCTTGTGGGTAAGTTTTGCAGGTCTTTTAAATTATTATATATATGCACTCAACTAACCTCGTAGACATTTTGGGACTTTTTTTGTTACTGACGGGTTTTGTGGTGGGCTTGGGTGCGGTTACTGTTATAGACCTGCATGGTTTTTTGGGTAGGAAGTCTGCTTATTGGACAGAAGCAACAACCCGTACCCACAAAGTTACAAAGCCGTTAATCTGGATAGGTATTGGCCTCGCTATAGTGGGTGGAGCTGTGTTTTACAGACAGGAAGCTTTTTCAGGCATTCCGTTTATACATGCTGTTGCCGCATGTGTACTTATTTTAAACGGGTGTTTTTTGTCATTTTCCGTAAGTCCTTATCTCTTGAAAAAAGAAAGGGAAGGCAGGTCGCAGGAATTGCTACCCAGAGAATGGCAGATTAAAATTGCAGCTAGTTTAATTATTTCGGATATAGGCTGGTGGGGAAGCTTGTTATTACTGGTTGTGTACTTACTTAAATAGCTATGAAAAAAAAGACAAAGAAAAAAAACTTTGTTGTGGTGAACGACAGAATGCAGAAGGGATATAGGTACGAATTATTGGAATCTGCTGGCAAAAATTTCGATCCACGTTTTAAGCCAGAGCTAACTCCGGCAAAAATGCTGGAGCTAGGTGTTTTTGGTGGAGTGTACTTGAGAGATTGTCAAAAAGAGTTTCCGAAAAGTTGGTTTTTAAAAGCTAAATTTCAAAAACCAGGAACTTTTAAGAGAGAACCGAAAATAAATTTTTTTAAAGTAAATGCCAGCCAGTCCTTAAAGGAGTGGAAGCGTAAAGGCTGGATATATAAGGAAGATCCTAGGGGTTGGTTTCAGTGGTATTGCCGCTATTATATGGGCAGAAGGTGTAAGGACGACGAAAGGCAGATTAAGCGCTGGCTTGCTATTAGGCGTCATATTGCCCAAATAAAGAAGAACTGTTTTCCCGGACAATTTTCGTGCCACAGCAAACAGCGGCAAGCGGTTTTGCATTGGGCGTATGACTCAAGAAAAATATAGAATGAAATTCTTTGTATTAACTATGTAAATATTACATTTTTATAAGGATATGAAAAAAACGAATCCTGTTGATGACTATATAAAAAAATTTCCAAAAGAAATTCAAGTAAAATTGCAAAAGGTTAGGAGCATTATAAAAAAAACAGCGCCCAGCGCGGAGGAGTCTTTAAGTTATGGTATGCCTGGTTATAAACTTTATGGGTTTCCGCTTGTTTATTTTGGCGCCTGGAATAACCACTTAGGTTTTTATCCAGTGCCTTCAGGCATTAAGGCATTTATAAAGGAGTTGGAGCCATATAAAAAGGCGAAAGGTTCCGTGCGGTTTACTTATGACAAAATTCCTTACGGGCTTTTAGTAAAAATGGTAAAGTTTAGGATGAAAGAAAATAAAGCAAAAGCTAAACTTTAATCACTTAAAGAATTAAATGAAAAAAATATTTGTAATTCTAGTTTTGGTTTTTTTATGTGCCTCATGTCAGCAGAGTTCAGAAAAACCAGGAGTAGTAAGTGAAGACGTGCCGCTAAAGTTGGTTTCCCCAAAGTCTGGTGAAGTATGGCAAGCGGGCGCTCAGTATCAGGTTAGGTGGGAGGGAGAGGCGGGTGATGTGAAAGGGTATTTGGTTCCGCTTGATAGCATAAAGTCCGACGGTTCCTATACGGGTCTGTTGGAAACAAAAGCGGAGCAAGGAAAAAGGGAAATTAATTTTAATATCCCATTGGCGCCTTTGTACGACGGAGAATTTAAAATTTTACTGGTCTTGGGAGAGGGTCGGGAAATTTGGGGAGGAGAAGTGCGCGTTAGTTTAAGTAAAAGTCCAAACCCATATTTGTGGAAAGGAGAAAGGGCGCCGAAGTTTGAAGATTTCCCCGCAACAGTTTATAGTGGTCCTCGTGGTGAGGTAAAAATTCCGGACAGTGTGGAAGTGTTGGCACATGTATTAGAAATAGAAGAGGTCTCTAAGGGTAAGCCAAATTTTTCTGGTAGTTATGCAATCGTAAACTGGGGGTGCGGTACTAGTTGTCTGGACGGAGCTTTGATTAACTTAAAAGATGGAAGTGTTAGCATGCCCGAAGCGCTGGTCTCGCAGAGGGGTAATTTTTTTAGAGCGACTAGCAGCTTATACGTTTCTGATCCTAATACAAATTTGGAATATAATTCTGCTGCTAGTCCTTTGGCGACTTTGCCTGTTAAGTATTATGTACTTCGTGACGGCAGGTTCCACCTGATTTATTGGGAAAAGTGTGAACTAATAGCCGGCAGACAAGTTTGCAAATAAATACAAAATTTTTTTAATCCAAATCAAATGAAGCAGGTGGTGTATTTTCAATATCAAAAAGCGAAAGCGCTTTATACTAAATTTGAGCGCTGGCTTATGCCTTTAACGCTTTTAGTGGGTTTTGTAATAGACTATCTGACTTTTGTAAGTATTAATGTAAATACAGCATTATGGCTTTTGGGCGCCTACTTAGCGTTACTTGGTTTTTTTATTGCATTTATTAATCTGTATGATGCGGGAGTTTTAGGCTCCAGGCTTAAGTGGCTTAGGCTTTATTCGCCATTAGCATTGCAATTCTTTTTTGGGGGAGTGCTTGGTAATTCTTTTATTTTTTACTGGTTTAGTTCAAGCTTGTATGTTAGTTGGCCCTTTATATTTTTATTTGTTGTATTAATGGTGTTTAATGATGTTTTTCGGCATGAATTTTTAAAACTTAAATATCAGATTCCTTTTTATTGTTTTCTGTCGTTCTCGGTATTTTCGGTTGTTTTACCTTTTGCTTTAAAGTCACTAAATCCTTATTTTTTTGTTTTAGCAGGGATTTTGGCTTTGCTTTATAGCTTGCTTTTTTATTGGGCAATAGCAGTTTTTACTAAGCCAAATAAGACAACGACCTTTTTTGCAGGTATTGTGTCGTTTGTCGTTTTTTTTACAATGAATGGGTTGTATTTTTTTAATTTGGTACCACCGGTGCCGCTGGTAGTAAGAGAGTCTTTGCCGGCTTATGGTCTGGAGAGAAAAAATGGAACATATGTGCTAAAAGTTGAGGAACAAAGTTTATGGCAAAAGCTGGGTTGGCAAAAAACTATGTATGTTAAGACGGGTGAAAGAGTTTATGTATTTTCGGCTATTTATTCACCATCAAACTTAAACACAAAAATATTGCACGAATGGGAGTATAAAGATCCAAAGACAAAAGCTTGGGTAGCGAAAGATAAGTTGGAGTTTAATTTGGTCGGGGGAAGAGTAGAGGGGTTTAGAGGGTATAGTTGGAAAACTAATTTAAATGAAGGTGATTGGAGAGTGTATATAAAAACTTTGCGCGGGCAGACTGTCGGCAGAGTGGATTTTACTGTCAAAAAGTCAGATAAAACCCCGGACTTAATTGAATTGGTAAAATAGTTTATTTTTTTCTTTTCTTGGCCTGCGACAAGCCAATAGCCACGGCTTGTTTACTACGGGTTACTTTTCCCATACGAAGTTTGCCGCGTTTTAAATCATGCTTAGTTTTTTTTTACTTTGTTTTGGGTATTACTTGAAGATTTTTGGGGCGTATTTTTTTGCTTCATAGTTGGTTACTGGCTTTTTAAAAACTCCAAAAATATTTGTTTGTTCCAAAATATGTCCGCCCATAGCGAGGTTTAAGTCTTCGTGGATGCTGCCTATTTTTAAGTCGAGTTTGACGTTTAAGGCATAGAGTCTAAAAAAATATCTGTGTTCTTCCTGTAGAGGTGGGTTAGGGCCCGCGTAGCCGGTTTTATTATACCCATTTAGCCCGCAGTGTTTGAGTCGCATACATTCGCCCTTTTGAATGCTTAATTTTTTGGGACTTAAATTCCACAAAAGCCAATGAACGAATGTTCCGCCTTTGGCATCTGGGTCATCCATTACCAGACTTAAGCTTTTGGTGCCAGGTGGAATGTTATAGAAGGTTAAAGGTGGATTAACCGGGTGTTTTTGTTCGTCGCTGTATGCATACTCGGGTGGAATGGGTTGGTTAGAGGCAAAAGCAGGGGAACTTATAATCATAATTTAGAAAATATTTTATATTTGTTTGTTCAAAACGAATTATAAAATAAAATGGTTAATAAAGTATTAAAATTTTTTTATTCTTCGTGAAGTATAAAACCTTTTTGCCCGTGTTTTAAGAGTAAGGGAAGCGAGCAGTTATAAACTGCAATGCCTTTTTGTGTCTTGCCTTTTAGGCTACCATGGTGAGCGTGGCCGTGAAAAACTGCCCGTACGTTAAAGCGGTCAAGGGTTTCAGATAGCCGTGAATTTCCAAGAAATGGCATAATTTGTTCAGGTTCTCCTACAACGGTTTCTATTATGGGAGCATAGTGGAGTGCGACAATAATTTTGGGAGTTGTGAGCGATTGTAAAAATCTTTCCAGCATAAGCGTTTCGTTTATGGACTCTTCGACAAATTTTTTTGTTGCTGTTTCTCCAAAAGACGCAATCATGTTTTTGTTGAAACCTCCTCCAAAACCTTTAACGCCGGCAAAACCCAAATTTTCATAGACAAAAACAGCATCTTCTAAAAAATGAACCCGTGCCTCATTAAGTATTTTTTTTATTTGTTTGGGCTTTTCTTCTGCGTGGTCATGGTTGCCTAATACGGCTAATATAGGAATTTGCACAGTGTTAAAAATTTTTGCTATTTCTACCGCTTCCTCTTCTTGTCCGTAGTTGGTAATATCTCCGCAGAGGAGTATTATGTCAGCCAGCTTTGATGCTCGGGTAATTAAATTTTTAGTTTCCTCCGTTTTGCTCATAACAAAATGAATATCGCCAACTGCCGCAATTCTAACTTTTTTATTTTTTTGGCTCATCGGTTCCTCCCACTATGTCAGCAAAACCAAATACTTGAATATCAACTTCGTAGTCGGCTCTAGAAAGCAGTCTGCCGCGGCAGATTTTGACTAGGGAAGTGGGAAGCTCTATTTGAGTTTTGAGCCGGCTTAAGAGTTCGTCTAAAATATGTTTAGGTATCTCTTCCCGCTGGGAAGGGTATATGAACCTGAAGTTTAAAATATGCACGAGTAAAATTTCCCAGTACTGTTCGAAGTATGCTAAAAGACGCTTCCAGTTAATCTCTTTGTTTTTTAGAAGCAAGAGGTGTGCCACGTCTGCGCCATCATATTTATAACGGTCCTGGATAAATGCTTTGGAAAAAATAAGCTCAGTTGGTGAAAGTATATGAACTTGAATGTCAAAAATTTTTCCTTTGCTTGCTTGTTTAAACCATTCGTCGCTGACAGGGCTATGTCCGCTAGGGGAGTTAAAAATTATGTCGATATAAAATTTATCTTTAGAGGCTTTGGCAAGCCACCGCTCATCCTCAGTGTGAGCTTTAAAGCCGGCTTCTGAAAGAGTTTGCATAATTTTTGGAAAGTCGCTTGGCTTGCAGAAAATATCCAGGTCTTTAGTTGGACGGTTTTGATTAGTGTAGAAGTTGATGGCATATGTACCTCCTACCTGATAGGGAATTCTAGATTTGTTTATGAGTTTTAAACTTTCCAAATAAAACTTTTCTGCGGGAGTTGTGGTGTTATTCTTCATACGTAATTGAAATTAATATTTTCTATTTTCTGTTAAATGAAAGCATTAAGTTATTAGCAAAGTATGAAATTGGTTTGTAGGAGATACTAGCAATTTTAATGAATGTGTGTTCAATAAAGTTTATTGGTTTTATTTAAAGCTTTAAAAATTTTTTATTCATAAATCCCTTGATTTATTGGTAAGTTTAATGTATACTTTATGTAAAGTTAGTTTAAACTTCGAAACAAAAATAAAAATTAATATATGAGAACAAGCTCTCGTGCGAGTGCCTTTGCAGCTGTATTTTTAGGTGCGGCAATTTGCTTTTTGCTTAGCTTAACAAGTAGTGTTCAGGCTTGGTATTCTGACACTTCCTGGTTATATAGGAAGAGTTTTGTTATTGATCATACTAAAGTTAGCGGAGGTGTCGATTTGGTAAATTTTCCAGTGCTAATAAATGTAACTGATACGGATTTTAAACATACACTGGAAGGGGGTAAAGTTGGCAAATTAGACGGTACAGATATTTTACTAACAGCTTCAGATGGTACGACTAAACTTGATCACGAAATTGAGTTGTATTCTTCTTCCGCAGGACAGCTTGTCTTGTGGGTTAGGGTGCCTGTTTTATCGGTTTCGGCAGACACAACTTTATATTTATATTATGGTAATGCTGCAGCGGCAGACCAACAAAATAAGACAGGTGTTTGGAATAATAATTACAAAGGCGTTTGGCACTTGGGCGAAGGAGATAGTACAGCAGGAGACTTTTATACAGATTCAACTATAAATAACGAGGCCGCGACTTTAACCGACACAGATGGTGACTCTGGACTTATGGTGGGAAAAATTGGAAACGCGTTTGATTTTTCCGCTGACGCGGATTATATAGACGCAGGTGTAATTTCTGCTTTGGCTTCCTCAACTTCGGCTAGTTTGTCGGCTTGGCTTTATCGTTCTTCCACTGGGGATTCGGCGGGGTTAGGTATGGTTGGTAAGTCCGATATGTGGGGCAGATTCAATTTGAATTGGCAAAATGACGGAAATATTTATAACCAGGCAGAAAATTTTTCTTTGGGTTCGGGCTCTTCTTACCCCAATTACACTGCAAACGTTTCGGGTTGGCATCATGTTGTTATGGCTTATGACGGGAACCAGACAGGCTTAAACCGGTTACAGGTTTATTTTGACGGGGTGTTGCAAGTTTTAAGCCCTGGCAATATTCATCCCGCCTCAGCGTTGCCCGGGGCTCATAATTTAAGTTCGTTTAGGTTTGGAGCAGACACTAATGACGGAGTGGATAGGTTTTGGGGCGGAGCGATAGACGAGGGTAGAATTTTAATAAATACTCTTTCAGCGGGTTGGGTTGCTACTGAATACAATAACCAGTCGGAGCCTGCTGAATTTTATTCGGTGGGCAGTGAGCAGCAATATGATACTTCTGCGCCGGTTATTTCCAGTCTGATAGCGGGAAGCGTGAATACTTCAAGTGCTGTAATTACTTGGTCAACCAATGAAGGTGCAAGTAGTCAGGTAGAGTATGGAACTTCCTCGGTTCTAACAGCTTCTAGCAGTTTGAGTTCAGGCTTGGTAACTTCACACAGTGTAAGCTTAAATTTTTTAAGTCCTTCCACTACTTATTATTTTAGAGCTGTTTCTTTGGACGCTTCTGGGAACAGAGCAACCACTTCACTGCTAACTTTTGGAACTTCTGCTGTTTCTTCTTCTTCGGGTGGCGGAGGGGGAGGGGGTTATAGTTCCATGGATAGTACGCCGCCTCTGGTGAGTGTTGCCGCACCTTCTTCTACTGTAGTTTTAAACGGGACCTCTACTTTAAGTGCCACTGTTTCGGATAATGTCGGGGTGGCGGGGGTTATGTTTAAAATAGATGGACTGAGTGTGGGGGATGAAATTGGAAATTTTCCCTACTCAATAAGTTTCGATACCAAAAAATTTGTAAATGGGTCGCATATAGTTGTTGCGGTGGCGCGGGACACCGCGGGAAACACCAGTAGTTCTTTACCCATTAGTTTTAATATTAATAATAATTTTGGTAGCGGTAATAAGGAAGCCGCATCAGTACCTATTCAAAGTTTAGTGGCCCCGTTTGATTATGCTGGGCCGAAAGCGCCGGAGCAGGAATTGGCGTTGCCGTACAAGTCTAGAACTCTGGTAAATGATAAAGGTACAATATATGTTATAGACGGAAAATTTAAATTACCATTTGTTTCTATGTCTGCATTTTCTGGTTTAGGTTATAAACTTAAGTATGTGGTTAAGGGCGACGTTTCTTTGTATAAACTCCCACAAAGTTATGTTATTTCCACCGCGAAGGCAGAACATCCATGGGGAAGTATACTTAGTTATGGAAGTAAGCTTTATTATGCACACGAGACTGGTATGATTCCTATTTCTTCTAAAACCATATTGTCTAAAAATGGTATAACTGTACCTTACTCCCTTATTATGAATCCGTTTGACAGAGAAATTTTGAAAAAGAGTGGAAACATAAAACCATTGGTGGAAAATGACCCCAGAATAAGCCAGTAGTTTACAAAACACCGCCTTGCTGGAGAGGCGGTGTTTTGTAATATGGTTTTAATGTCCTTCAGGTAGTATAGAGCTTTTAAAACAAAACTTATGGGAGAATCGGAACTGGAAAAATTAAGGTCACATTATGCAAATGAAAGGACGCTGCTTTCCTATATACGCACGTCTGCTTCTTTATTCGTGCTTGCCGTAGCGCTGCTTAAGTTTTTTTACGACGCGACTTTTAAAGTATTTGGCTGGAGTTGCCTAATTTTAGGAGGCATTATTTTATTTTTCGGAGTATACAGATACTTTAAGGAGAGGGAGGTGTTAAGGAGGCGATAATGCGAATGGGTTATAAAAAAAGTTCGAATAGTCAAGATTATGTAGTCTTGACACGAATGTTAAAAAGTAAGAAAATTATACGGTCGAAAATCTCGATGCCCTAAAGGGGCAAAAGGGAGGATGTGCGTGCCGGTCTTTTTTAAAGTTCCAGCTTGGGTTCTGAGGGCCGTGGTTGGCATGGGGGTCATTGGGGTGCTAGTTACCCTCGCGATTGTTTTCTCTCCAAATATGACAACCCAAGTCCGAAACGGTCTTTTGTGGGCCGGGCTGATTGTCTGGGGAATTTTTCTCCTTATTCTGTGGCAGCTTGATGCCATAAAAGCCCACGAGGAATAGTTCTTAGCGCTTTTGTAAAGAGCGCTTTTTATTTTGGCAAAATGGCTTTATAATAGAAATATGAAATTTGCAATTTTTGACATTGATGGAACAATTTTCCGCTCTAGCCTGGTTATAGAGCTGTGTTTGGCTTTGGTTCGGAAAAAAGTTTTTCCTAAAAAAGCTTTAGACGAAATTCAATTTGAACATACAGCCTGGCTTAACAGGCAGGGAAGTTATGAAGCTTATATAAATAAAGTAGTCAAGATTTATATTAAGCATATTGAAGGTAAAAGTTTCAGTAAGGTTAAAAAGGTGGCAAAACAAGTTATTAGCGCACAAAAGGACATGACCTATAGGTTTACTAGGGGGTTAATAACAAAGTTTAAAAAACAGGGTTATGTCTTAGTTGCTATTTCTGGTTCCCCTTCTTATATAGTAGAGGAGTATGCAAAAGTGGTGGGATTTGACGAATGTTATGGTACGGAACTGTGGGTGGAAAAAGGTAAGTTTACAGGCAGGGTTAAAAATTTAGATCCAGCTTTTAAAAAAGCTCTGGTCGTAAAAAAATTACTTAATAAATACAACAATTCAGATTTAAAAAATTCTGTGGCTGTGGGCGATACGGAAGGAGACACGGCTATGCTTAAATTAGTAGGACGAGCCATTGCCTTTAACCCCAACATGCATTTGGCAAAAATAGCCAGGAAAAATAATTGGGAAGTCGTGGTGGAAAGAAAAGATGTTATTTATAGTTTTGTTTCGGGTGGATTCCTTTTGCTTAAGGAATAGATTTTGGCAAAGAGGCTCTTTTGTGCTAAAATATATTAAATAACTCTAACTTCAAAATAAAAATTTATGAATAAGAAAGTTTCCGTAATTGTAGTTTTGTCTTTAGTTGCGCTGGCTGTACTTGGCCTTTGGGCTATGAAAAAAGACAGCAAGACTCAGACCGAACAACCTAGCCAACAGACGGCTCAAACAAATGAAGAAGGTCCTAAAAATGTTTTGCCTTTTAAAGAAACAGATGTACCAGCGCAGACTTTGCCGGAAGGTTTTGTAGTTGGGTTTCCTTTGGAAGCTAATGCAGTGGTTTTAAATAACACTAGCGCAAATACTGCGGTGGGTTTACAGAGTTCTCGCATGTTTGTAAGCAAGAAAAGTGTAGAAGAAAATTATAAAATATATTCCGACTACTTAACTAAAAACAAGTGGAAGGTTCTGGCTTCTGTTAACGACACAAGCTTAAAGTCTATTTCCGCGGAAAGCCCAAAAAGGGAAAGGTTAGACTTAGCAATTTCTAAAAATTCAGTAAGCGGCCAGGTGCAGGTAGATATAGTCTTCACGCAGCCTGTAAAAAAATAACTTTATATTGTTCTTCTTATAGTTGACAAAACTATAGAATAGTGATATAATTTTTGGTCTTGACTTGTAGTGACAAGCATTTTTAAAGTTAAATGTTTGCCAATGCAGGGCAGGCGTCTTTTCGTTTGCTTACGCAGAAAGTTCTTTTGAAAATTTGGGGCTTGTTAAAGCCCCTGCTCTGTAGGAGGAGCAAATGTTTTTCTTTTTGAATTCGCTCGTTCTTTTTTCCTCGCTGGCTTTTGCCGGTCAGGAACGACCTATTTTTGAGGTGTCGCGGCTAACTGCCGCGGGGGTGGTGAAGGCGCAGTACTATGCGGATGAAATTATCGTTAAGCCGCGCCCTGACGCAATTGTCTCGGCCGTAACAAAGGCGCACGAACTTCGTGCGGCACTTTCGTCCGAGAGCTGCGACACGACTGGTATGTGTTACCTCCCTTACCAGGGAGACGCTCGCGCTATGTCGGCCGTGGTCTCTGCGCTCTCGCAGGACCGGAGCTTTGAATGGGCGAGTCTCTCGCCCGTGTTCAAAGCGCAGCAGGTTTCTGCGCCGCTCACGAATGATCCGGCAATCCAAGGCCAGTGGAACCTGGGAAGTGCGCTGCCTGGGGGAATTGGCTGGAAGTCTTTCTCTGGCCCCGTGCCGGAAAAGGTGTATGTGGTGGGGTTCGACTCGGGCGGCTGTTTTACGCATGAAGACTTTGATTGGTCTCGGAACGAGACCAAGCTTAACTATCATGCGGAAGTGGCCGACAAGGAACCGAACACGGTTCCGTACGACGACAACGGCCACGGCTGCTCTACCATGAGCATTGTGGCCGCTAAGTCGAACAATGGACGCGGTATTGCTGGCATTGCGGATTTTGTCCGCACGGGTTACTTTAAGGTTTTGAACAACCGTGGTCTTGGCAACACCAAGACCATTGTGAGCGCCATTTTGGAGCTCGCGGTTCGGGTTCGGGACCTGCCGCCTGGTTCGCGCGTGATTGCTCTCTTGGGGTTTGGAACTTCTGAATTTGTGCCTCCTCTTGAGGAAGCAATTCAGATTGCTCGTCGGGCCGGGATCATTTTTGTTGCCCCAGCGGGCAACGAAGGGAGCGACTTGAGTCGCTTTCCGCGTACGCCCGCAACCACGGAAGGAGTCTTCTCTGTCGCAGCCTGTGACACGACGGGTGCTCTTGTGCGTAAGAGCTACTGGGCAAGCAATTACGGCGGGCCTACGCTTGTCTGCGCTCCGGGTGTTGAAACGTGGGTTGCAGTGCCGAAGCCGATGGAAAGCTTTTTTTATGAGTTCTCTGACCCGCAAGGGTACCAGAGGGCTGAGGGGACTTCCATTTCGGCCCCGCACGTGGCGGGCGTCATTGCCCACCTGCTTGCTGAAAACCTGGAAATTTCCGAAGAGGAAATTCGGATTCGGCTCTTAAATGGCCGTCGGGATATTCCTGGGACCAACATATGGAGCCGGCAGTATTCGCCCCGCGACTTGTACGTGGCGGGCGCGACGCTTTTTATGCCAACTGCGCTTTCCAAAACTTCTACAGCTCCGGCTCGTCCGGTCTTGGAAGTTGCGGCGGGTCACAGTTCGGCGCGGGTGCAGATCAACCAACAGCCTTTTGGAATCCGTTGTTTCTACGGGAACATTGGTGACCAGCGGACTTGGGAGGCAATTCCGTTCTTTGGTAACGGGGAATTTATTCTCCGGAACAAGGACGGTAGTCCACTTGGCGAGAAGGAAGCTTTTCAGCTCGCTTGCCGCGCTGTTGACGGCGCAGGTAGGTGGTCGGAAATTTCTCCGGTGGTAACATTTACGACGCGCGAAAGTGTGTCCGAAGTGTTGCCGTCCAGTACGTTTGTCCCCACCAGGGGACCGCTTGCGGACTTTATTGAGGAGAAGAATCCGAACTCCCCACAACTGTGGGGGTTTAAGACTTTTCCACTCCTCGCTGAGCCCGTGTGGTACGCTGGTACGGACAGCTTCAGTTACCGGGTCGGCGACAACGACTCGGTGCTGGAGTCCGGCGAAATTATGCTTCCACACGACACTGCGGTGTCGGTGACCGTAAAACAGTTTGTCCAGATGATTGGGACAGCGCTTCAAGGGTCGCATTACGACCTTTCGGAGCTCTCCGTCGTTTGGACGGAAAACGGCGAACAAAAAGAAAAAGTCGTTCGGCAGATAATGCCGAACGCAAGGCAGTTTGGCTTGGAGACGGTTAGCTTTGACGTCTCTGAGTTGGCCGGTAAAACCGTCCGTCTCCGCTTCCGCCTGTTTACCAACGGTTCTTCCGTTGGGGCAGGCTGGATTGTCGGCGGCGTGACGGTGAAAACCGACCGCTAAGTTGCCACTCGCACGCGCAGTAAATGTTTAAAGGGAAACCTTAAGACATTTGCTGCGCTTTTTATTTTGGTTTTAAAATATGTTACAATATATATAATGTTTAAAGTTTAAAACTTTAAAGTCGAAAATACGAAATTAAAAGAAAATTATGAACAAAAAAATATTAACTTTAATAGTTTTGCTTCTGGCATTGGGTGGAGTAATTTTGTGGTATACAAAATTGCCAAAAAAAGAAGTGAAAGCACCCGAAGTAAAAGAAACAACTTTAGAACAGCCCTTGCCTAAACCGGTGGAGCATTCTAAACTGCCCGAAAAATTTATAGCCGGCTTTCTTTTAGAAGAAAATGTAACTGTTACAGACAACTATAACTCAGAAACCGACAAAATTTTTCAGGCAACCAGGCAATATGTTAGCAAAAAAAGTTTGGCCGAGAATTATAAACTTTTTGAAAACTATTTAAATTCAAATAGCTGGAAAATTGTAAGTCGAGCACAAAATGAGCAGTACAGAATACTTTCTGCGGAAAAAGATGGTACCATGGTAACTGTGAGTATGACTGCCAATGCTTTAGAAAAGCAGAATATAGTAGATATAACTTTTACTTACGCGAAATAAATATATACTTACAAAGATGATCTTTGCGCTGCGCAAAGGTCATCTTTGTATATAAAGGTTGTGTTTGT
>JAEUSF010000004.1 GCA_016788665.1 Candidatus Doudnabacteria bacterium | reverse complement strand
TGCTGGTTAACCCTGAAGACAACATAGATACCAAGCGTAACCAAATGACCATGTCCTTTGTGACAACGGTCGCA
Source organism: Candidatus Doudnabacteria bacterium (assembly GCA_016788665.1). Taxonomy (GTDB): domain Bacteria; phylum Patescibacteriota; class Doudnabacteria; order UBA920; family UBA920; genus JAEUSF01. The sequence continues at coordinate 103,652 of JAEUSF010000004.1, read as the reverse complement.
GCAGCTACTACTACCAAAGCCACCATGATGATAGACTTTGCCATGGTTAGTATTGGGTGGGTGGATACTTCGGTGCCTGCTGTGAGTACAATAGTAGTGGCCGGTGTTTTTTATGACATAGATGAGTCGACTCCTTATGCGACTACGACAGTAATAAAATTGGCGGTCGGCGCTTCAGTTTCTTATTCCGCTTCGGCTGTAAATGGAGTATTCAGTTTTGGTTCGGTTACTCAGCCGGAGGAAGGAGATATTATGACCATATGGCTTGATACTGGTGGCGGCGAGCAAGCGAGTTTGGTCTTTGATTATGGGAATGGCTGTAGTGGAGGCGATTGTACTTCTTTGAGCCTGTATAGGAATAGCGTTATAATAGATAGTAAAAATTCTTCGACGCTCACAAATGCGTCTTTGGCAGCGTGTGATAATGATACGGGTTCTGCGTGTGGTGATGCTGACATTGGATTTGTATCAGACGGCACGGATTTAACTTTAACATGGTTAAATAATTCTTTAAGGTTACCGTTTAGCAGTTCAAAGTTTTCTCCCGGCGGAAAAATTACTGCTAAAAATTTCGTACAGTCTGCAGGGGAATTTAATGGTGGAACCGCTTTGCTAACTTTTGACAATGATTGGATAGTGTCGGGAGGTATTGCTACGTCTACCTCAGGCGCGCTTAGAATTGCACGGAATATTACTCGAAGCGGAAGCGGAATATTTAACCACAATAACGGTGAAGTAGTTTTACTTTCGCCTTGGCTCGATACCACAATTACAGGCATGGGTACTTCTACAACAGGATCGTTCTTTAAATTTAGGGCTGACATTCCGGATAAGGTTGTTAAAATAACTGCCGGTGAGAAACTATTAGTTAATGACAGATTTGTTATAAGCGGGCAGCCAGGTGCAATAAATAAAATAATGTCTACGGTTCCTGGTGTGAAATGGTATATAAGTTTGGCAAGCACCAGTTTGGTTAACTGGGCTGGCGTGGCGGACGCGGGTTGTTTTGTGGGAACTGAAAATCCGTTTTTGACACCAGAGGCCAGAGATTTTGGAAACAATGGTCCATGTTGGAATTTTGTAAAAATAGGCGGAGGTGGTGGAAATTTCATATTTATTCCTGGAGATGACCCGTCTGCCGGTGGAGGCGGAGGTGCGGGTATTGGAGGCGGAGGGGCTGGTGGGGGTGGTTGTTTGCCACCAACTGCTCATGCAGTTGTCTCCGGCGGGGCGGTTATAACAGTAGACATAATATTTGGTGGAAGTTGTTTTGCAGATCCGCCTAATGTTATCTTTACCGGCGGCGGAGGAAGTGGCGCCACTGCCCATGCCACAGTTAGCGGCGGACATGTGGTGTCGGTAATTGTGGACGACGGTGGTTCTGGTTATGCTACTTCGCCTGTTACCAGCTTTGTTGGTGAAGGAGGAAGCGGCGGGGGAAGTGGGCAAACCGGAGGCGGGCAAGGTGGGGGTGGCTCAGGTGGAGGCGGAGGTGAAATTCCATAAAAATATAAAAACACTCTGGGTGGCCTAGAGTGTTTTTATATAAATTTTATATATAGGGTTTGGATATTTTGGTAAATTATGTTGTAAATTATTAAGTTTTTTGCAAATAAAAAAAACTTGTGATATAAATAATTTATAAAGATATGCCAAAAAAAGAGAAACAAAAAAAAATACATAATACTGCTCCGGAAGATATGATTTTAAATACGCAGGCAGAAGTTTCTGGTACTGTGGAGGCAGAAACGGGCAACTCTCAGGTTGGAATAGGTGAAGGTTTGGGTTTGTCCGATGATGGCGCACACCAATTTCCCACGGAAAACTTTTCTAAACCCACTCTTTCTCCCGTAAATAGTTTACGTTCTGTTTCTTTTCCTTTAGTTAGAGGCCTGACTATACCTAGAAAAGCGGCCTTGGCGGTGGTTTCTCTGGTCTTGTTAGTCAGTGGTTCTTTATTTTTGGGCAGATATTACATAAATAACACAAACAACGCTAGAGTTTTGGGAACTTCGGTAGAAGTTGATCCGGCGGAAAAAGCCAGGCGTGATGCTAAAGAGTTGGTTGAAAAAATTGGAAATATGGTGATTTTGCCTGAAACTGAGCAGCCAAGTATTGCTACGGTGGTAGACTTGGAGCCTTTGGCAGGACAGCCTTTTTTTGAAAAAGCGAGGGTGGGAGATAAAACTTTGGTATACCAAAGTTCCGGCAAGGCTTATTTATTTAGGCCTTCTGAAGGTAAGATTGTGGAGTTTGGTTTGTTCCAACCGGTGCTTAGTAAAGAGTCCATGCTTTTGGTTGAAATCAGGAATGGGTCTAGTGTTTCTGGTATGGCATCTAAGTTAAAAGAGCATTTAGCACAATTTGGAAAATATGAGTTTAGTGCGGTTGGAAATGCTTCAAAAAAGTTTGACAGGGGGCTGGTTGTAGATCTTTCTTTAGGAAAAAAGTCAGAAAGTGTTAAAGCACTGGCTGAATATTTAAAGTTTCCTGTTCAGTTTTCGCTACCCGCTGGGGAAAAGTCCTCAAAAGCAGAAGTACTGATTCTGATAGGCGAGCATTAGTGGTCTTTGTTTATATTTCTTTAAAATCCCGACTGTAAGTGATAGTCGGGATTTATGTCATGATATGTTATTTAATTTTTTTTTGAAAAGCAAATATATTTCTAGTATTATTTTTGCTATTTTTTTTATTTTTGGGAGTGCACAGGGTGTTTTTGCTCAGACTTCGAGTTCTACAAATTATTTCATACTAAACCCTGTTATAGATTCTGGGCTTGGAAGGTCTACCTCGAGTAATTTTGGCCTAGGTGCTTCTTTGTCTCAGGTCGCTCCTGGTAAGTCGGTTTCTTCTAGTTTTCAGCTTTTGTCGGGTTTCCAATATTTTTATTTTGCTAGTCCAAATACTATAACCGCGACGCCTGGAAATTCTCAGGTTTCTTTAAGTTGGACTACCCCCCAGGTGTTTCTAGGAGCGGTAATTTCAGGCTATGAAATTGGGGTTGGTACTGTTTCGGGGGTTTATTCATACGAAAGCGTAGGTAATGTTACCAATTTTGTAAAAACTGGTCTTAGTAACGGTATAACTTATTTTTTTAAGGTTAGGGCTAAAACTGCGACCGGTAATGTTTTATCTGTTTCAAATGAGGCATCGGCAGTTCCTGTGGCGGGGGTAGCAAGTCCAGGTTTGGGCGGAGGTGGCGGGGGCAGCTCTTTGACAGGATCGTTAAGTCTTGAAGGCTTCGCTGCGCCTAGTTCAAAAGTTGTAGTATTGCATAATGGATCTGAGATCTCAAATACCATTAGCCAGACTAATGGTCGGTTTAATATAGTGTTAAATGGCCTGAGAGAAGGGGTATATAATTTAGCTTTATATTATTTTGATCCTGAAGGCTTTCGCTCTGACTTTGTAAACGTAAGGGTGGTGATTCAATCACAAAAAAGTAGTGCTTCTAAAGACATTTTTTTACCTCCAACAATTAAGGCAGACAAAAGTGAGGTTAGGAGCGGGGATAGTATAAGAATATTTGGGTATGCCTATCCTAGTTCTTCGGTTTTACTGTATTCTTCAAGCGAAACTCCTTTAACTACACAGGCGGGGCTAGACGGTAAATATACTTTTGATTTTCCGACCCAAAATCTAGTGAAAGGTTTTTATTCTGTTAAAAGCAAAGCCGTTGTTTCAAATTTGAGCAGTTCGTTTTCGAGCCAAGTAAAATTTTTGGTCGGAACAGAAAATATTTTGTCCCCCGAGCTTGGCGCGTGTCCTGCAAAAGCTGATTTTAATAAAGACTGCAGAGTGAATCTTATAGATTTTTCAATTTTAGCTTATTGGTTCGAAAATGCTGGTTTTCCTGACGAAATAGATTTAAACAAAGACCAAAGAGTCGACTTGGTCGATTTTTCAATTTTAGCTTATTATTGGACAGATTAGTTTATGAAAAAATTATTGGTAATATTATTAGTGGGTTTATTTTTTCCGTTTTATAGTTATGCCGCTGAAGTTAAGCTGGAAAAAAATACTGAATCGGAGAAGGTGGGTTTGCCGACAAAAGTGCTGCTATATTTTAAGTCGCCCGAAGGGCCCCTAAATGCGTTGTCAGGTAGTTTGTTTTTGAAAGCTGGCTTTTTTGAGCGAGTAAAAATTATTGAAGAGAACTCTGTGGTTGGATTGTGGGTGAAAAAACCAACATTGAAGGATGACCGTATTTCTTTTTCAGCTGTTATGCCCGGTGGGGTGGGCGAAGGTTCTTTGTTTACTTTAGAATTAACGCCTAGAGTTTTAGGTAGCGCAGAAATATATTCGGATTCTATAACCGGTTTTTTGAACGACGGGGAGGGGACCCAGCTAAACATGGCTGGATCTAGGGTTTTGCTCTCGGTGACAGAAGTTAATCCTGAGGTTCTTAAATTGGAAGCCGAAAATTTTGAAAAAAATCCACCTCAACCTTTCCAGATTCGGCAGGCCAGAGATCCAAAAATTTTTAATAACCAATGGTTCGCGGTTTTTTCGACGACCGACTTAGACAGTGGTATTGCTTATTATGAGGTTGCAGAGGTCATGGAGCGCGCGGTTCAGAAGGAAGATTGGTTTAGGCAAGAAAGTCCGTATATTTTTAAAGATCAAAATAGAAAGTCGTTTTTATTTGTTAGAGCCTATGACAATAGAGGCAACTTTGCGGAGTCTGTGTTAGAGCCGGAAAAGGGTCGGAAAAATTTCTCAGTTTTGTATTTTTGTGTTATAATTTTAACGATAATTGCGGCAGTTGTTTTTTGGTTTTCAAGGAAACAAAATGTTAAAAAAAAGTAGGTATATAGGCATATTGTATTTTGGCATTGCGTTTTTGCTGGCTTGGGGCGGATTTATTTCCCATGTCAAAGCAGCTACTTTGTCGACTTCCCCGGCTTCCGGAACTTTTACAGTCGGAAGTACTTTTGACGTATCTATTTATTTGAATACCGAGGACCAATCTGTAAATGCCATAAATACAGCCTTAAGTTTTCCACCGGATAAATTACAGTTAGTTTCACCCTCTACCGGCAAGTCGGTTATTGGAGTTTGGACTGCTCAGCCAACTGTAAATAACCAGATTGGAAAAGTTGAGTTGCAAGGGGGTGTGCCGGGAGGTATTAAGGTTGGGAATGGTTTGGTTACCACATTGACTTTTAGAGTTAAGTCAGTAGGTACGGCAACTATAAAATTCTTAGATAATTCAAAAGTTTTATTGCATGATGGAAGAGGTACCGATGTGCTATCTAACACCTCAAGTGGAATTTATCAGTTGGTTTTGCCTCCACCTGCAGGGCCTGTTGTTGTATCGCAGACTCATCCTGACCAAACACTTTGGTATTCTGGAAAAACCGTAACATTGTCGTGGAGTGCGGAAGAAAAAGTTGCTGGGTACAGTTATGAAATAAGCCAAGATCCGGTGGGTATACCCGATGATACTCAGGATAGTGACAAAAGTTCTGTTACTTATAGAAATTTATCCGATAATATATATTATTTTCACATAAAGGCTCTTAGTGGGGGAAGTTGGGGCGGGACAACTCATTTTGCGATAAAGATTGACTCTGATCCTCCTGCGGATTTTCCTTTAAAAGTAATTCCTTCTGCCCGAACTGTTAGGAAACAGCCAATTTTTGAATTCCAAACCACTGACAAAAACTCCGGAATAAATCATTATGAATTAAAGTTGGTAAATTTAAAAGAGGGTGGCGAACAGCCGTTGTTTGTTGAGACAGTTAGTCCGTACGTGCCTCAGGAGTTGAGTCCTGGGGAATATTTAGTTTTAGTCAGGGTTTATGACAATGCGGGAAATATACGAGAGGTTAGTCAAAAGCTAGAGATCATAACTTCCGCTTTCCAAATAGTTGGTTCGGAAGGTATGTATTTCGGTGAGAAAATTTTTATTGCATGGAAATGGTTTTGGCTAGTTGCCTTAATGGTTTTGCTTGGGTTGTTCTTTATATTTAAAAGGATTAAATTCCTACACCAAAACGTTGAACAAAAACGGTCAGAAAATCATTTGCCCGATAACTTGAAAAAGCAATTAGAAGAATTAAAAAAATACAAATCAAAGTTTGGAACCTTGGTAGTTTTTGGGCTTATGGTTTCCTCGTTTATTTTAGGCATGGGTAAGGCAGTAGAGGCGGCGGACTCACTGTCTACGCCGGTGGTAAATATTTTGTCTAAAGAACTTTCGAATAAAGAAATTTTTTATGTTGGCGGTCGGGTTGAGATTCCTGAAACAGAAGTAAGTGTTTATTTGCAAAATACTGAAACTCAGGAAACTTATACCTTTGAGTCAAAACCCGATAAATTTGGGGAGTGGTTTTATAGGCATGAGTCATTTTTGCCAAGTGGAAATTATGTTGTCTGGGTGCAGGGAAAATTGCAATCGGCTCAAAGCGCTCCCAGTGGACAATTAAATGTCCTGGTCAAAAAGCAAGCTTTTCAAATTGCTGGTTCAAGATTGAGTTATGAACTGGTTTATCTGGTCTTTGTTATTACTTTGGTGTTAGTGGTATTGATCTTGTTCGTAAGTATACTTTACCATTCTAGACAGCTTAGAAAAAAACGAGCTTTACTTAATCAGGAAATTAGGCAGGCCGAGGAGTCAATAAAGCGAGGCTTTGCGGTAATACGCAGAGATATAGAACAAGAGCTTAGTTTGCTTAAAAAGTCTAAAGGAAAGCCTACAAAGGAAGAAAAGGAAAAGGAAAGTCAGCTGATTAAAGACTTGGCAGAAATAGAAGGTCGTTTAGAGAAGGAAATTTGGGAAATGGGAGAGACTTAAGTCTTAAATGGTTTATTAAAAAGTTAGATTTTAAAAACTCCCGCACTATATGTTTAGTGCAGGAGTTTTTTGTTGCGCGTAGGTGCTTTTAAAGAAAAATTATCTCTTGGATCTTTTTCTTTCAGTTGCGGAAAGAATTTTTTTGCGGATGCGTATGTTAAGCGGCGTGACTTCTAATAGTTCGTCGGGGCCGATATATTCCATGGCAAAGTCCAGGGTTATTGGTCTGGGCGGGGTTAGGATAATTGCGTCGTCTGCTCCGCTCGAGCGCATGTTGGTAAGTTTTTTAGTTTTACAAACGTTGAGCTCTATGTCGCTGTCCAAGGCGTTTTGTCCTACCACCATTCCTTCGTAAACCTCAACTGCAGGACCGATAAACATAATGCCTCTTTCTTGCGCGTTGTTTAGTCCGTAAGCGTTGGAAACACCGCTTTCGGAAGATATAAGGGAGCCGTGTTCGCTCGTGCGTTCGTCTATTTGGTGGACAGGTTTGTAGCTGTCAAAAAGATTGTTTACTACGGCAGTTCCTCTAGTGCGGGTGAGTAGGAGATTTTTTAGTCCGATAAGGCCACGTGTAGGTATAAGGTATTCGGCGTGTAATTCACCGCTTGGACTTGTATCCATATGTTGTAATTCACCGCCGCGTCTTCCTAGTTCTTCAATAACCACTCCTTGGTACTCGCTAGGTACGTCTACCGTGCAAATCTCGTAAGGTTCGTGCTTGACTCCGTCTTGTTCATGGAAAATAACTTGAGGCTGAGAGACTTGAAGTTCAAAACCTTCACGGCGCATAGTTTCTATTAAGATGCCTAAGTGCAGTTCGCCGCGTCCCGAAACCAAAAAGCTTTCGCCTCCACCGGAAGCTTCTTTGGTTATAGGTGTCCCGTCCATGGTTTCAACCTTAAGAGCTACGTTAGTTTCAAGTTCCTTAACGAGTCTTTCTCGTAAATTCCTGGAGGTGACGAATTTGCCTTCGCGTCCTGCAAAGGGTGAGGTATTAACACCAAAGGTCATTTTTATGGTCGGAGGTTCTATTTCTACAGCCGGCAAGGAAATTGGGTTTTGTGGGTCGGTTAAAATGTCGCCTATGTGTATGTCGTCAAAACCGGCAATGGCAACAATATCTCCAGCTTCGGCTTGTTCAGCATCTATTTGTTTTAAACCCTGATACATGGATAAGGCGCTTACTTTTCCATTTTGTTTTGTACCGTCGGGCTTTACAAGTATAATATTTTCAGATTTTTTTATCTTGCCTGAAACAATCTTGCCTATGCCCATGCGGCCTTTGTAGTTATCTGACATAAGGGCTAAGACTTGCATACCAAAAGATTTGTCGGATTCAACCGAAGGAGCGGGGATATGCTTAAGGATCGCATTGAAGAGGGGGGTTAGGTCTGGAGGGGTGTTTTGGTCGGAAACTTTAAGCAGTAGTTCTTCAGCAGATTCAGAAGCCAGTCCTCTTATACCTGAAGCGTAAATAATTGGAAAATCAAGTTGTAAATGACTTGCGTTAAGTTTTACAAATAAATCAAAAGTTTTATTGAGCGCTTCGTCTATATTTGCACCAGGTTTGTCTACTTTGTTTATAACCACAATGGCTTTATGACCTAGGCCTAGGGCTTTTTTTAAAACGAACTTTGTTTGAGGCATGGGTCCTTCTTTGGCATCTACTAAAAGAATAACTCCATCTGCCATTTTCAAAGTTCTTTCTACTTCTCCTCCGAAGTCCGCATGTCCTGGTGTGTCAACAATATTGATTTTATGTCCTTCCCATTCCATAGACGCATTTTTTGCCTTGATGGTTATGCCTCTTTCACGTTCAAGGTCCATGCTGTCCATAACTAAGTTTGCCTGTTCGTCTTTGACGGTATGGGTGGCTTTAAGCATTGCGTCAACCAAAGTAGTTTTACCATGGTCAACGTGGGCTATTATTGCAATATTTCTAAGATTGGTTCTTTGCATAGTGGGCTGGTCCTAATATAACGAATTAAAGCCGAATGCTCTGAATTTAGGATAATTCGGATGCTATTCGGAAATTGGGGTCGGTTAAAATTTTATCATTAATTTTAAATTAAGTCAACTTTATGATATAATAAATTGAAATATAATTTTATGACAACAGAAAATAAAAATAAGCAATTGGTTGGATTTTTTGTAATGTTGGCAATAGTTGGTCTTCTGACCATTCTAATGATTTGGCCTATGTGGCAAGTGCTCGCTTTGGCCGGTATATTTGGCGTCTTATTTCATCCGTTTTATAGGAGAATTCGTCTCGACATAAAAAACGACAATCTTGCCGCAATTCTGACTATACTGCTGGTTATTTTGATTGCTATCTTGCCTTTGTGGCTTATTGGGCAAATGCTTTTTAACGAAATAGTAAACGTATATCACAATTTTACTCAGGGGCAATTTGTTTTAGATAAGTCCCAAATTGCCGGTTATATACCAGAACAGTTTAAGGGTGTTGTAGAGTCTTTGAATAATGACATAAATGCCATAATATCCCGTTTTACCGGGAGTGCTTTTGATTTTGTATCGCAATTGCTTTCCAATATTGTAACTTTTTTCTTGTCTTTGTTCTTAATGATTTTTATACTTTTCTTTTTTCTGCGAGATGGTGAAAAAATAAAAGAGCTATTTAGGGAAATCTCTCCTCTTTCTTCGTCTTATGAAAATACTTTATTTGAAAGGTTGGAAACTGCTGTTTCTGGTGTGGTGAAAGGTACATTTTTAGTAGCTCTTACGCAAGGTATTGTAGCAACTATAGGCTTTTTAATTTTTGGTGTGCCGCAGCCTTTTTTGTGGGGGGCGTTTACTATGTTGGCAGCATTTGTTCCAACTGTTGGAACTTCGTTGTCCATAATCCCAGCAGTTATTTACCTATTGGTTGTTAAGGAGACCGGATCTGCCATTGGCATGGCTATATGGGGAGTTTTGGCGGTTGGTATGATTGATAATTTTGTGAGCCCTAAGCTTGTTGGTTCGAAAATTAAAATGCATCCTTTATTAGTTTTGTTGTCGGTATTAGGTGGAATACAATTTTTCGGGTTTTTAGGCTTCTTGTTTGGACCGCTTTTAATGTCGGTTTTTATAACTTTGCTCGATATATTTAGGCAAGATATTAAAAAAAATTTGTTTAGGTAGTTAAAATGCTTTTTTGCGCGTCTTTAAGTTTTTGGTTATGATTATACAAATTTATGCAAAAAGCATTTTTTAGTAAAACCGCTCAACTTTTGCCCCCCACCGTGCTTACCATTTTTGGGGCAACGGGTGATCTTTCCGCCAGTTATTTAATTCCGGCATTGTTGCATATGCAGGAGCATAAGCTTTTGCCAGAGTCTTTTAAACTTGTGTGTGTAGGCAGGCGGGAACTAAATAGTAAAAGTTTTTTAAGTTTTATTTTAGATAAGTCCGCTTCCTTAAGAAAAGTTTCGTCTAAAACACGGTCTGAATTTTTAAAGAAACTTGTTTACTTCCAAGGCGACTTTGACAGGCCGGAAAGTTTTGGTGCGTTGGCTAAATTGTTGTCTGATCACGACCAGGCAGAGCACGAGTGCTACAATCGGCTTTTTTATTTTGCAACAAAACCCCAGCAGTTTTCGAGTTTGGCACAAATCCTTAAAGACCAAGGTTTGTTAGTATCTTGTACTGCTCACAAACGGCAGGCGAGAGTTTTGGTGGAAAAACCGTTCGGCTTTAACTTGAAATCCGCCCAAAGTTTGAACAAGCTTTTGCTTAAGTACTTTAAAGAAGACCAAATTTATAGAATAGATCATTACGCTGGTAAAGAGACCGTTCAGAACCTTATGGTTGTGAGGTTTGCTAATAGTTTGTTTGAACCATTATGGAATAATAAGTATATAGACCACGTAGAAATTTCCGTGTTGGAAAAAGGTGGCGTAGAAGACAGGACGGCTTACTATAACGAAACGGGCGCCATTAAAGATTTTCTACAAAACCACATTTTGCAAATGCTCGCGCTTATAGCAATGGACGAACCTTATAATTTGACTGCGGAAATGATACGAGACGAAAAGTTAAGGGTTCTTAAGGCACTAGATACCTTTGATGCAGAAAAAATAAAAAATCAGCTAGTTAAAGGGCAGTACAAAAGTTATGAAAAAGAGGTTGGAGGAAAAACAACAACAGAGACGTATTTTGCTCTTAAAACCTTTGTTAATTTACCTAGATGGGCCGGAGTCCCGTTTTATTTAAGGTCGGGAAAAAAGCTTTCTAAAAAAACGACTGAAATATCTGTTCATTTTAAGGAACCGGTAAGGTGTCTTTTTAAAGGTTGTGATTCTAACGTGCTAACCTTTAAGATTCAGCCTGACGAATCTGTTTATTTGCAAATTAACAACAAAATACCTGGATTTGGGATAGAGCTTTACCAGGCTAATTTGGAGTTTGGGTACAAGTCAGTTTTCAAAGGTGAAATTCCATCTGCATACGAAAGACTTTTGTTGGATTTTATGGAGGGGGATCAACGTCTCTTCATAAGGAGCGACGAAATTGAGGCTTCATGGAAGTTTGTTGACTCCATAACAGAAAGTAGTCAGTTTACTAAGGCGCCTACTTATGTTTATGAACAGGGGACGAACGGTCCGAAAGAGGCGGAAGCTTGGATTGCCAAAGATTTAAAAAATTGGTGGACAAAGTAAATGGGTTAAATTTGATTGCCCAAAAACATGCAAAAATTAAAAAAGCAAAATACATCGTGGGGAAATGTGGCAAATTGGTACGAAAAGGTTGTTAGCGACGATGCGAGTTATCAAAACACGGTCATAAAACCTAACTTGCTCCGCATGCTTAATTTAAAGGCAGGGGAACTTGTTTTAGACGTCGCCTGCGGCAGCGGGTTTTTTGCCAGAGAATTTGGGTGTATTGGAGCTAAGGTTACGGGTGTAGATATTGGCCAGGAGCTAATAAAAATTGCGAAACAGCAAGACCCAAAGGGTGTGTATTTAGTTGCCAATGCTGAGAAGATGGAAAATATAAAATCTTCCACATATGATGCTGCGGTAATAATTTTGGCTTTACAAAATATAAAAAATTATCAAAATACTGTAAGTGAAATATCTCGTATTCTAAAACCCGGCGGACGCTGTGTTGTTGTGCTAAATCATCCCGCTTTCAGGGTACCAGGAAAGTCTAGTTGGGAGTACGACAGTAAACAAAATGTGCAGTATAGGCGAGTTGATTCTTATTTAACTGAGAGCAGCAAGGTAATGGATATGCATCCGGGTAAAAAGGTTTTTAACACCACATATTCTTTTCACCGGCCTCTCCAGGCTTACTTTAAGGCCTTTTACAAAAATCAGTTAGTAGTAGAAAATTTAGAAGAGTGGGTTTCTCTTAAAAAGAGTGACTCGGGCCCTCGGGCCAAAGCAGAAAATATTGCTAGGAAAGAGTTTCCACTTTTTATGGCAATTGAACTTGTAAAATATGAATTTAGAAAAAGAAATATTAGAAATTAAGGAGCGGAATACAAGAGTGGAAGCGGACAAGGCTTGGGAGACAAGCCTGACGAGAAGGCTGCTTATTGTTACTTTAACTTATTTTATTTCTTTTGGTTGGCTTTTAGTTATCAATGAGTCTTTGGCTGTATTAAAGGCGATAGTTCCAGTATTTGGTTACTTTATTTCAACATGGTCATTGGGTCTTGTAAAAAAAATGTGGTATAAAAAAAACCGCTCTCTTTAGAGAGCGGTTTTTTTTAAAGAAGGTTATCGGCGTTTTCCGAAACGACTTTTATATTGAGGTTTTTGAATGAAGTAGCCTTGTCCGCTTTCCCCTCGTTTTTGGGCATAAGCAGGTTTTAGCTCTGCATCTTTAAAGTTTTTCTTCGCTTTGTAAGGTGAATTTCTGGCCGGGTATTCAGTGTGCTTGAAATCTCTCTGCGGCCTGGCTTCAGGGGTTTCTGAAGGTAGGGCAGGAGGTAGTTTTGAAACCGGAAGTTCTTTTTTTATTAATCTTTCAATTGCTCGTACGTCTAATCTTTGGTCAGGTGTTGCAAAAGTAATGGCATGTCCCAAGTGGCTCGCTCGGCCGGTACGGCCAATTCTGTGCACATAGTCTTCAGCTTGTTGGGGGAGGTCAAAGTTTATGACAACTTCTATTCCTGTTACGTCTATACCTCGAGCGGCTATGTCTGTTGCGACCATAATCTTATATTTTCCAAGCTTAAAGCCGTTTAAAGCCTCTAGGCGTTGGCTTAAAGATCTGTTGGAATGAATTTCGGTGGAGCTGTGGCCCATGCGTCTAATTTGCGCAGCAATTTTTTTTGCCCCAAATTTGGTTCGGCTGAAAATTAAAACGCTGCCCGAATATTCTTTTAAGAGGCTTTCCAGCAAGTGAATTTTTTGTTCTTTTCTGACAACGAATAGTTCCTGAGTTATATTTTTAGAAGAGGAGCCTTGAGGTGCTACTTCTATACGTACTGGCAACTTGAGATAATTTTTGGCAATGTCGACAATTCCTGTCGGCATGGTTGCTGAAAAGAGCATGGTCTGCCTGTCTTTGGGAACCAAGTTTAGAATTTTCTTTATTTGCGGAGCAAAACCCATGTCTAGCATTCTGTCTGCTTCGTCTAAGACTAAAATGTTCACTGCGTCGAGTTTTATGCTTTTCTGTTCTAGGTGGTCTATAAGCCTGCCAGGGGTTGCAATAATTAGGTGGGGATTGTTTCTAATTTGCCTGAGTTGTTTGCCCATACTTTCACCGCCTATCAGAATTGCGGTCTTAAGCCCTAAAGGCCTGCCAATTTTGTTTAAAGATTCATCTACCTGAACTGCTAGCTCTCTGGTGGGGAGTAATACAAGACCTTTGCCTTTATTTATTGCCAGCCTTTGCAGCATGGGTATGCCAAAAGCCAAGGTTTTGCCGGTGCCGGTTTGAGCAATTCCCATAATATCTTTACCTTCCAGTGCGGTTGGTATAGATTGTAATTGGATAGGTGTTGGAATCTTAAAACTGTTTTTATCAAGTATTTCTAAAAGTTTTGGTGCAATACTTAATCCATTGAAAGATTGTGTTGAGATGTTTGAATTCATAGTGATTAATTATGTCACATAGGGCAATTTTTGTCAAATAAGATTATATATAGTACAATTAAATATGAGAAGTTTTAAAGAAAAGGTAATTTTGGCAGTTGGACAGATTCCGAAAGGGCGTGTGGCTAGTTATGGACAAATTGCAGCAATATGCGGAAATATAAGGGCAGCAAGGCAGGTGGGGGCAATTCTAAAAAGTGTACAGGACTTGGGTTCGCTTCCTTGGTGGCGGGTTTTAAACAGCCAAGGGAATATAAGCATAAAAGGGAATTTTTCTGCCACAAAAAGTTTGCAAAAAATTTTATTGGAAGAAGAAGGTGTGGAAGTTACGGCTAATTTTAGTATAGAAATGGAAAAATATAGATGGAAAAAGAAATAGAGCTCCAAAATCAAAAAGTCAGCTATAAGCTTTATAAAAGTATTAAAGCAAGGAGGGTGAGTATTTCGGTGAGCTGCGAGACCGGGCTAGTTGTGACTTTGCCTTATTTTGCTCAGGAAAGTGTTTTTGAAAACTTTTTAAGGTTAAAAGCGAGTTGGGTTTTAAAAAAGCTAAAGTATTTTGAGAAAGTTAAATTGGCGCCAAGCCTAAGGGTCACAGCAGGTGAATTTTTGTTAAAGAAAGAGACGGCAAAAAAATATGCGGAAGAGAAGGTTAGAAAGTGGAATGCATTTTACGGGTTTGGTTATAATCGCATAAGCATAAAGAACCAAAAAACTCGGTGGGGAAGTTGTAGTCGGAAAGGGAATTTAAGCTTTCACTATAAAATTTTGGACTTGCCAGAAGAACTGGCAGACTACTTGGTGGTTCATGAGCTTTGTCATTTAAAAGAATTGAACCACGGTAGTAATTTTTGGCAGCTGGTTTTTAAAACTCAGCCTAATTATAAAAAGTTAAGAAAAAGCCTTTTAGAAATAAGAATTATCCGATGAATATAGAAAAAAACAATTTATTGCAGTCAGCGGTTTTTGGGGGAGGATGTTTTTGGTGCACGGAGGCTATTTTTTTAGGGTTAAGGGGTGTACAGTCGGTTATGCCAGGTTATAGCGGAGGCAGGGTGGAAGACCCGACCTATGAACAGGTGTCGTTAGGTAACACGGGACACGCTGAGGCAATAAAAGTGGAATTTGACCCAGAAGAAATAAATTATCGTGATTTGCTTGA
This sequence comes from Candidatus Doudnabacteria bacterium, assembly GCA_016788665.1. Taxonomy (GTDB): domain Bacteria; phylum Patescibacteriota; class Doudnabacteria; order UBA920; family UBA920; genus JAEUSF01. The sequence goes on along the minus strand of JAEUSF010000004.1, from coordinate 88,636 downwards.
GGTTTTCTTTTCTACGCATGATCCTACCACTTTAAACAAACAGGGGAACGACGTTGGTGAGCAATATAGGAGTGTTGTGTTTTATACTAACGAAGAGCAAAAAAAAGAAACAGAAGAGTTTGTGAATGAATTGGAGAACGACAAGGTATTTAATTCGCCTATAGTTACAGAAATTACACCTTTTCAGAAGTTTTATGAGGCGGAAGGCTATCATAAGAACTATTTTGAAAGAAATAGAAATAATCCGTATTGCATGGTGATTATAAACCCTAAATTAGAAAAATTTAAAAAGAAATTTGTAAGTTTAATGAAGCCAAAATAAAAAGCCGTCTTTGTAAAGCAGACGGCTAAAGAAGTTTGCTGCTGATTGAAGTAATCAGCGCTCGTTGTTTTCCTCCTGCAGCTTTTCGTATCCCCTTCGGGGGGATCCGAGTCTTTGATTCGCTCTATCTTTTTTTGCAGCCATGATGGCTGCCTCTGGCGGGATTTGTCCCGCCGTGAAAAGCTCAATATAGTCTTGATTGTGCATCGGATGATATAATACCATAAAATGAGAGTTTTGTAAATAGTTAAAAGTTAATATTATCTTAATAAACCTTTAAAAATAAGTATGAAAAAGACAATTGCTGTGTTTGGTTTGGGTAAGATGGGTATGCAAATAGCAAAGCGCCTTAGTAAAAACGGCTTTGAGGTGTTAGCCTGGAACAGGAGCGAAGGTCCACGGAAAGAAATTGGAGATTTTTTTTCAGGGACAAATGACAAGTCGAAAGTCAAAAGCAAGGCATACTCCAGCATAGACGATTTGGTTGGGGATATGGGCGAAGGGCCAAGAGTTTTTTGGATTATGCTGCCTCATGAGTTGGTAAAAGACTTTATTTTTAACAAGAGTTTATTGGGCGGGCTTTTAAAAAAGGGCGATGTTGTTATAGACGGGGGAAATAGTTTTTATAAAGATTCTATACAAACCGCAAAAGAGCTTAAGCAAAAAGGTATAGCTTTTTATGATTGTGGCACGAGCGGGGGCGTGTGGGGAGAAAAAAATGGTTTTGCTCTTATGGTGGGGGGTGAAAAGGAAAAATGGAAGGAAGTTGATGGGGTTTTTAAGGCGCTTTCGGCGGGTGAAAATTTTGGATTGGTGGGGAAAAACGGGGCGGGGCATTTTGTTAAAATGGTCCATAACGGTATTGAGTATGGCATGATGGAAGCAATAGCTGAGGGCTACGGTATAATGAAAGCTTCAAAATTGGATTTAGATCTGCTTCAAGTTACCAAAATTTACCAACAAGGTACGGTTATAAGAAGTTGGCTAATAGATTTAACGCGAAATATTTTTGAGCAGGAAGATATAGAAGGTACCAAGGGTCAAATTGCTATGCTCGGGGAGGGCGAATGGACTGTGGAGGCTGCTAAAGAGCTGGGTATAGACGCAAGGGTTATAGAGGACTCGGTGAATGTAAGGAAGGAGTCGGTAGAGGAAAAGAATCAGCAAAAGTTTTCAAACAAAATTGTAGCGCTTTTAAGAAAGCAATTTGGCGGACATGGGGTAAAAAAATAGAACTTGGAATATGGAATTAGGAATTAAGAATTTATACACGAAAAGCGAGCTCGAGGTATTTAAGCGTTTAAGTACACCCCAGAAAATTCAAGATTATTTGAATTCTTTAAAGTTTAACTTTGAAAAAGGCGGGGAAACTTGTATGTCGCCGCGTTTTGTTATGCAAACTAAAAAAGCCCATTGCATGGAAGGGGCTATGTTTGCCGCGGCTGCTTTGGAATTTTGCGGCCACAAGCCTTTGGTTATGGACTTAAGAGCTAACAAGGATGATTTTGACCATGTGGTTTGCGTATTTGAAAAATATGGCAGCTTGGGTGCGTTAAGTAAAACCAACCACGCGGTTTTAAGGTACCGCGAGCCTATTTATAAAAATATAAGGGAGCTGGCACTTTCTTTTTTTCATGAGTATTTTGACGAGCGGGGAAGAAAGAATTTAAGAGAGTATAGTAGTTTATGCGACTTAAGAACTTTTAACTTTCTTGACTGGAGAACGACTGAAAAAAATTTATTTGCAGTCCCTAAAGCTTTGGACAAAATAAAACATTTTAAAATATTGAGCAAAGAGCAGGTAAAAAATTTAAGGCTGGCTGACAGGGTGGAAATTCAGGCTGGTAAAATTGTTGAATATAAATAAAAAAAGACAGTCTTCACCAAATAGGTGTCGACTGTTAAAGGGCGGGTCAGTTATGACCGCCTGCGTTTTGCCCAGAGACCTGCGAGCCCTATGCTCATAAGCAGAAGCGTCGATGGTTCGGGTACCTGATTTTGAGCTTCAAAGTCGTAGGTTGTATCAAACCTCTGAGTAGCGAGGCGTAGATTATCCACATTACCAATGAAGCCACTCCACCCGCCTCCGCCCTTAAGGTTCGTATTGCCGTTTATGGCGGCATTTGGAAAGGCGGTGAGGACTTGAGCCCACGTGCAGGGTGAACCGATAGAACAAGTTGCGTTCCCAGGAGCGCCTGAGAACCACCAGTTGGCCCCGGTGGTCATCGTGTTCCAGGTCTGCCAGGTGTTGTCCAGTACAGTCTGGGTATAGTATGCCTCGTATACGAGACGTCCCATCCAGCTGGTGTTTGCATCCGTCGAATCGGTGTCGATGTCGAACTGAAGGGATACCGCAAGGGCGCTTCCGCCGGCTTGACGGTATGTGCTATAAGACAGGGTAGTAATTTCGGACAGCCCGAGCCCGTTGTGGTTGAGCGTGGAAAGCAGTAAGCGGTCGCCGGAAGTCAATACGGTGAATTCTGCACTTCCGGTACCCGCAGGCGGGGATCCGGGTCCATTAACTAGGGTGCCTGTAGGTGTCCCGCTTTCGGTGATAAATGCCCAGCCGTTCATGTTGCCCGGCGATACCGTCATGGTAACTCCGTATGCCTGGGCGACCAGACATACAAATAAAAAGAGCGCCGTTAGCGTTCTTGTCATTGTTCCTCCAAACTAAGAAGAGATATTCAGCCGAGGGGTTGCCTAGACTGAAGGTTTGTTTATATTAAACCAAATGCTTGAAATTTACAAGGGTTCATTAAAACTAAAAACAACTCCCGTTTTTAGGGAGCTGTTTGTTTTATATGTGCCTGTAGTAATTAAGGTATTCATTTATAATTTTTTTGGAGGAAAACTCTTGTTCGGCAGTTTGTCTTGCGTTTTCTCCCAAAGATGTAAGCAGGTCTTGGTCTTTTTCTAGCAGCTTTATTTTGCTGACAAAGCTTTTTATGTCACCGACTTTGCACAGGAACCCATTTTGTTTGTCGGTTATGACTTCCGGTACACCGCCGGCACGGCTGGCTACAACCGGTTTTCCAAGGCTCATGGTTTCTAAAATGGAAAGACCAAAGCTTTCTTCGCCAGAAGTATAAAGGCCAAAGTCTGCTGCGTTTATATAATTTTCTATGTCTTGAGCATTTTCTACTAAAACAACTTTTTCCTCTATGCCAAGTTTTTTGACAAGCGGCTTGTACTGCTGAAAGCTTCCGCCAGAAAGTATAAGGAGTTTAAAGTTTTCTTGGCTTTTAAAATTTGAAACTATTTTTAGTAAGTCTGGTATGCGTTTAACTTCCCGCAGGTTAGACATGTGTAAGGCAACAAAGTCGGTCGGCTTGAGATTTAAGCTTTTTCTTACTTTCTCTTTAGATTTGGTAACTTCCTTCGGGCTATAAAAGTTGTGTATGACTTTTATAGGCTTTGTTGTTTGCAGGATTTTTTTTGTTTGCTGTGCTAAATAGTCCGAAACTGCTGTAACGCAGCAAGAGTTTTCTATAGAGTATTTTATAATTTCGTAGAGATGTTTATTTTTTGCAAGCAAAGTAATATCTGTGCCGTGAAGGGTGGTGACCAAATGGGGCGGTTTTATCCCGCTGTGTGTAAGCATTTGTTCAGCAAGCAGCGCTGCGGTTGCGTGTGGCACCGCATAATGGACATGTAAAATATCTAATTTATATTTTTTATGTATGGAACCAATTGCAACTGAGAGGGGGAGGGTGTAATCGGGGTATTTGAATAGTTCGTATTTGTTTATATAAACTTTATGAAAGTGTACATTTTTTTGTTTTTCGTTTAGCCTAAAAGGCTTCTCGTAAGCAATAAAATGTACGCTGTGCCCAAGTTCGGCCAAAGAGTTGCCTAAGTTAGTGGCGACAATTCCGCTGCCGCCTACGCTAGGATAGCAAACAATTCCAATATTAAGCTTTTTATTCATGTTAGTACTTTCGTGAAGACAGGTTTAAGTCTGAAATAGTATTTACGCGGATTGGGTCGTTTGTCCAAAGCCCTACAGCATAGTTGACTCCTATTGAAGCTCCCCATGCTGCAGCTTTTGTCGATACCAGATTTATATAGTTTCGTGTTTTCATTTGGGAAGTATGCGCTTCCATGGCCTTTATCCAGATTTCAAAGTTCTCCGAAACGTCTATTAACACGTCGGGTGAATTGCCCCATTCAGCGCGAGAAGGGTAAAAAAATAGTGAATTAATTTTGTGTACAGGAAGTTCTTTTATTTCACTTAAACCGCCATAACGAGCTAGTCTGCAAGCAGAATGAGTGAGTTTTGAAATATTGTAATGGTCGGGGTGCTGGTTGAAGTGCATTTCAGGAGCTAAAACAATGTCGGGTTTAAATTCACGAATTTTTTTAGCTAAGGTAATTGCGTTTATAGCAGAATCTTCAATATGGCAGTCGCCCCCCAAGTTTAAAAATTCAACGTCATTTACTCCGCAAATTGAAGCAGCTGCTATTGCTTCCTGTTCTCTTTCTTCCGGGGTGCCATTTGAACCAGCTTCGCCTAAAGAACCGATAATATATTTTACATCGGTGTTTTGTGAAGTCTCTTTTATTATTAAGGCACCAATACCGAATTCAATGTCATCGGGGTGTGCACCAACACATAGTATTTTTCCGGCGAAGCCGGATCCCGCTCCGCGGGACATAATTTTATTCATAGTTTACTTAAGATTATACCCGCCTGTGGGTAAGCGGGGATTTAAGATTTAAGAGGGTAACCAGGCAAGGCTTTCGTCTTCTACCTGATCTCTTTTTAGAAATTTAACTTCTGGGAATTTTTCTTTTTTTAAATATTCAAATTCAGAATTTCCGCAAATGTAGTGTGTGCTTTTTATAACAGAGTTCATCCAACCAAATCTTTCGTCTCTCCCCGGAGTAATTTGATTTTTGGGTATCTCCTCTGAGATTTCAAATTCTGTGTTTTTACCCCCTCCGTGGTGAAGTAGTCCAAATTTTTTATTGTCTTTTGCTAATACTTTTGCCCTAACTATTTCGTTTTCGTATTTTACGTCAGCGTAGTAATCGTTTGTTAGGTTTGGAGCTTTTTGGCGAAAATCTTGATTGCTCGACCTTATGATTTCTACGCCTTCGAGTAGCCCGAGTTTTTTATACATTTCTAAACAAAAATCAGCTGTATTTTTGGCTCCAATCGAAGAAAATAATTTAATTTGGTTTTCTTCTAGTGCGCGAGGTAGTTGTTTTAAAATTTCCGCTTTCCAATTTTCTGGGATTCTTTTTAAGTAAAGGGGCGAAAAGTTCTTTTGGATTTTATTTTCTTGCGTGAAGTTTAAACGGAATTCACTTTGTGTATTTTTGTCTTTTAATACTGTTATGGTTTCCCTATAGTCGGAGTCTGAGTCGTGGTAAAAAAAGATTATTTTTCCGCCAATTTCCTTTTGGAGATTTCGAGCAGTTTCTAGTTTGGAAACTAAATATCTTTTTGGAAAAAAGCCGTTTGGTTGTTGCCCTAAGGCTATAACAGGTGGGGGATATGAATTTGGCATTTTTGCATCTTAAAAAATAAGAACGATAGCTTCTGTATTGCTTAATCAATTAAATTTTTTTGGTTAATAAACAAGCTCCATTTATGCAGTAGCGTTGGCCGGTTGTGGCTGGGCCGTCGTTAAAAACGTGACCTAAATGGCTACCGCATTTTGAACAAGTTACCTCGGTTCTGCTCATACCATGAGAATTATCATTGCTTATTTTAACACTTCCCGGCAACGCTTGATCAAAAGATGGCCAGCCTGTACCGCTTTCAAATTTAGCATCGCCTTTAAATAGAATGTTGCCACATACAACACATGCGAAGTCCATGTTTTTGTCATGCACTTCCAAAAGGGGGCTTGAAAAAGGTGCCTCGGTACCTTTTTCACGCAAAATATGATATTGCTCCGGGGTGAGTTTGGTTTTTAATTCTTCTTCGTTTAAGTCCATGGTTGTAATGTTATTTAAGTCTATTCTACTATATTATAGCAACTAAATTAATAAATTCTCAAAATAATAAGCCCTACTTTAACAAGTAAGGCTTATTATTTTTGGGGCGACTAACGGGAATTGAACCCGTATTTCCGCTTCCACAGAGCAGCGTAATAACCATTATACCATAGTCGCCATGTTTCAAATTGAAATGAAAAATCAAAATGAAAAATTTGGAGAACCTAAAAACAATAAAACTCTTACACAGTATTGGTAAGAGTACAATGCCGGTTGCTGTGTCAGCCGGGGAGTTCTATAAATTAGTACAATTATACAAAAAAAGATTAAAGTAGTCAATAACTATGATATAATTATCTAAAATAAGCATGTCGAAGAAACAAAAAATTATTATACTGTATTTAGTGGTAATAGACGTATTTTTGCTGGGCTTGGCTTTGTGGTTTTTTGTCTGGCCTAAAATTAGGCTGGTAAACTTTGCCTTGCTTCAGCCGGCAGGGGAAGTTGCTATAAAAGAGTATATGTTGTTTAAGCTGGTGTTGTTTTTAATGCTTGTGGTGGCAATACCACTGTTTTGTTTTGCCGTATTTATTTTAAAACGTAGAAAACACGAAAAAATTTCTTTATTCGAAAAAAATAAATCACACGAAGGTTTGTGGCAGATTTTTGTATGGTTAGTGCCCGTTATTTTAATTTTTTCCATTTCTGTAATTAATTGGAAAAGTACGCATGATTTAGATCCATACAAGCCCCTAAGCCTTAAAAAGGAACCTATCGTCATACAGGTGGTGGCTTTAAATTGGAAGTGGTTGTTTATTTATCCAAACGAGCGCATCGCTACAATAAATTTTTTGCAGGTGCCCGAACAAACTCCTATTGAATTTAATTTAACTGCAGACGCGCCTATGAATTCTTTTTGGATACCTCGTTTGGGTGGGCAAATGTATTCTATGGCGGGAATGACAACAAAGCTTCATTTACAAGCGGATCAGAAAGGTGATTTTGAAGGTTTTGCAGCAGAAATTAACGGGCGTGGTTTTGCTGACATGAATTTTGTTCTACATTCAGTCTCGGAAACAGATTACGGGAATTGGTTAAAAAATGTTAAAAGCAAAAGTTTAAAACTTACGCTAAAAGAATACGAGAGATTGAGCGAGGAGGAAAAAAAACATGAACCAGAAGTCTTTTCATTTGTTGAGGACAGTTTATACGAAAAAATAATGGAAAAATTTATGCCTGATGGGGGGTACATGCCTGGTATGCCAAGTCATAATGTGGATAGTTTAGATAATAATAATCCTTCTTTTAGTTACTAATATGAAATTTTGGTTTGGAAAACTAACTTGGGCTTCGTTGCCTCACGAATGGTTTACAATTGGCGGTGCTTTGTCTATGGTTTTGGCGGGACTGGGAATTTTTGTATATTTAACATATACAAAAAAGTGGAAATGGCTATGGCAGGAATGGTTGACGTCTACTGACCCTAAAAAAATAGGTATTATGTATTTTGTGGTCGCGGCCTTAATGTTAGTAAGGGGAGGCTTAGATGCTGGTATGATTTGGCTTCAGCAATCTTTGGCAAGTGGTTCGGGAGGGTATTTGACCGCGGATCATTTCCAACAAATTTTTACCGCGCACGGCACTATTATGATTTTCTTTGTGACCACTGGATTTTTGTTTGGGCTTATGAATTATATATTGCCTTTGCAGATTGGGGCTCGGGATGTAGCTTTTCCACTTTTAAACACTTTAAGTTTTTGGCTATATGCTGCCGGTGCGTTATTTATAAATTTATTTTTTTTCTTCGGTGGTGAATTTGCTGCGACAGGCTGGCTTGCTATGCCGCCTTTGTCTGAGCTTGAGTTTAGTCCGGGCGTTGGGGTGGATTATTGGATTTGGAGTCTACAAATTTCGGGGCTTGGCAGTTTGCTTTCAGGCGTAAATCTTTTGGTTACAATTTTAAAAATGCGGGCGCCTGGGATGACTCTAATGAAAATGCCAATGTTTGTCTGGACTTGCCTGGGCAGTTTATTGTTGGTGGTTTCCACTTTTCCAATTTTGACCATGACTCTGCTTATGCTTTCTTTAGACAGAGCTTTTGGTATGCACTTCTTTACTTCCAACTTGGGAGGTAACCCCATGCTTTACGTGAACCTTATTTGGTCATGGGGGCATCCGGAGGTTTATATACTTATGCTACCTGCCTTTGGAATTTATTCGGAAATTGTGGCAACCTTCAGTCGAAGGAGATTGTTTGGATATGGTTCTTTAGTAGCTGACGCATTGCTTATTTCCGGACTTTCCATGCTGGTTTGGCTGCATCATTTTTTTACTATGGGAGCTGGGGCCAACGTAAATGCGTTTTTTGGTATTATGACTGGCCTTATTGCCATACCAACAGGAGTGCAAATTTTTAATTGGCTGGCTACTCTTTATAAAGGCGATCCGCGTTTTACTTCTGCTATGCATTGGTTTTTTGGTTTTGTTTTTACTTTTACTTTAGGAGGCATGGCCGGAGTAATGCTTGGAATCCCAGGCTTGGACTTTCAGCTTCATAACAGCTTATTTTTAGTTGCACATTTCCATACCATGGTTATTGGAGGAGCTTTGTTTGGAATATTTGCCGCTATTACTTATTGGTTCCCCAAGGTAACTGGCTTCTTGCTAAACGAAAAATGGGGTAAGAGAGCATTTTGGCTTTGGATAGCTGGTTTTTTGGTTTCCTTTACTCCTTTGTATATTTTAGGGCTTATGGGGGTAACCAGAAGGCTTGATCACTACGATGCGTCGAGAGGTTGGCAAGGGTTGTTTATGGTGGCAGGATTGGGATTTATTATTATTTGTGTGGCGGTCTGTGCTCAAATATGGCAAATAATAGTTAGTATAAAAGAAAGAAAACAGAACCAAGACCAGAGTGGTGATCCGTGGGACGGACGAACTTTAGAATGGTCAACTTCTTCTCCGCCTCCGGTTTATAATTTTGCGGTTATTCCAGAAATAAAGAACAGAGATGCTTTTTGGGATATGAAAGTTAGTGGGCAGGTTGATAAGCTAGTAAGTGGGCAGGCTAATAAACAGTACGAAGATATTGTAATGCCTAAAAACACAGCGGTAGGAATTTATATTTCTGCATTTTTATTTTTAGTTGGTTTTGCTTTTGTCTGGCATATTGTCTGGCTTGGGGCAGTAGGTTTTGTTGGAGCAGTTACCTGTGTAATTTTTAGGTCGTTTGATCATCACACCGAGTTTACAATAAAGTCCGAAGACGTAGCTAAAATGGAAAGCAGGGGACTAAAGGAAATTTGGCAGTTAAAACAATAAATTATGACAGAAATTTTTCACCAGCATCAGCAGGAAAACAGTTTTTTAGGTTTTTGGCTGTATTTAATGACAGACTTAATAATGTTTGCCGCGTTGTTTGCTTCTTACATAGTTTTGAAAAATAACAATTTTAATAGTCCAGGGGGCGAAGAGCTGTTTAATCTGTCTTTGGTTTTGTTCTCGACAATAGTTTTACTTACGAGCAGTTTTACATGCGGTTTAGCTGGTTTGTACGTAGAGAAAAGAAATGTACGCGCTACAAGTTTTTGGCTGTTGCTGACTTTAATTTTAGGTTCATTTTTTTTGTTTCTGGGTTATAAGGAGCTGAATAACCTAGTTTTGGAAGGATATTCCTGGCAGACCAATGCTTTTTTGTCTGCATTTTTTTCCTTAATTATTTTGCACGGACTGCATATAGCTGCTGGAATTTTGTGGATTACCGTTTCGTTTTTCCAACTAAGGTCTTTTGGGCTGTCTGATTTTGTGGCTTCTAAGCTTAGAAGATTGTTTTTGTTTTGGCATTTTCTAGACGTAGTCTGGATTTTTATTTTTACCATTGTATATTTGTATGCCCACATTTAAACATATTTTGTTAGGGTTTTTGTTTTCTCTTTTACTGACCCTTGTTGCTTTTTTTTGGGTGGTAAAAGGCATGCCTAGTGCAGGGTTGTTTATATTTGTTCTGGCGATTTTGCAGGTAATGGCCCAGGTTATATTTTTTTTGCATATGAGAGCAGAATCTTCGCAAAAGTGGAATAATTTGTTTTTTATTTCTACTATGGGAGTTGTTATTATTGTAGTGGCGGGGTGTTTGTGGATTATGGGGCATTTAAATTACAACATGATGTCTTCGGGTATGAAAACAGATCACGAAATAATGGAGAAGGAAGCAATACATAAATGAACTTACAAGAAAAATTTAAGCTCTATTATTATCTTTCCAAACCAGGCATAGTATATGGAAATTCCTTGAGTGTCGTGGCTGGTTTCTTTTTAGGGTCTGACTATAACGAATTTTCTGTTATTAGATTTGTGTTTTGCGTGGTTGGTTTAGGGCTTGTTATGGCTGGGGCTTGTGTGCTGAATAATATTTGGGATGTAGAAATAGATGCAAAAATGGAAAGAACGAGTAAGCGAGCCTTGGTTTTGGGTAAAATAACAAAGTATAAAGCGTTTTTGTTTGCTAGTACTTTGCTCTTTTTGGGCAGTACGGTTTTGTATTTTATAGCCGGACACTTGGCCTTTTGGGTAGCTTGGGTAGGAGTTGTTTTTTATGTGGCTTTTTATACGCCTTTAAAGAAACTTTCTTCCCATTCCACTTTAGTGGGCGCCATAGCCGGTGCTGTGCCGCCCGTTGTGGGATATGCGGCTGCCTCTCTAAGTTTAGATATGGGCGCTTTAATTATTTTTGCAATTTTAGTTTTATGGCAGATGCCTCATTTTTACGCCATTGGAATTTTTAGGCTTAAGGATTATGCGTCTGCGGGATTGCCTGTGTTGCCGGTAAAAAGCGGGAGTGAGGCAACTAAGCTTCAAATTTTGGCTTATATTTTCTTGTTTATACCTGCCACTTGGTCTTTGTATGTGTTTGGGTATACTGGAATTTTTTACATGCTACTTATGCTTTTTCTTTCTTTTGCTTGGCTTCTGCTTGCTTTAAAAGGTTTGTATAAAAACGTTAACGAAACAGTTTGGGCTAAACAGGTATTTTTATTTTCCTTAATTGTCCTCTTAGGGTTGTGTGTTATAATTCCTATAGATAAATATTTAAATAAATTATTGCTATGATATTAGCTTTTCATATTATTTCAGCTTTAGTAAGTTTGGGTTTTACAAGTTTTTTGCTTTTTAAGCCGTCCAAGCCAGGGTTGAATTTAAGCTATGCTTTGTTTGCGTTTACTTTGACAAGCGGTATTGCTTTAATGTTGTTTACCAACGCTTCAATTTTGCACACATGTGTAAGCGGGCTGTTATATTTAACCTTTGTTGCCTTTGAAATTCTGGTTGTTAGAAAAAAATTGGTGTATGCAACAAGCCCGCTCGGTTAATTTGATTCTAAACAAAAAACCCTTACGCTTGTGCAAGGGTTTTTTGTTTGCAAATAATTGGTTTTAATGTGGACGTATGTCGGTGTACTTTTTTGTGAAAGGCCGTTTTAAAAAAAGCACAAATAAAAAATTCATTATGTATTTGTAGGCGGTTTTTAGAATGCCTTCGTTTAAAAGCCTTCGACCAGAAGTGGTGTTAGTAAAATTGGGGTCGAATTTTATTTCGCCAATCTTGCTAAGCCTCGAGGCTAAGTCGGTGTCTTCGCCATAAAAATTTATGCCGGGTGACGGGGGAGCCATTTTCTTCCAGGCTTGGGTTTTAACAACAATGTTTCCGCCCTGGAGAATGGAGCTATTTTTGGAGAATATTTTTATAGCGAAATTAGGCAGAGTAGCCAGCGAGTAGTATGTTTTTACCAATAAATTTTGAAATGGTGAAAAGTCGTAGTAAACATAAGGTCCGCTTAAAGCGACCAGGCTTTTATTTTCTGTAAAGTTTTTTGTGGCTTTTTCTAACCAGCCCGGCGGTAGCATGCAGTCAGCATCTATGTGGGCTATAAGGTCGCCGGTAGCTTTTTCTGCCCCTGCTGCCCTGGCAAATACTAAACCCTTTTTTGGTTCGTCTACGACCTTTACTGTGGTAAAGTTTAGAGCAATGTCTTTGGTTCTGTCTGTTGAGGCATTGTTTACAACAATTATTTCTGACTGTATGTCAGAATGTTTGTTGGTTTCTTTTATAATACTTTCCAGGCACTTGGGTAAATACCTTTCCTCGTTATAGGCAGGAATAACAAAACTTATTTTCATATGCTAATAATATCATAAAAAAAAACCAAGACCTCCTTTCTAGTTTGGTTGAAAAGGGTGTTGGTTTTGTTACTTGAACACAAGTTGTAGAGTTCGGCAAGGAAGACCGGGTATACTAGCATGGCGGCTGTGATGGCAGCTGGTTGCTAGTTGGGTAGTCGCGTTGTTCACAGCCTACAAATTCTGCGACTAAGAACTCCGGCATATGTTCTGATTTCACAATCGTGCCATTTGTGAAGTTGAATTGGCCGTTTTTGTAGACTATATCGTGAGTAGCTGCAACATTCCAAGCTCTTTGTAGTCTGGTCGGGATGTTTTTCAGCGCAAAAAGCTGGCCGTCTGTAAGTTCAATTGACGAACCGCTCAAGGATACCAGCTCTTTTTTTCCTTGCACGGTACGGAACATGAGCCTTGTGCCTTTTTGAAGCATGGTACCTCCTTTCTATGCCAATTTATCAGTTATGTTTTTTATTTGCAAATAAGTTATTTATTGCTATATTGTATGTATGAATATAATTTTGAGACTTGTTATAAATGCTTTTGGAGTCATGCTGGCTGCTAACTTAGTACCGGGAATTTATGTAAATGGTTTCGGTACGGCTTTGTTGGTTGCTCTGGTTCTGTCTATACTTAATATTTTGATAGGTTGGCCATTAAGGATACTTACCTTGCCTTTGACTTTGGTGACTTTAGGTTTCTTTTTGCTGGTTATAAATACGCTGTTGTTTAAAATGGCGACCTTCGTAAAAGGCTTTGAGGTTGTGGGTTTTTGGCCGGCATTCTTTGGAAGCATTATAGTTACTCTTGTTTCTTTGGTTGGGAAGGCTATTTTGAAATAGTTTTAAAAAAAACATTGGCCTGTTAAATTACTTTGTCGCGGGTTTGTTTTGTATTGCTTAGTTTTTCTTTTAAATTGAATCGGCCTTAAGGCCGTTCCGTTTAAGCTTCTATTTTACAGCTTAAGATTTAATGGTTTCATTTCATATAAATAACGTGAACACGAAAAAGACTCAATTTTATAGTTAGAGAGTATTTAATAGAGGGGTTTTATAGTGTTTTGTTTGTGCAATCTTTCATAAAAGTGGTATAATTTTTTTATGCGTAGAGTGTAGAGCGAAGTAGATAATATAATTTAAATTTTTCGCTTTTCTTTTTACGCTATTTTCTATGCCATATATTAGCCAACTGTTAAACAACACCGTTACGGACAGTTCCGACAATGTGGTGGGAAGGCTTGACGATGTTTTAATAAGTTTGAAAGAAGGTTTTTTTGCGCCTTTGGAGTTTTTAGCTGTGTTAACGTACGAAAAGAAAATTTTATATGTGCCTTATGAATACGTTGAAAATTTTACCAGCAAAGAAATTTCCTTAAAAAGCTCGTTTTCAAAAATTTCCTTTGAGAATTTGCCTGACAACAGACACTTTATTCCTCTTAAGAAAGAGGTGCTGGACAGGCAGATTGTAGACATTACCGGCACCCGGCTTGTAAGGGTCAACGATTTGAGGATAGGGGATTTTAAAAGCAGAATGTGTGTTCTAGCTATAGATGCAAGTTTTAAAGGCTTTTTAAGGCGAATGGATTTTAGTGACAATATTTTTACGCGTTGGATTAAACCCTCGCTTATAGATTGGAGGCAGGCACAGCTTTTGGATAGCGGTCCTTTAAAGCTAAAGACTTTGTCGGAAGAGATGAGAAGGTTGCATCCGGCAGACTTGGCAAATATAGTAGAAGAACTGGATGTTAAACAAGGTTCAACTCTTCTGACTTCCTTGGGCGATTCTCAGGCTGCAAAGGTGCTGGAAGAAGTCGAGCCTCATTTACAAAATTTGCTGGTAAAATATTTGGGCCCGGAGAAAGCTGGTAAAATTTTAAGTCAAATGTCTAGTGACGAAGTAGTGGACTTAATTAAAACATTTTCCAGTGAAGACGCGGGCAGGTTTTTGTCTAAGGTAAGTGGTAATAAGGTTCAGCGAGTTCAGAAGCTTTTAAAGTACGCCAACAATACTGCAGGTGGGCTTATGACTCCTGACTTTGTAAGCGCCAGACCTGATTGGAAGGTGGAGCAGGTTGTGGAAGAGGTAAAAAAAGCATCACCCGGATTACGGTCTTTGGTATATGTATATGTAACTTCTGAAGATGGTAAATTCCACGGGGTGGTTTCTTTGAGGCGCATACTGCTTGCGAAGCCTGACGATATAGTAAAAAATTTAAGCAAGTCCGTGAACACAGGGAGTTTAAAAGCTACAGATAAGCTTAAGAAAATTATTAAACTTATGACAAGGTATAACCTAAATGCGGCTGCGGTGCTAGACAAAAACAAGAAGCTTTTAGGCGTGGTTACTATAGACGACGTACTTAGGCAATTATTTCCTCATGCTTAATATATAAAAATGGCAGAACAGACAGTGGAGATGAAAGAAAATAACCAAAACCCTCTTACCCGCTACAGGCGGCATATTTTTTTGTTTTTGGCGGTTTTGGGTCCTTCGGTGATTACTACCATGGCGGGGAACGATGGGGCTGGGGTTATAACTTATTCATATGCGGGCGCACACTTGGGATACGGCGCGCTTTTTTTGCTCCCAATATTGACCATTCTTTACGGTATTAGCCAGGAGATGGGTTCAAGAGCTGCAATCGTGACAGGCAAGGGCCTTGGCGATATTATTAGAGAAAGGTTTGGTATTAAGGTGGCTTTTTTTGCTTTCGCGGCCCTTTTAGTTGCTAACTTTGGTACTTTGCTAACGAATTTTGCGGCACTAAAGACTGCGGGGGCAATGCTCAATATACCGCCGACGGCATTTTTGGTTGTTACAATTTTGTTCTGCTTTAGTTTGGTTACCTTTACAAGGTACGAAAAAAGCCAAAAGATATTTTTAACAGGAATTGTATTTTATTTAGCCTATGTATTTTCGGCTTATAAAATTCACCCCGATTGGACAGTGGCTGTGCAGTCTTTGTTTATACCGCCTTCAAATATTTTTAGCCCAAATTATCTTATAATAGCGGTTGCAGTGCTTGGAACCACCATAACACCTTGGGGGCAGTTTTTTATTCAGAGCTATATGAAAGATAAAAATGTACCGGTTTCTCGTTTGTCTTATGCTAAGCTTGAATCATATTTGGGAGCTTTTATTTCAAACTTCTTTACTTTCTTTATCATTGCAGCCACAGCTGCTACTTTGTATGCCTTTGGTATGCCTCTGGAGTCGGGAGAGCAGGCTGCTATTGCAATTAGGCCTTTTGCGGGTTCCTTGGCTAGTTTTCTTTTTGCCTTGGGGCTTATAAATGCCGCCTTAATTGGTATTGTAATAGTGAGTTTAACATCAGCGTATGCATTTACTGAGTTTTTTGGTTTTACCGGGTCTTTAGATGAACCGTTTAAGCGGGGGCCAATCTTCTATTCTTTATTTTTAATAAATCTTATAGGTGCGGCGTTTTGTGTGCTGACGCCTTTTTTCCCTCTTTTTAAAATAGTACTATATACTCAGTCGTTAAACGGTATACTTTTGCCGCTGTTTTTCTATTTCTTAATTAAAATATTAAATGACAAAGAATTAATGGGTAAGTATGTAAACAGTCGCGGACAAAATATTTTTGCTGTGGCTTCAACAGTGGTTATAGCTGTGTGTGGGGTTGCGGCTGTGGCAATGTCGGTGTTAAGCTAGCTTTAATATTTATTACGCATTATAACTTATGCAAATTTTATTCAAATACATAAAACCGTTTTGGAAAATTTTGGCCTTAGCTTTGTTTTTAGCGGCCATAAACCAGATTTTCTCACTTATTGACCCATATTTATTCCGGTTGGTTCTTGATAATTATGTTACGAAATTTGAAGAGTTAAGCCGCAGTGATTTTTTCAGGGGGGTTGGTTTTTTGCTTTTGTTGTCTATGGGTACGGCTTTTGTTTCGCGAGTGGCCAAAAACTTTCAGGATTATTTTGTTAATACAGTTACTCAAAAGCTGGGCGCAAAAATGTATACGGACGGATTGGCGCATTCACTACAGTTACCATACCAAGTATTCGAAGACCAAAGGAGCGGTGAAACGTTAGAAAAGCTTCAGAGAGTACGAACAGATGTAGAAAAGCTTATTACAGCTTTTGTAAATGTTTTATTTTTTACACTCATAGGGTTTGTTTTTGTTGTTATTTATGCTTTTTTAGTCAGCTGGATTATTGCTGCTGTGTATTTAGCCATAGTGCCTATTTTGGGCATTTTGTCGGCAGTGCTGAGTAAAAAAATAAAGATTGTGCAGGCAAAAATAGTTTCGCAGACCAATGCTTTGGCTGGTTCGACTACGGAAAGCCTGCGTAATATAGAATTGGTAAAGTCTTTGGGTTTGTCCGACTCAGAAATAAACCGGCTTAACCGTACCACGGGAGAAATACTTAAGCTGGAATTGGAAAAGGTTAAGTATTTGCGAACATTAAGTTTTATTCAGGGTACAGCGGTAAATTTTTTGCGGACAATAATTTTGTTTGTAATGGTGTATTTGGTTTTTAGCCGCGAGTTAACTTTGGGCGAATTCTTTTCTTTGTGGATTTATTCTTTCTTTTTGTTTAATCCTTTGCAGGAATTGGGTAATGTGGTCAATGCATATAGGGAAGCGCAGACATCTTTGGAAAATTATAAAGAAATACTGAATACTCCTAAAGAACCAAAGCCTGTGAGTGCTAAAGAGGTTGGTGTGTTAAAGCAGATTGAATTTGAGAAAGTTGTTTTTAAACATCAGACGGGTAATCGCCCGGCTTTAGATGGTGTAAGTTTTGCGGCTAAAGCAGGGGAGACCGTGGCTTTTGTGGGGCCTTCGGGTAGCGGTAAGACGACTTTGGTTAAACTTTTGGTGGGCTTGTACAGGCCAAATGACGGCGTGGTTTTTTATAACGGTATAAAAATGGAAGAGGCAGATTTGGAAACCTTAAGGAGCCAAATAGGGTTGGTGACACAAGATACGCAGCTTTTCGCCGGTACAATTGGTGAAAATTTAAAATTTGCCAAGCCTGGAAGTTCAGACTCAGAGCTTTGGGATGTGCTGAAAAAATCTTCTGCCGACAGTCTTATGCAGAGAGCTGACAGGGGTTTGGAGACTGTAATAGGCGAAGGTGGGGTTAAGGTTTCGGGTGGGGAAAAACAAAGGCTTTCTATTGCGCGAGCACTTTTAAGAAACCCTAAGCTTTTGGTGTTTGACGAAGCTACTTCTGCATTGGACTCTTTAACCGAAGAACAAATTACTTCAACTATAAAAGAGCTAAGTAAAAACAGCCACCAAATTACCGTGCTTATTGCCCATAGGTTGTCGACTATAATGCACGCCGATAAAATTTATGTTTTAGAAAAGGGCCAGGTTGTTGAGCATGGCAGGCACGAGGACTTGCTTGCCCTAAAGGGTCTGTATTTTGCTATGTGGAGACAGCAGATTGGAGAAAGGTAGGGGAAAGCAAAATTAAAAATTTAAAATGTAAAATTTTATAAAGTATTAAACAACCAAAGGTCATCTTTGCGTAGCGCAAATATGACCTTTGGTTGTTTGAAAATTTAAACATGGCGTTGAATAAAGTTCGTAAGTATGATACTATCCTTTAGCTAGGAGGAGCGCAATGGAATTTCAAACATGTTTCACCCTTCAGAAAGGTGAAAGACTCATAAGGCTTGATGGCTGCATGGTTACCTTTGTAGATTACCAGCGTCAGGCGGGTGATGCAAAACTTGCCGGTGCCCGCCCGGCACAACGCGATAGTCGAGGGGCTTTCGTCATTGTGAAGCTGCCAGATGGCAGAATCGTCAATGATCACACTGCCGAGTTGGAGCGGCTTGTCGATGCGGGTAATCGTATGCAAGCACTGTCCACCAATGTCCGTTCGATCAATAGTCCAAAACGTTAATGCGCTTGGGCTTTTTTATTTTGCACTAATTTTTCCATACCACAATTGCGGTTTTACTGCCTTTGTTTACAGCGTTTATGGTATGGTCCCAGTCGCCTCCGGCGTTAAAAAGCGTTTCGTAAGTGTATGGATAGTTCATGCCCTTTCTGGTTCCAGGATCGTTGGTTACAAAACCTTCGCTGTCATAGCCTTTTATAAGCAAGACATGAAAAGGTGGCCCGGGGGTTCTAAAGTTAGGGTTATTTAGTTCCTGCCCGTTTACTATCCAGATAATCAGGCGGTTTTTTAAGAGTTCACTTTTCATGTGATCTTCTGTCATGCTGTGGATTATCTCCGCATTAAGCCCTAAGTATTCTTTTAAAGTTATTGCCATTTTTTCGGCATTTATATCTAGGTGGTAGCCAAATTTTTCTTGTTCCCATTCCGCTAATTCTTTAATTTTCTCCAGCGCATAGCTGGTATTAAGCATACTTTCGGTGTTGCCTGAAAAGTATTCTGCGGCCATAAGCATACTAGCTTCTTCGCAGCCTTCGGCGTACATTTTGTCATTCCAGTTGGCAGTCGGAGCCTGAACAGTAAACGGCGCTTTGTTTAAAAAGACTTTGGGTAAAATTTCTGCGGCTTGTATTTGGGCTTTGGGGGTGGGGTTTTGTTCGGGTGGTGCAATTAGGACATGGTCTTGGCTGTTATAAGCTGTCTCTATGGGTTTGGAATAGTTTTGTACATAGGCAAACCAGCCCAATATTGAGCTAGTTAAGATTATTAGAATTATTAAGAACATGAGTTTGTATCGCATTTGTCGCGTGACTAAAATATTTATAGTTGTGCGTATAATCTTTATTTTAGTACAACAAATGTGACAAACTAATTAAAGTATACTTTCTTTTGAAACCATTCTAAACTGCCCTGGCGGTAAATCTGGGGGGAGTTTTAATTTGTTCATTCGTATGCGTCTTAAGGCAGTTACGCTTAGCCCTACTGCGTCAAACATTCTTCGGATTTGACGTTTTTTGCCTTCATGCAACGTAATATAAACTTTGTTGTTTTTAAGTTTAACCTGCGCTTCGCTGGTTAGGCCGGTTGGAATTTCTACTCCGTGCCTTAAGTGCTCGAGTTGGGATTCGTTTGGTTGTTCGTAGGTTTCTACCTCATATTCTTTCTCGTGCTCGTATTTAGGGTGAGAAAGTTCTTGGGTTAAGTCGCCGTCGTTAGTCATGATTAAAAGTCCTTCTGTTGCAAAGTCTAGTCGGCCTACATTCCACAGCTTATTTCTTAATTCTTCAGGTAAAAGGCTAAATACAGTTTTTCTGCCGCGCGGATCGCTTTTGCTTACCATGTAGCCTTTGGGTTTGTTGAGCATGAGATAAATTTTTTCTTCAGCAGGTTTAACCGCTTTGCCGTATACTTTTACGCTGTCTTTTGAAGGATCTATTTTATCTCCTAGTTTAGCTTTTTTACCGTTCACTGTAACTTGCCCGGACTTAATAAACTCTTCCGCTTTTCTGCGGCTGGCTAATCCGGCGGAACTTAAAAATTTTTGAATTCGTTCTTGCATATGTGTATTTATTATAATGCAAATGTCCTACTTCGCTAAAGCTTCGTAGGACACTTCTTCGCATGTATTGAATTTTACAATTTCATCGACAAGGTAGGGTTGTGCAAGAATAATGCTTGCACTGCGAAGCCTTGGCGAAGAAGTGGTGGCCTCGGTTGGAATCGAACCAACATCAATGCCTTAGAAGAGCACTGCTCTATCCATTGAGCTACGAGGCCGTTTACAGGCTTGTTATATATATGCCTGATGTGTGAAGGGGAAAAACTAGCCATCCGTCCAACTATGGTGATCTCGGCAGGAGTCGAACCTGCGACCTCAAGCTCCGCAAGCTTGCGCTCTATCCAGCTGAGCTACGAGACCATGCCATAGTCGGGAGGACGGATTTTAAATTTCTCATAAACTATACCAAAAATACCAAAAAAATTCAAGTATTCTGCAAATTAGCA
The DNA here is from genome assembly GCA_016788665.1 of Candidatus Doudnabacteria bacterium. Classification (GTDB taxonomy): domain Bacteria; phylum Patescibacteriota; class Doudnabacteria; order UBA920; family UBA920; genus JAEUSF01. The sequence continues at coordinate 68,300 of JAEUSF010000004.1, read as the reverse complement.
ACCGTGTAAACAAGCTTTATTATTTTTTTGTGGTACTTAAATAAGTTAATTATTCTACGGACTTGACAATGTGTAAAAATAGGAATAAACCATAAGTAGGAGACAAATAATTTAAAAGAAAGGAGACAAACTTAGAAACCATTAATTTCACGAGGGGAGGTGAATAAAATGAACGGCCTCTACATGTTTATGTGCGATACTTGTGGTTTTGGGAGGGAAAAGGCAGGAGTCTGCCCTTATTGCGAGGTTCCTTTGACAATTTATAGTAAGGATACGCAGAGGGAATATCAGGTTAACCTGGAAGAAGCTATGCGTACTATGAGTGAATACAAGTGGTATGTATAGGCGACAACAGAATAATTAACAATTAATACTAACAGAAACAGATGTTTAACGGTAATACATAAAACCCGTACTAGGAAATGGTACGGGTTTTATAATTGGTCTATTTTTTGTCGTCGGCATTATGAAATTTCTTATGAATGTCTCGTAGACCTTGGTTTGTTATATGGGTATAAATTTGGGTAGTGGTAATGCTGGAATGGCCTAGCAGGGTTTGAACAGAGCGGATATCGGCACCATTTTGTAAAAGATCTGTGGCAAATGAATGTCTTAACGTGTGAGGGGTGACTTTTTTAATAATACCAGCCAACATGCAATATTTTTTTATAATTCTTTGAATTTGTCTGACCGTCAGACCGTATGCTTTTCTGCCAGTATTGCCGGTTCTTTCACCGGTGTCTTGTCCCATGCTTTCTATTTCTTTTTCAATTCGTTTTTGCTCTTTATTTGTTTCTTTATTTTCAGAAGAAGCGTGTCCGATTTTTGAATGGCCCATAAACAGAGCTTTATTATTATCGGTTCGCTTTTTTAGGTAGTTTTTTATAGCGTTGGCTGCTTCGTCACTTAGAAATACAAGCCTTAGCTTTCCACCTTTGCCCCTGACGGTAAATTCCCGTCTGTCCAAGTTTAAGCCTTCGCGCTTTAGGGAAGCCAGTTCGCTCACGCGTAAGCCGGTTGAAAATAGGGTAGTAAGTATGGCAGTGTCCCGCAAACTTACCAGCTCCTCCTTTTCCTCTTTGACCGCTTCAAAGAGTCTTTTGAGTTCTTCTTTTTCCAAAAACTCAACTTGGCGTTGGGGGTTTTTTGGTAGTTCTATTTTTTCGGGTGAGAGCGTCTTAACGTCGTTTTTGTGCAAGAACTTTAAAAACGTTCTTAAAGCTATAAGGTGGTAGTTTTGGGTTATGAGTTTAAGTTGCTTGCCGTTTTCGTCTTCGAGTCGGTTTAAGTATAGCCTGTACTTTTTTATTGTGGTAAGGTCAATTTTTTCCGGTACGGTTATACCAATGCTTTCACCGAAGTGTATAAATTTTCTTAAGTAACGCTCGTAGGCGGACAAAGTATTTTGGCTTTGGTTTTTGCCGATTTCGCAGTACTCCAAAAATTCCTGAACTTGCAGGCCAAGAGGGGTAGTAGTATTTTTTTGAGGTTTTGTTTCCATTATTGTAGATAGTGGCTTGGAGAAATTTAGGCTACCAGCTAAAAGTTATTAGTATTATGCGACATGTTGTTTATCCACAGTATACACAGCTGTTATGACGACATCATTAAATACAAATATATTATATCACATTATGCGACATGGTATATAATGACAGACGTGTTTTAAAATGAGATAATTTATTGGTCATGATTTTGCTTATATCTAACAAAGAAAGTTACGCAAGCCAAAGATTGCTTGAAGAATTGCAAAATGCAGGTTGTAAAGCCGTGGCTTTTTCAGTGAACGAATTATTTGAGTCAAAAAATAAATTAGACATTCGCAAGTTTAGTGTTTTATATGTTCGGAATGTATTTTGTAACCAAAGTCCTCAATATTTACCTCAAGTTGTTGAGCTGGCAAAAAGTTTTATAAAAGACGGAAAGAAGGTAGTGGACGAAAATATCGCCGTTGGATTTTTGGCTTTAGGTAAGTGGGAGGATTATAAAAAGCTAAAAGCTGCTGGTATTTTAATGCCGGAGACACGGGTCATTTTAGACGACGCTATTTTTGAAAACCTAAACAAAACTCCGTGGGTTTTGAAATGGGTTTATGGTATGAAGGCAAGGCATGTATATTTGGTTCATGACCTTGCTCAGTTGAAAAAAATATATGCAAAGTATCCAAAGGGTGAGCTACTTTTACAACAATATATTCCGGCTGATTATGAATACAAAGTTATTACTGTTGGATACAAGGCACTGCCCAAAGTTATTAGATTTGATATTTCTTCTGCCTGTGGGCAAAATAAGTTTAAAATAGACTATAAATCGGGAAAAGCTTTAGATGCCAAAGATATTAATCCCCACATAATTGAGTTAGCCGAAAAGGCCGCGGCAGTCTTGGGCAGGGAGCTTTCTAAGGTAGATATTTTAGAAAGGCAAGGGCAGTGCTTTGTGTTGGAAGTTAATAGAAACCCCGGTTTTAGCAGCTTCGAAAAAATAAGTAAATTTAACGTGGCGAAAGAGTTTGTAAGATACTTGCAAAAATAGGCAATATTAAGTATAATTAGTCTGTATTTATTAATCCACGATTGAATACGTAATGCGAAACTATACAAAGGCTTTCGCAATTCATTTCGTGCAGAGCATTTAAAAAATAGTCTTTAGGCTATTTTTTAAAGAAGAAAGGTGTAAATGTTAAGCCCTAAGCAAAAACAGGATCTTATAAAAAAGTATCGAGTCCACAAAGATGATACTGGAAGTCCTGAGGTTCAAATAGCTATTCTTACCGAAGAAATAGCTCAGGTTTCAGAGCACTTAAAAACTCACAAGAAAGATAACCATTCTAGACGGGGTCTTTTAAAAATGGTTGGCAACAGACGCCGTTTACTTCGCTATTTAAAGGGTGAAGATGAAAAGCGCTGGAAGAAAATTGCTGAGAAACTAAAGATAAAAATAACTTCAATAGAAGAATAATCGGGGGCTAAAGTAGACACGTTGCTCGGGCTTTGGTTATTGTACTAAAGTCCGAGTTGCGGTAAATTAGGTAAAATCTATGCATAATTGGCTTGATATAGAAAATTTTGAAAAGCAGTGGACGCAAGACGCGAGGGAGATTTGCCAAGCTGTATATACAAAGCCGGAGACCCAAAAAATTAAGCAGGCCTTGCTTGGTAATGGGTTTTTGTCTTTGGAGGAAAAAAGTAGGTTTATTGAAATTGTTGACAGTACTAAATACGAAATTATTTATAGTAAGTATGGGCAGGAAGGGAGTGAAAGCTATAAAGCTTTTAGCGAGGCGTGGAAGAACTGGTTTCAGGCAAAAGGCGTGGAGAGCCAAAAAGATCGTAGTCAGAGAAATAGCGTTGACCATGTTCTTTTCGGATCAACTCCAGATCCCGCGGAATTTTTAATGCATTTTGAACATGAAATGTTGGGTAGTATGAAATCTGAATAATAAATTTGAAGCACGAAATACGAAATTCGAAAAAAGTTAAGAATTTTCGGATTTTGGGATTCGGGCTTCAAGTTTTAAAATTAAGTGTCAGTATGGCAGCTGGATATTGCGAAGACTTTTTGTAAGTCGTCGTTAATCTGGATGTCATTCTGAAAAAGGAAATTAAAATGGATTCGAAAAAAATTTCTTGCCAAGTTGGTGAAAGCCAAATTGTTTTTGAGTATGGAAAACTTCATACTCAGGCAAACGGTAGTGTTATTGCCAGGCTTGGTGACACCGTAGTATTAGCTACGGCAGTAATGAGTAACAAAGCTCGCGAGGGAATAGATTTTTTCCCTTTATTGGTGGACTACGAGGAAAGGCTTTACGCTGCTGGTAAAATAAAGGGTAGTCGGTGGATAAAGCGTGAGGGCAGGGCGACCGACGACGCAATTTTAAAAGGCAGGGTTATAGATAGAACTTTAAGACCCATGTTTCCTGAAGGCATGCGAAACGATGTGCAAATAGTTGCAACGGTTCTTTCTATTGACGGCGTAAACGAGCCTGATATTTTAGCTGTGAATGCTGCTTCTATGGCGCTGGCAATTTCCAATATTCCTTACGACGGTCCTGTAGCCGGTGTGCGTGTAGGCAAAGTTGAGGGTCAGTATGTGGTAAATCCTACTCATGAACAGCAGGACAAATCTACAATGGATTTAGTAGTTTGTGGAACTGGCGAGCATGTTATTATGGTGGAAATGGGAGCTAAGCTTGTTACGGAAAATGAAATAGTCGAAGCTGTTAAGGTTGCTCAGAAGCATTTGGGTAATTTGGTAGACTGCCAAAAAGACTTTGCAAAACAAATTGGTAAGGCAAAGACAGAACCTATTATAAAAAAACTTAACGAGCAGGTTTTGGTAAAGGTAAAGGAATTTTTAACCTCAGAAAAAATTGACTCCGCTGTATATGTAAAGAGCAAGGAGTTGAGGGAAGAAAATATTGAAAAGCTTACAGACGAGGCTGTCATGTTTGCTGTTTCTGCTTTGGGCGATATTGAAGGGGTTAAAGTGAAAGACGAAGCAGAAGATGCTGTAGATAAAGTTTTAAAGAAATATCAGCAGAAACAAATCTTGGAAAAGGACAAGCGTGTCGATGGGCGCGCATTAAACGAAACAAGGCCCATAACTTGTGAAGTTGGAATTTTGCCTCGTACCCATGGTAGTGCCTTGTTTACACGCGGAGAAACTCAGGCTTTAACAACTGTTACTTTGGGTAGTCCTGGTGACGAGCAGATGCTAGATGGTATGGAAGATCCGCTTGATGGCAGGACAAAGCGTTATATTCACCACTACAATTTCCCAGGATATTCAGTTGGAGAAGTTTCGCCTATTCGTGGTCCAGGCAGGCGTGAAATTGGCCATGGTGCTTTGGCAGAGCGCGCAGTAGAAGTGGTGGTGCCGGGTAAGGAGGAATTCCCTTACACTTTGAGGTTGGTAAGTGAAATTATGTCTTCCAATGGCTCTACTAGTATGGCTTCAACTTGCGGCAGTACTTTGGCTTTAATGGACGCTGGTGTACCCATTAAGCATATTATTGGTGGTTGTGCTATGGGGCTTGTTATGGACGAGTCAGATACTTCTAAGTTTAAAGTTTTAACTGACATTGCTGGTATAGAAGATTTTAACGGTCATATGGACTTTAAAGTTACCGGAAGCGAAGAAGGTGTGACGGCTTTGCAGCTTGATATAAAGGTAAAAGGTTTGACTGCAGAAATTTTAGAACAAGCCTTAAACCAGGCTAAGCCAGCTCGCATACATATTATTTCCAAAATGAAAGAAGCAATTTCTGCTCCAAGAGCTGAAATGTCACCATATGCTCCAAGAATTACTTCTTTCAAGATAAAGCCTGACAAAATAAGAGAGGTTATTGGCAGCGGTGGCAAAACCATTAACGAAATTATTGCTAATTGTCCGGGTGTTAAAATTGACATTGAAGATGACGGGCTTGTTATGGTAACTTCTTCAGATGCCGAAAGCGCAAAGAAGGCTGTCGAGTGGATTCAAAATATTGTTAAAGAAGTAGAAGCCGGTGAGGTTTACGACGGTAAGGTAACCAGACTTATGGATTTTGGTGCCTTTGTGGAAGTTTTGCCAGGCAAAGAAGGTTTGGTACATATTTCTCAGCTTGCCAACTATCGCGTGGGTAGAGTGGAAGATGTGGTAAAAATAGGCGATGCTATAAAAGTTCAGGTAAGTGAAATAGATGACCAAGGTAGGATCAATTTGACTCATAAGCCTTTTGCGCCAGCTGCGACTCCTGAGCAGCTTGCTGCTTCTGCTGGGCATGACGATTTCAGACCCCGCGGTCCCCGCAGCGCTGGTCATGGTGGTGGTCATGGTGGACACAGTCGAGGTCCGAGAAGAAGTTTTGATAGATAGTTAGAAAAAGCCCAAGGTTTAGCCTTGGGCTTTTAGTTTATGTTATTATAAAAGAAATCAATTTTTATGATAAAAGAATATGGTTCATATTTTGAGCCAAGTCAAGATTTAGGTAAAGTGGAGCTTTCTAAGTGTAAGAGTGAGCAGGAGTTAAAAAAAATTCTTGTAGAAAACTTGTTTCATTCTTTTTCTGTTTTTAAAAATGCAGTAAAGCAACTTAATTCACTGCTAGACTTGAATTACAAATTTTCCGATCGTCTTAATGAGGTTGATGCGGAGATCCTAAGAGTTAAAAATTCTCTTCCTGACTTAACTGGTTTGGATGATGATGAGCTTGAGGATTGGCAGGTTGAAAAAAGACAGCGGTTAGAAGAACAGGAAAGAAAGCTTCTGGAACAGAAAACAGAAATTGTCCAAACTCAAAAAGTTACTATGGAGCCTGAGCTGGAAAATTTTATTAAGGTTTTTGCTTTGCCAAAAGATTTGACCATAATAGATTTAGAGGGATTAAAAGAAATTTCGATAGAAATCAGTCGTTCCGTGTTTGCTTATGAGCGAATAGAAGGTTATTTAGAAAAGCCAGATAGTGATGTCAAAATTTTATTGAGAGAAAAGGCAAAGCTCGACTACCCTGTTGCACCAGAAATTAAAAAAGGTTTGCTGGATGAAATTTTTTTACATTTATTTGTTGACCGGAAACCCAGGCTGTCTTCTTCCGCTTTTGCACTTTTAGACATTTCTCGTATGAGTGTTGCGGGAATGAAAAGGGAGGTTGAAAGGTTAGAATTAGCTAAGTTAAAACCGGTTCGGCAAGTATCAACGAATGACTTAAGGAATTTGCGGCCCAAAATTGAAGAGAGTAATAATACTGAGTATGTGCAAGAGTCCTTATCTGCTCAAATAAAGGATCCAGGCCAATTAAATAACATGTTTGGTTGGAGTAATGTTAAACCTGATCCCGTTGAAGAATTGAGAGACAGAAAAACCTTAACACCTAAAGAAGTGTTGGCATTAAAAAATAAGCAACAATCTAGTAAAGTAGGACATTTGGCTTATAGGCAAAGGCACGATACAGACGCGTCTACAAAAAGAACAAATGCGGAAGTAACTTATTCAACTCACAGCAATAGAGGCAAAAAACCCAAATATAAGACTGAAGAAGGAAGGCGAAACATAAAAAAACATAAGTAAAAATAATTAATAATTTTCAAACTAAAATAAAATTTATGCCAAACAACGTAGAAAGATTTGGTTTACCTGAATCAGTGCCTAGCTCTCTTAAAGGAAAAAGTGGAGAGCATAAGTTTCACGAAAAAAAGGGGACTATTCAAACTGAATTACTAAACAGGCTTCGTGAACTTTTTGACAAGTTACCTGAACATTCAAAAATTGTTTTGGCTAGGGAAATAAGACTGTCCGGAGAAACTCCCGAGGAAGCTATTGAAAGAATAGAACGTGAAATTCAGATACGTAAGGAAATTGTAGACCATTTGAAGCATAGCGGAGATCCTAAAGAGGCTTTGCAAGAAGTTCGGAAAATTATTCCGGAAAATAAAATACAATAATTTATGCAGCGTTGCGGGGCCATATGGCATTTTGCAACGCTGTTTTGTATAATATGGTAAAGTAGTATTTCAGTGTAGGAAAAATTAAGACAAGCGTTGGTTTATTAGCATGCAATATTTCGAAGTAATACAAAAAGCATCTTCGCCTAATTCTTTGGCTAATATGGGGGAAGGCTTAATACGGGCGAGGACTGGTGTAATACATACTGCCCATGGAGACGTAAATACGCCGACGTTTTTACCTATTGGTACAAAAGGCGCGGTAAAGACCGTTACTTCAGAGGAACTCAAGTTTTGGGGTGCAGATATGATACTGGCAAACACTTACCATTTGTGGCAAAGACCGGGCGATGCGCTTATATACAAAGCTGGAGGGCTTCATAAATTCATGAATTGGAAAGGGCCAATATTTACCGACAGCGGAGGTTTTCAGGTTTTTTCTTTGTCTAAAATGCGCAAAGTTATGGAGGTGGGCGTGTTATTTCAGTTCGACCTGGACGGAAGACAGGAGGTTTTAAGTCCGGAAAAGTCCGTAGATATTCAGGCAAATTTGGGCAGCGACGTGTGTCTTATTTTGGACGATTTTCCAGGCTATCCATTTACGCACGAGCGAAGTCTTGAGTCCATAGAGTTAACGAATCGTTGGGCGGAGCGGGCAATTAGAGAGCATCAGAAAATAGTTTTAGACGGCGATCCAATTAACCCAGGGCAAAAGCTTTGGGGTATAGTGCAAGGCGCCTCGTTTCCAGATTTGCGGGAAAAATCGGCAAAGGCTATGGTGCAAATGGGGTTTGAAGGTTTTGCCATAGGCGGTGTTGCGGTGGGCGAGCCTCATGAAGAAATGATGCGAGCGGTCGAGTCCGCTATACCTTATCTGCCGGAAAATGCTCCCAAGCATTTACTTGGCGTGGGAACACCTTATGACATAATTCAAGCAGTGGCTAGAGGTTGTGACACATTTGACTGTGTTATTCCAACTAGAGAGGCTAGGCACGGAAGACTTTATGTAAATGCAAAATTCGGAACGAAGAATGAGGAATTTAAAAAACAAGAAGGGTATTCGACAATCGATATTAGACTTGAAAAATATAAAGAAGATTTTTCGCCCATAGACAATACTTGCGATTGTTATTTGTGCTTAAACCATACTAAAGCTTATTTAAGACACTTGTTTGCTACTGGCGAACCTTTGGCAACCAGGTTTGCTACCATGCACAATTTAAAGTTTTATTTAAATTTTATGGCCAAAATTCGTAACGCTATTACTTACGGTTTTTTTGGCGACATGCTTGAGACTTATAAAGAAGTAAAAATTTAAAAATACCCACATAGTTTTGCTATGTGGGTAGGAATGCGTATTTAGGGCAGGTTAATAACGTCTCCGTCTTGGGCAATTTGGATTTTACCTGCAAATCCGGAGCTGAGAGCCTCTTGGATTACAGGCTCCAAATCATGCAGGCGGGGGGCGGCTAGATGGGTGAGGACAAGTTTTTTGACCCCGCCATTTTTTGCTAGGAGACCGGCTTGTTTTGGTGTGAGGTGGCCGCGGGCACGCATTTCTGCGTCGGTTATTGCGCAGGCTTCGCATAAAAACAGGTCGGCACCCCGACAGATGTCTTCAATGCCCTGGCATATTCCGGTGTCGCCCGAGTATACAAATACGCCCTCGTAGTTTTCTACCCGAATAGCCAAGCTTCTAACCATGCCGGATCCATGGAAGGTTGGTACTGTTGTAAGTTTGGCCCCATTCAATTCCAAGCGGGCTTTGTTTTGAATGTCCACAAAGTTGAGTTCGGGGTAGGGGTAGAGCCTGCCTTTGCTTTCCGGCATAAGCAGCCGTAAAATTTTTAGCAGGTTAGTGGATGTTTGCCTGGAACAGTAAATGGTCCGGGTGGATGATGCCTTTAGCCGTCTTTCGTCCGATTTCTCCCATAATGTATTGAGCCAGAGGTCTTGGTATAAACTTGGGAATCCTCCTACGTGGTCTGTATGAATATGCGACAGGAATATGTGCTGAATTTCTGCTATATCGAATCCTTTCTTTTTAAGCCTGTCCTGAATGCCTGTGCTACATTCAAGCAGAAGTTTTCCGCCATGGCCCCATTCCAAAATATAGGCAGAGGGGCTTTGAGTGTTTACGTTTGGCAAGTGAGACACCGGAGCTCCGCACCCTAACACGCTGAGTTTCATTGAAACTCCTCCTTAGTTTGAACGCCTTTGTTTGTTTTACTCCATTTGTTCAGTTGTCTATAATTTTCAACTGTCTACATGATATATTATTGAGTATTAATTTTATGTGAATTGTTGTAGAGGGCAAATTTAGCCAAAATAACCCGTTTTTGTTATACTTTAAATGAATTATTTCTTATATTAAAAGCGGTAAATTATGACAACATTAGAAAACGGCCCTATTCTATCTGCAACAAACAAGTCTGACAAAATGGATAAAATTGTAAGTCTTTGCAAAAGAAGAGGATTTGTTTTTCCGGGCAGCGAAATATACGGCGGGCTGGCTAATTCGTGGGATTATGGGCCTTTGGGCACAGAGCTAAAAAACAACATTAAACAGTTGTGGTGGAAAAAGTTTGTTCAGCAAAGGGATGACGTTGTGGGTGTGGACGCTGCATTAATAATGAACCCAAAAGTTTGGCAGGCTTCGGGGCATGTAGCGACTTTTAATGATCCTCTGGTTGAGGACAAAGAAACTCATGAACGTTTTAGGCTTGATCATTTTTTGGAAGAAAATGGAGTCCAGGTCGCAGGTATGACATTTGAACAAATGGTTGAGACATTAAAAAAAATGGGCCTAAGGTCTCCAAAAGGTAACGAGCTTACCGAGCCGAAAAAGTTTAATATGATGTTTAAGACAAACTTGGGGCCAGTGGATGACGAAGACTCTAAAGTATATTTGAGGCCCGAAACGGCACAAGGTATGTTTGTAAATTTTAAAAATATATTGGGTACCAGCCGTAAGCAGCTGCCTTTTGGCATTGCCCAAATAGGTCCGGCTTTTAGGAATGAAATTACTCCTGGTAACTTTATTTTTAGAACCCGGGAGTTTGAGCAAATGGAGATAGAATACTTTGTAAGACCGGAAGAATGGGAAAAGTGGTTTGAATATTGGCTGGACCAGCAAAAAGAGTGGTGTAAGGAAATTGGAATTTTTGACCAGGCGGTTTTTATAGAAATACCGGAAGCCGATAGGGCACACTATAGTAAGCGTAGTATAGATACTGAATTTAAATTTCCATTTGGCCAAAAAGAGTTATATGGCTTGGCGTATAGAACTGACTATGACTTAAAGAATCATCAGGAAAAATCAGGACAATCTTTGGAATATACTGACCCGCAAACAGGCGAAAAAGTTTTGCCACACTGTATAGAACCAACATGGGGAGTTAGTCGTACTTTCTTAGCTGTCCTTACTTCGGCATATGACGACAGTGATCCGGAAAATATTACCTTAAAGTTACCCTACAAACTGGCGCCTTACAAAGCTGCAGTTTTTCCGCTTTTGAAAAACAAGCCTGAATTGGTTTCTAAAGCAAGAGAAATTTATGAAAATTTGAGAAAAGATTTTATGGTGGCGTGGGATGACAGGGGAAATGTAGGCAAGCGCTATTATAGTCAAGACGAAATTGGTACGCCTTTTTGTATAACAGTGGATTTTGATAGTTTGGAAGACGGTGCGGTGACTATTAGAAACCGTGACACCAAACAACAGGAAAGAATAAAAATAGAAGAGGTAAGGGGGTATATTATGAATCAGTTGATGTAAGTTTGTATACCACCTCCCGTCGCGTATGCGACGTACTCCTCCTATAAGGAGGAGAGTCCCACCTTTGGTGGGACGACCGTAGTATTCCCCTCCTTTTAGGAGGGGTGCGATGCAACAGCATCGTGGGGCGGTAATAATATATTTATGGATTACATTTTCAACAATCCGAAATATAAACGAAGAAGGAAAGAACTTCGGAATAATTTAGGTTTGCCAGAAATACTATTATGGAATCAGCTAAAGAATAGCAAGTTGGGGGTGAAATTTCGCAGGCAGTATGGAGTCGGGGCTTATATTATTGATTTTTATTGTCACGGTAACAGTTTGGGAATAGAATTAGATGGAGAAACCCATAATAACTCAAAAGCACAGGAGTACGACAAAACAAGAACTGAATATATTTTTAATCAAAATATAAAAATTATTCGTTTTCAGAATGTGGAAGTTTTAAATAATTTAAATGGAGTCGTGGAAGAGATTAAAAAGTATATTGTTTAAGTTTGAACCACCTCCCTCTCCTTACGTAGAGTACTCTCCTCCTATAAGGAGGAGAGTACTGCCGAGGTTACTGGATGCATAGGGATTCCCCTCCACTTAGGAGGAGTCCGTCGCATACGCGATGGGAGGTGTAATGTAGTATATAAATATTGATCTGCTAAGCACTGATTTTCAGTAAAAACAGAATATGTATTCAAATCGTCTTAAAAACCTTCAAAAATCCCTTTCAAACCCTATTCTTATAAAGAAAAAAGAGAGCCTGTTTTATTTGACAGGCAGGCCTTTGGCTTTGCAGGGAGATGATTTTTTATTGGTCACAAAAAATAATATCGTCGCTTTTGGAGGCGGTCTTGAAAAAATTACTTGGGTGAAAAAAGTTGACCGCTTAAAAAATATTGCACAATACTTAAAGGGTTGTAAGGAGCTTTATATCGGCTATGACTTCACGTATGGAGAAGGAGAGTATTTGAAGAGTAAATTTCAAATATCAAATTTCAAATGCAAAATTCTGCCAGCAAGGAGCAAGGCCGACGAAATGAGACAGGTAAAAGAGCTAGGCGAGATAAGACTTGTAAAAAAGTCTATGCAAATTGTAGAAAAGGTCTTTATTCTCGTAAAAAGAGAAATTGTGAAGCCAGGCATGACTGAAATTAAACTCGCGCACTTTATTAAAAATGCAGGTTTGAGACTTGGAGCCGAAAGTGTTTCTTTCCCGCCCATTGTTGCAAGCGGAGTTAACGCCGCAATTCCACATCATGTGCCCGACAATAAAGAGTTAAAAGCAGGGGAAACTATAATACTGGATTTTGGTTTTAAATATAAAAATTATTGCAGTGATTTTACTCGGACTGTCTTTATAAAAAAAGCCAATAGGAAAATGGAAGAGGCTTATAATCAGGTTGAAAGAGCTTACTCGGAGTCTATTCGTTATATTGACAGGGGGATGTCGCAGGGTGGCGGTAAGACTCATATTGTTACCGGTGACCGAGTGTATAAAAAGTCTGTGGAAATTTTGGCCGAAAAAAAGTTAGACCAATTTTTTATTCACAGTTTAGGGCATGGAACAGGACTTGAGATTCATGAGCTTCCCAACCTTTCCCCGAATTCAAAAGATTTGTTGGAAAATGGTATGGTATTTAGTATTGAACCCGGTGTATATATGCCAAAAAAAGGCGGTGTGCGGATTGAGGATTTGGTTTATTTGGAAAATAACAAGGTTAATAAATTTATTCAAGTGCCGACAGAAATAAAGTATAATATTCTTTAAGAAAGGAAAGTAATGAAACATACAAAAAGAGTTTTAAAAAATAAGCTGATAATAGTAGAAGTCCCTTCTTCGGATTCTGAAAGCGTGGTGGTGGATTTTTTTGTTAAAACTGGATCTCGAAGCGAGTCGCAAAAAGAAAATGGTATAAGTCATTTTTTGGAGCACTTTTTATTTAAAGGGACGACTAAATATCCGTCCGCTCTTTCTATTTCCTCGCTTATAGACTCTATAGGCGGTGAAATGAATGCCAATACAGGCAAAGAGCATACGCAATATTTTATTAAAGCAGCTAGTAAGCATCTGGAACTAATTTTTGAGGTGCTTACCGACATGGTTCAGCACCCTCTTTTAGACCCGGATGAATTGGAACGGGAAAAGGGCGTAATTGTTGAAGAAATAAATATGTACAAGGACACCCCTATGTATGAGGTGGAAAATATTTTGGAAAAACTTATGTGGCCAAAAGACGCCTTGGGCTGTGACATTGCAGGTAGTAAAGAAACTGTGACTGCTTTTACCCGGGACATGTTTTTGGACTACATTGACCGAAACTACCAAACACCCAACATGATTTTGGGGATCTCTGGTAAATATGACAAAAAGTTGTTTGAGCGATTGGTAAAAAAGTATTGGCTAAACTATCCTTATAAAAACCACCAGAAATGGGCAAAGGTGACAGACAGACAAGAAACTCCCAGGTTGGAAGTTAAATATAAAGCTACGGAACAGGCTCATTTGTCTTTTGGGTTTAAATCTTTTGGGTATGGCCACAAAAAGAACGCCGCTATTTCTGTGTTGTCCGCAATATTGGGCGGTGGAATGTCGAGCAGGTTGTTTTTGGAAGTTAGGGAAAGAAGGGGGCTTGCATACTATGTTAGTGCTTCAAACAGTAACTATCAGGACACAGGTGTCTTTTCTATAAGGGCAGGAGTGCAGACAATAAAAATTGAGGAAGCTATAAAAATAATAAAGCAAGAACTGGAAAAAATTAAAACAATGCCTGTAGAAGCGAAGGAAATAAAAAAAGCAAAGGAATACATAAAAGGCAAGACAACTTTGGCGTTGGAAGACAACCAGGTTAGACTTGATTGGTATTTGGAAAGAAATGCTTTCTTTCCTAAAGTCGAAAATCCTGAAGAAGTATTTAGGCGCATAGACAAGGTAACGGCAAAAGACATACAAGAGGTGGCAAATGAGTTGTTTACGGAAAATAAAATGTCTTTAGCAGTTATTGGACCGTATAAAAATAGCGAAATATTTAAAAAGCTTTTGAAGCGGTAAGAATATATGGACAGACAAGCTTATTTGGACTCGTTGGCAAAAAAAAGAATGGGAGCGGGCGCGTTGTTTTTTAACGTTCGCGGAGAGATTTTGTTGGTTAAGCCAAGTTATAAAGAAGGCTGGATATTGCCCGGCGGGAGTGTGGAAGACCACGAGTCGCCTAAAACAGCCTGCAGGCGGGAGGTGGAGGAAGAGATTGGCCTTATAATTTCTAGTTTTAGGCTGATTTGTGTAGACTACTGCAGTTCAAAAGAGGGTGAAGCAGTGCAATTTCTTTTTGATGGAGGGACTTTAACCGAAGAAGATATTGCGAAAATCGTAATCCAAGAGTCAGAACTTTTAGGTTTCAAATTTGTAAAGGAAAATGAGCTAGAAGCTCACTTGAATACAAATTTAAAAAGTAGGGTTAAAAAGAGTATTAATGCAATAAGAAAAAATATTTCAATATATTTGGAAAATGGAGAATATGTTTAAAATAGGTTGTCATGTGAGTGCTGCCGGTGGGGTTTGGAATGCCCCAAAAAATGCGGCAGACCTCGAGTGTGAAATTTTTCAGATTTTTACTAGACCTCCTATGGGAGGGCCTGCACCTAAAATTTTAGAGGCAGATATAGAGAGGTTTAAGTCCGAAATGGAGAAGTATAAATTTTCGGAGTTTGTGGTTCATGCGCCCTATATTGTGAATTTTGGGTCTGCCAAAAAAACAACGTTCCATGGGTCTATTTCCGTTGTTTCAGAAGAGCTTGTTCGAGCAAATTCTTTGGGGGCAAGTTTACTTATGATCCACATGGGTAGTTTTAAGGACTTGGGTCAGGAAAAGGGTATGGAGCAGGCGAAAAAAGGTTTTATTGCGGTGCTCAATAAGTACGAAGCCTCGGCAAAAATTATAAAAACTAAATTTCTTTTGGAAATAGCAGCAGGTGCCGGTGAGGTTATAGGTGATACATTCGAAGAACTGGCTGAACTTATGGAGCCACTTTTGAAGTATAAATCTTTTGGAGGTATCTGTTTTGACACTCAGCATGCTTTTTCTGGTGGGTATGACTTTAGGACTCCTAAAACCGCGGCTGAGACCTTTAAAAAGTTTGACAAGGCAATTGGTCTAAAATGGCTTAAAATGTCTCATGTAAATGACTCGAAAGTTCCGTTGGGAGGCCGCAAAGACAGGCATGAGCATATTGGTGAAGGAGAGATTGGGGAGAAAGGCTTCTCTGCTTTTATGAAATTTCTAATTTCAAATTACAAATTTCAAAACAAATCCAGCTTTCCCTTGATTTTAGAAACCGAGCATGATAAAGTCAAAGAAGATATTAAAATTTTAAAAAAATTACGGGAAAAAATATAAAAATATGGAAAAAATTGCACATCCGGAAGTTAGTTTGGAAGCGGTCAGGGCTGAGTTACAGGCAGATACTTTAAAAAAAGAAAGTCTAGAAAAGCTCTTATATGCTTTGGGCTCTAAAGAGGAGGCCGGAAACTAATGCAAGATCAGGCAAATTTAGACAATATAATTTATTTAGTGGAGCAGTCCGCTTTGGATGAAACCATTAAGCAGATTTTAATCCGCGACTTAAAGGCTGAAGGATTAACAGAATTTTTACGCGAACAAATAAAAGCCTACTGTTTTGATGAAATAAAAAAATTGGATACAAGAATAGAAGAAGCAAAGAAACTTTTAGCTCTAGAAGAACAGTCGCCTTTTTAAAAGAGGCGACTTTGGTTTTCTGGGGTTGTAGAAATAAGACTAGCAAAAAAGCCCAATAAAATTTTTTTGTAAAATATGACTTTTAAGGAATTAGACAAAACTACCCAGGTAATTTTAAAAGTTGTTTTTGCTGTGCTTGTATTGGCGTTTTTGTGGGTTGTCCGCGATATAATTGTTATTTTACTTTTAGCATTAATTTTGGCTTCCGCCATGGACCCAATGGTCGACTATTTTAGTGAGCGTAAAATTCCGCGGGCTGTAAGTGTTTTGACTGTTTATTTGTTGGTGTTAGGGTTGGCAGGATTGGTTATTTATTTGGTAATACCTCCGGTAGTAGAGCAATTTAAGATATTGCAGGCAAATTTGCCCGAGTATGTAGCACAACTAAGCGCACGCTTTGGCAGTGGGTTTGTAGAAAATTTTATTTCCCCGGAACGAATACAGAATTTTATCTCTGATAATGGTTCTAGTACCGTAGTTAGTGGAACTTTCGGAGTTTTCAGCGGAGTTTTTACTTTTATAACCGTATTGGTTATTTCATTTTATTTGGTTGCGGAAGAGCAGGGTATGAAAAAGTTTATTGCTACGCTTCTGCCTGAGCATCATCACGAATTCACCATGGCGCTACTCGAGAAAATTCAGCGTAAAATGGGCTTGTGGGTTTTGGGCCAGGTAATTTTGAGTTTTTTTATTTTTGTTTTGACTCTCATAGGTCTTGTCGCGATAGGCCTTATATTTAGAAGCGAAGGTGGAAATCCTTTGTTGGCGAACGCTCTTTTGCTTGCGCTTTTGGCAGGGCTGTTGGAAGTAATGCCGTATATCGGTCCTTTTTTATCTGCCGTTCCTGCGGTTATTATTGCTTTTATTTATAGCCCGCCCCTGGCTATAGTTGTCGCCTTTATGTATTTACTTATTCAAAAAACGGAAGGCTTTGTTTTGGTTCCTAAAATTATGGAAAAGACTGTCGGTACTTCGCCCCTGGCGGTTTTACTTGCCTTGCTTATTGGTTATAAATTGGCAGGGATTATAGGGCTCCTTATTGCCGTTCCCTTAGTGAGTGCTATAACCGTGGTAGTAAACGAATTTCTAAGTGCCAAAAAACCTGAAGTTGAGATAAAAACTTAAAAACTGTATAATAATAAGGCTAGAAATAGCCTTTTTTATTTTTTTGCTTATAAAAATCTGAATGGAAAAATTTTATATTACCACCCCTATTTACTATATAAACGATAAGCCCCATATTGGTTCGGCTTATACAACCATAGCTGCAGATGTTCTGGCGCGGTATTATCGCAATAAGGGTGTCGACACATTTTTTTTGGCAGGTACCGCTGAGCATGGAAGTAAAATTGCAACCAGTGCTGAGAAGGCAGGTAAAGACCCTCAAAGCTTTGCTGACGAAATGTCTGCTAAGTTTTCTACGGCATGGGATGTATTACAAATTACTAATAATGATTTTATTCGCACAACTGAGAAAAGGCATGCTGAAGCTGTAAATAAATTCTTTTTAAAGCTAAAAGACTCAGGGAAAATCTACGAGGGTGAGTACGAAGGGCTTTATTGTATTGGGCATGAAGCTTTTATAAAAGAATCCGAGTTAGTAAACGGTGTATGCCCCGACCACAAGACTAAGCCGGAAATGGTTAAGGAAAAGAATTGGTTCTTTAAGTTGTCCGAATACGGACCAATTTTGAAAGAAAAAATCTTAAGTTTAGAGTTGGTAGTCGCGCCTGAAGAGAGAAAAAATGAAATTCTGTCTTTTATAGATCAGGGCTTGGAAGATATAGCCATATCAAGGCAAAATGCAAAGTTTGCTTTGCCCCTGCCGTGGGACGAAAGCCAAACAATTTATGTTTGGTTAGATGAGCTTTTTAATTACTGTACAGCAGTGGGGTACGGAACCGACACTGAAAAATTTAATAAATACTGGCCGGTCGATATGCATTTGGTAGGAAAGGATATTATAAAATTCCACTGTGTAATTTGGCCTGCTCTTTTGCTGGCTATTGGCGAAAAAGTCCCGAAAAAAGTGTTTGCGCATGGCTTCTTTACCATAGATGGCCAAAAAATTAGCAAAACTATAGGCAATGTCATAGACCCAATTGAGTGGGCAACTAAGTATGGGCCAGATGTAGTAAGGTATTTTCTGCTCCGAGAAGTTCCGTTTGGACAGGATGGTGATATAAGTGAGGAAAAGCTGAAATTGCGGTATAGCGGCGACTTAGCTAATGGGCTTGGTAATTTGCTTAGTCGTATTACAACTTTAGTGGAAAAATACAGTCCGTCACTTGTCATTGGTGAAGCGCAGCTTTGGAAAACATCTGATAATATTGATGAGTTGATAGAAAATTATAAATTCCATGAAGCCTTGGCAAAAATGTGGGAATGGGTTGCCTGGGGCAACAAGGCTGTAGACGAAAACAAGTTATGGGAACTTGGTAAGACTGACGTAAAAAAGTTTGAAGAAATTTCTACGCAGATTCTTTCTTGTTTGGTTACTACGTCTACTCATTTACAACCGTTTATGCCAGAAGTAAGCAGAAAGATTTTAGAACATTTAAAAAAAGAAAAAATAACCAAAGCCGAGCCGCTTTTCCCTCGTGTTCAATAATAGTGCATTTACTCCAATACTATCTAGTATTGGAGTAAATGCTAGATAAAAAAGACCGCTGCGTTTGCAGGCAGCGGCGGAGGTTACGACGATTTGGCTTTGGTTCGCCAATGGTTGGGTTCAAGTTGTGCGGGGCGATCGGGTGGCGGCGGGTTGTTCGTAAGGTCTGATTTTTTGAACGGATCGGGAGTTGTGGCCGGAAGTCTTCCGGCCTTGATGGCCTTTGCAATCGTCTGGTCGTCGGTAATCATGCTCGCTCCTTGTTATTACACCAAAATGGCGTTTAGGTTATTTTACTATCATTTACTAAAAAATCAAGTGTGATTTTTGCTTGATTCTTACTTCCTAATTCTTACTTCTTAATTTCATGCTCATAGACACTCACGCCCATGTAAATTTTAAAAGTTTTGAGAACGACGCTAAGGAAACTTTGCAGCGGGCTTTGGACGCGGGCGTAAAGGTTATAAACGTAGGCTCCCAAATAGACACGTCAAAACAAGCGGTAGAGTTAGCCAAACAGTTTGAAAGCGGAGTCTACGCTGTAGTGGGACTTCACCCTGAACATACTCACTCGCAGTATGTAGATGAAGAAGAAACTAGTTTTAGGTCGCGCGAAGAAACTTTTAACTACGACGAATATAAAAAGCTTGCTCAAGACGAAAAAGTGGTTGGCATAGGGGAGTGTGGACTCGACTATTATCGGTTACCTGAAGATAAGTCACTCCATGCTCGGATTAAAGAAAAGCAAAAAGCGGCGTTTACTTTGCAGTTTAAATTAGCCAAGGAACTTAACAAAACTTTAGTTATTCATAGTCGGCCAGAAAAAGGCAATGAAGAGCTGTTTACGGATCTTATAAATATTTTAGATACAGAAGGAGTGCAAGGTTTACGCTTCGAAGTCCACAGTTTTACTGGCAGCCCAGAGGCTTTAAGCCAATTTTTAGACAGAGGTGCCTATGTTTCCTTTAATGGTATAATAACTTTTGATAAGACCGGAAACATGGAAAAGTTGGTTAAAATGACTCCAGTGGATCATATAATCTTGGAAACAGATTGTCCTTACCTAACACCTGTTCCCCACAGAGGCAAAAAAAATGAGCCTTCTTTCGTCCGCCACGTGGCAGAGTACTTGGCTCAGGTAAAGGGTTTGCCGTTTGAAGAGGTTGAACGACTAACAACCGAGAATGCGAAGAGGTTGTTTCAGCTGGCGTTGCCGTAATCCCGGCAGTGTCGGTCCCAGTCTAATTCAAGCTGTTTGTCAGTCGAAGGGGTTACGGGGGTATCGGGCTGTGTAGTTATCCTCGGTTGTTGTGTGCTGCAATCTTCGTCGAGCACGTCTTTCGGATAAGATATCCATTCTGTGACCATTTAAGGTCCTCCTGAATCACAATTTATCAATTCCCATATTTTAAGTCAAACTTACATATGCAAAAGTACAATCCAGGAAAAGTAGAAGCTAAATGGCAAAAGCAGTGGCTTTCAAAAAAACCTTTTAAAGCTACCGAGAGTAAAAAAAAGCCAAAAAAATATATTTTGGTTGAATTTCCCTATCCCTCTGGCGCCGGACTTCACATGGGCCATTTAAGACCTTATGTAGCTGCGGACGTTTATGCTAGGTATCATCGTATGAAGGGCTTTGAAACTCTATTTCCTATGGGGTGGGATGCTTTTGGTTTGCCTGCAGAAAACTATGCTATAAAAATGGGTGTGCATCCTTCTATTACTACCAAGAAAAATGTAGCCAATGCCAAAAAACAAATGCTTTCTTGGGGGCTTTCGTTTGACTGGGGCAGGGAAATAAATACTACAAGTCCGGAGTATTATAAATGGACACAGTGGTTATTTTTACAGTTTTATAAAAAAGGTCTGGCTTTTGAATCTACAGGGCTTATTAACTGGTGTCCAAAAGACAAAACTGGACTTGCCAATGAAGAAGTTATAGACGGCAAATGTGAACGCTGCGGAACCGTGGTAGAGAAAAAAGAGCTTAGGCAGTGGTATTTAAGAATTACCGCTTATGCAGAAAAACTACTTCAAGGTTTAAAAGAGCTGCCTCAGTGGCCTGAAGCGGTTAAATTGCAGCAGGAAAATTGGATTGGAAAAAGCACGGGTGCGGAAATTGAATTTGGAATTAAGAATTATGAATTAAGAATAAAAGTTTTTACTACTCGCCCAGATACTATTTTTGGTGCGACTTATATGGTTATTGCTCCAGAACATGAAATAATTTCAAATTTAAAGTTACAAATTTCAAATTATAAAGAAGTTAATAAATACATTGAAAAAGCTAAGTCTAAGGCAGATATAGAAAGAACAGCAGAAGGAAGGGAAAAAACCGGAGTAGAGCTTAAAGGTATAAAGGCTATAAATCCGGCTACTAAAGAAGAAGTTCCGGTATTTGTTGCGGATTACGTTTTAGGAAGTTATGGTACAGGAGCTATTATGGCTGTGCCTGCGCACGACCAGCGCGATTTTGAGTTTGCGAAAAAATATAATTTGCCTATAAAAACTGTTGTTGTTCCTATTGTTCCTTTAGACCCAAAGCAACTTGCAACTTTAGAAACCTATGAAAATAATGCTAGTAAATATGTAGAAAAAACAGTAAGGCAGGTCGAAGGTGAATATAAGCTATGGGTAGATAAATTTCTCAAAGAAATTTCGAGTAAAGATTCCAGCATTTTAGAATTGGGAAGTGGTCGTGGGTTAGATGCAAATTATGTAGAAAGTTTAGGATACAAAGTACAAAGGACAGATGGAGTACAAAGCTTTATCGAATATCAGAAATCTCAGGGCAAGGAAGTAATTAAGCTTAATCTTTTAACAGATAAAATTGAAGTTAAGCCTTATGATTTGATCTTTGCAAATAAGGTTTTGTTGCATTTCAATTCTGATCAGTTTAAAATCATTGTTAAAAGTATTAATGCTAGTTTAAAACGCGGTGGTATTTTTGCTTTCTCTGTGATGGATTTTGCAAAATCAAAGGAATGGTTTGGTAAAGATCCAAAGATGGAAAGTGAGAGGTATTTTAAATATTGGACAGAAGGGGAAATGCGTAAAGAACTACATGGATTGGGTTTTACAGTCCTTGACGTTTTAGAAACCAAAGCTACAGATACAGGGTACAAAGATTTACTTTTTATAACAAAAAAGTGTTCAGACTTGTGTTTTACCGACTACGGTAAGGTCATTAATTCAGGACAATTTGATGGTTTGGGTACTGATGTTGCAATACCTAAAATGGCAGAGATTTTTGGTACTCAGGTGGTTAATTATAAACTTCGTGATTGGGTTTTTAGTCGTCAACGTTATTGGGGTGAACCTATACCGCTTATACACTGTGAAGATCATGGTGCGGTGCCGGTGCCGGAAAAAGATTTACCTGTTAAATTGCCTAATGTAAAAAAATATGAACCTACCGGAACAGGTGAGTCGCCGCTCGCAGATATAAAGTCCTGGCTAAAAACCAAGTGCCCTATATGTAAAAAAACCGCATGGCGAGAAACCAATACTATGCCCCAGTGGGCAGGTAGCTCTTGGTACTGGCTACGGTACATGGACCCAAAAAATAAGAATAAATTTTCAGACTTACAAAAGCAAAAATATTGGTCTCCGGTGGATGTGTACTTTGGCGGTATGGAGCATACGACTTTGCATTTGTTGTATAGTCGCTTTTGGAATTTGTTTTTATATGACCAGGGCTTGGTTAGTCAAAAGGAGCCTTATGTGTTAAGAAAACCGCACGGTATAATTTTAGGCCCCGACGGTGAAAAAATGTCTAAGAGCCGAGGTAACGTTGTGGATCCGCAGACTATTGTTAAGCAATACGGGGCCGATGTTTTGCGTATGTATGAAATGTTTTTAGGTCCTCATGAGTCTATGGTTGCTTGGTCTGATACAGGTGTGGTTGGGGTTTCTAGGTTTTTAGATAGGGTTTGGAATTGGGCAAATGAAATAATTGAAGCACCCCATGAGGCAAGAAAAGGGAAGGGGGAAAAAGGGGTACAAGACACCCAAAAAGTGGAAAGGGAGCTAAACAAGCTTATAAAGAAAGTTACGGAAGATATAGAAAATTTTAGGTTCAATACGTCAATTTCTGCTTTTATGGAGTTTCATAATCAGATTAAAGATGATTTTATTACTTTGGAATCTTTGCAGAAATTCATAAAAGTCCTTCATCCTTTTGCGCCCTATATAACTGAAGAATTAGCGCTAAGGAGCGCGGAAGTGCTTAAGCTGAAAAAGAATAAAGTTACCTCATTGCAACAGGCGGTTTGGCCTCTGTTCGACGAGTCAAAAATTTTGGAAAGTGAAAGCGAAATCGTGGTTCAAATAAATGGCAAGGTGAGGGGTAAGCTCAGGGTTGCTCTAAATGCTAGTGAGGAAACTGTGAAGAATGAAGCTTTAAAGCTTGAGCCGGTAAAGCAGGCTTTGGTGGGTGACACTATAAAGAGAGTGATTTTTATTAAGGGTAGGATAATAAACTTAGTAATATAAAATGATACTAATATACGGATTGAATACTAATTATACAAATAATACCAATGTATTTTAATCAGTATTATCTGTATCTTTAGCATACATATGATTATTCGTATCAAGTATGATTATTTTAAACTATTCAAAATCCCAACATAAAGAAATCATTCACGCTTGCGTGTTGGCTTTAAAAAGCGGCAAGGTGGTTGCTTACCCAACGGACACCAGCTATGGGCTCGCTGTAGATGCAAGTAATTTTAAGGCAGTAAAAAAGCTTTATAATGTCAAAGAAAGAGGTTTTAAGAAAGCGGTACATGTCGTGGTGCCTTCAAAAGCATATGGTAAAAGGCTAGTAGGGTGGAATAAGGAGGCAGAAAAATTGTCTGTTAAATTTTGGCCAGGACCGCTTACTTTAGTATTAAGAAGTAAGAATAAAGAGTTTAGGAATGAAATACTAAATATATTAACAGCAAAGAGTGGATTTTTAGGGCTCAGGATGCCAAATAATCGAATCGCTTTAGGCTTGGCTAAGGCTTTAGGTCGACCCATAACAGCAACTAGTGCAAATCCATCCGCTCTTCTGTCCGGCGGTTACGACAGTTATTCGGCAGAAGATGTTTATAAACAGTTCAGAGTAAAAAAGTTTCAACCAGACATAATTATAAATGCAGGTAAGTTGCTAAAAAGAAAACCTTCTACTTTGGTTAAGTTGGAGAAAAATAACTTTGAAATTTTGCGGAAAGGTCCTGTGAGCGAAAAAGAAATAAAAAAGATATTATTTAAATAAATATATAAATTAAAATATTCATGCTTTTGCATTTCAGGTTTCCTCAGTATTTTTCAAAAAAAATAAAAGAAGAAATTAGTGAGGTTTATGCCCATGCTTCGGTAGCAAATCTGGCTATGTCCATGATGGCTCTTTTCGAGCCGATTTTTTTGTATGCGGTTTTAGGCTTTACTATAAACCAGGTTATGTTATTTACAGCATTGGTTTACGGAACTTATATAATTTTTATTCCGCTGGGTGGAAAGGTGGCGAGTTTTTATGGGTATAAGCATGCTATTGCGTTTTCGGTACCGTTTCAGATTTTATATTGGATGGTGCTTATAGCTTCGCAGAACGACCACTCGATTGCTTTTATAGGGGCGTTGTTATACGGGCTGTCCAAGACTTTTTATTGGCCCGGATTTCATTCCTTAATGGCGAGATATGCTGACCGAGATCAGGTTGGTAGGGAGTTTGGAGTTGTGTATTCACTAATTAGCTTGACTCACATAGCAGGTCCTTTGTTTGCAGGCTTTATGTCTCAGAGATTTGGATTTACTATAACTTTTATAATTACCTCTGTTATATACACGCTTAGTTTAGTGCCTTTGTTTCGAGCTCGGGAGATTTTTACACCCAAGGTTTATGAATATAGCCAAACTTGGGAAATGTACAAAAGCTATCCCAAAAAGTTTTTAGGTTATTTGGGGTTTGGAGAGGAAATGCTTGCTTTAAACATCTGGCCTATTTTTATTTATATAATTGTGAAAGATTTTGAGAGAGCCGGCGCGCTGGCGACCGTGGCAAGTTTACTGGCTGCTGTTTTGGCTTTAATTATTGGGAAGGTTACCGATCAATATTCTAAAAGAGTTCTTATTCGGATAGGTGCATTTTTTGGTTCTATAGTTTGGGTTATGCGGTTTATGGCTGTCAGTTTTTGGAGCACATTTTTTTTGGACTCTCTTGGGCGAACCAGTAAGGAATTAGCTTTTATACCGTTATCTACAGTGACATATATTCGAGCTGAAAATACTCACGTTGTGCCTTACATTGTTTTTTTCGAACAAAGTTTGGCGGTAGGTAAGTTTTTGGCTTGTCTTTTAGGCATTATAGTTTTTGGACTTACTGGAAGCTTTATGGCATTATTTATATTGGCTGGGCTTTTTACCTTATTGTATATGTTTATATAGACAAGCCTTGGAATACTAAATTAGCTAGAATTTGCATATCATTATAAATAATACTATGAAGATTGGGGTAGATTATATTGGAGTGAGTACGCCGTTTTATTGTACTGACGGGCAGGGAAGAATATTGCTCCATAGGCGCAGTAAAAATTGTCGCGATGAAAATGGCAAGTGGGATAGTGGAGCAGGTAAACTTGAGTTTGGACTAACACCGGAAGAAAATGTGTTAAAGGAGGTTTTGGAGGAGTACGGGGCGAGGGGGAAAATAATTGGTAGAGTAGCGCCGTGTTCGGTGTTAAGAGAATTTGATGGAGTCGTGAATCACTGGTTGGCAATACCTTTTTTTATACAAATAAATGCTGAGGAAGCAAAAAATAACGAACCTGAAAAAATTGATGAGTTGGATTGGTTTACTTTGGATAACATGCCCTCGCCGCTACACAGTGCATTTTCTTTTGCCTTAAAAAATTTTAAAGATCATTTTGAAAAACACATAGGTAAGTATTAATAAAAAAACTCATGAATTACCCACATTTACAAACCCAAGATCCAGATTTATATGAAATAGTAAAAAAAGAAGAAAAAAGGCAGAATGAAGAAATAGAACTTATTGCTTCTGAAAATTATGTTTCGCCGGCTGTGCTTGAAGCTATGGGTAGTATATTAACCAATAAGTATAGTGAAGGTTATCCGGGTAAGCGTTACTATGGGGGTAATGAAGTTATAGACCAAGCGGAAAATTTAGCAATACAAAGGGTTAAAGATTTGTTCGGCGCAGAACATGTTAACGTCCAGGCTTTAAGTGGCAGCCCTGCAAATTTGGCTGTGTATATGGCACTTTTAAACCCAGGTGACAAGGTGCTGGGTTTCTCGTTAGACCAGGGCGGGCATTTGTCCCATGGTCATCCTTTAAATTTTAGCGGAAAGTTATATTCAATAATTCCATACTTTGTAAAAAAAGAAACGGAAGTTATAGATATGGATGAAGTTGAGGAAATTGCTTTAAGAGAAAAGCCAAAAATGATATTGGCAGGTTTTAGCGCGTACTCGCGGTCTTTAGACTGGAAACGCTTTAGGGAAATAGCAGATAAGGTAGGTGCTTTTCTATTCGCTGATATTGCTCATATAGCCGGGCTAATAGCGGGTAAGCAGTTAGAAAATCCGGTTCCGTATTGCGATGTCGTTTCTACAACTACCCACAAAACTTTACGCGGGCCTCGAGGCGCTATTATTATGTGTAAGGAAAAGTTTGCCAGTGCCGTAGATAAAGCGGTTTTTCCGGGTGTGCAGGGCGGACCGCATGACCACATAAACGCTGCCAAGGCTGTTGCCTTCAAAGAAGCCTTAAAGCCGGAGTTTGTTGAGTATTCAAAACAAGTTATACAGAACGCAAGAAAGCTCGCAGAATGTCTGCAAGTAAAAGGTTATAGGATTGTTTCTGGGGGGACAGATAACCACCTTATGCTTATAGACTTGTTTGGTAGCAAACAAGTCACGGGTAAGGAAGCTGAAAAAACTTTGGAAAAGGTGGGTATCAGTATAAATAAAAACATGATTCCCTTTGACCCGAGAAAACCGCTAGATCCTTCTGGAATAAGGCTGGGTACTCCTGCATTAACAACAAGAGGTTGTAAGGAGGCAGATATGCAGACAGTGGCAGATTTAATAGACGAAGCTTTGGTAAACAGAGCCAATGATAATAAGCTTATTGAAATTAAGGAAAAGGTAAAAACTTTTGCTCTAAAATTTCCAGTTCCGGGAATAAATAATTGAGCAGAACCTGATTGGGCGATTTATTAATTATTTGTATATAAATGAATATATTCCAGGCGTTTATTTTGGGTATGGTTCAGGGTTTGGGAGAGTTTTTGCCTATTTCTTCTTCTGCTCATTTAGTTATTACACCTTGGCTTTTTAATTGGAAAGACCCTGGTTTAGGCTTTGACTTGGCTTTACACTGGGGTACGCTTTTGGCCGTATTGGTGTATTTTAGAACTGACATAAGAGATTTAATAAGAGGTTTTTGGCATAGTTTGTTTAAGAGTACTAGGAATTTTGAAAATAATATTTATCAAAAACTTTCTTGGTTGCTTATTTTAGCCAGTGTACCCGGGGCGGTTATAGGAAAACTTTTGGAAGAGCATGCTGAAAAAACTTTTCGCAATCCTTTGTTAATTGCTTTTACGCTTTCTATTTTCGGTTTTATAATTTATGCGGTAGATTATTTAGGAAAAAAACAAAAAAATTTAGACCGTATAACCAGAAAAGATGCTTTGTTGGTTGGCTTGAGCCAGGCTTTGGCAATTGTGCCCGGGGTCTCCAGAAGCGGAAGTACTATGGCTATGGGCTTGCTTTTAGGTTTTAAACGGGCAGATGCTGCAAGGTTTAGTTTTCTTATGTCGGCACCCATAATTTTTGGCGCGGGTTTGGTTAAGGCTGGGGAGTTTGGCGCGGGGGTTTCTTACGGTCCTTTAATCGTAGGTTTTATTTCAGCAGCTATTTTTGGGTTTTTGTCGATTAAATACTTGTTAAAGTTTTTAGCCAGTCACGATTTTAAGGTATTTGCCTTTTATAGACTTATTGTTGCAGCGTTAATTTTAATTGTCTATTTAATAAGATGAAGATTTCTGAAAGCGCTTATTCTGCTTGGCAGGCAAAACTTCAAGGCATGAGTTGGTTTGGGTTTATATGGAAGTTTTGGGGAATGTACGGAATAGTTTATTATTTGGCTGTAGGAGTTTTTTTGCTTGTTAGGCCGGAGAGCAGGATTTTAGCGGCTACGGCTTTTTTGGCATTTGTTTTAGCTCGCGGAGTTGTAGCCGAAATTTTATATTTGTTTATAAAAACACAAAGACCGCATCAGATTTATAACTTTTCCCAGCCTAAGTCCTGGTTATTCTCTTGGGGCACCAAAAGACCAGATTCGTTTCCATCTGGCCACGCCATTAGTTCTGCCGCCATAAGCAGCGTATTGTTTTTTTACAATCCTGTTTTGGGCATAGTAGGTTTTGGAGTCGCATTATTTGTGGGTATGGGTAGAATAATTTTGGGCTATCATTATGTTTCGGATGTTTTAGGAGGCTGGTTTTTGGGTGCCTTAACCGGATATGTGGCCTATTTTTATTTAGCCGAAATGCTCTTTACCCGTTTCTAGTCTTTTGCTAAAATATATAGGTTCGTTTAAAGTAAATAGGAAAAAGTTAAGGTATTCTTGTTTAAATGGGGGCCGAGTGGCGGAATGGCAGACGCACGCGACTCAAAATCGCGCGGGGAAACCCATGAGAGTTCGACTCTCTCCTCGGCCACCATTTGAGCAGGACGCATATTTTGTCCTTGTAAAATAACTTTCGTAAATACAAAAACCATGGACCCAATTTCTATCTCGCAGCCAAGCGTAACTATCCAGCCGTTAGACAGTTTTGAAACAATTTTGCCTGCTCCTGTACCACCGGTTTCAGAAGCGTCTGTTGCCGCAGTGCCGGTTGTGTCTGCCCAAGTCTCTGAAAGAGTTTCTTATGAAGGGGCACGTATTGACCAGATTGAAATAGATAAAATAGTTCCTAACCCTTTTCAGCCAAGAAAAGTTTTTGAACCAAATGCTTTAAAAGAGCTTTCCGACTCCATAAAAGAACATGGGGTTATTCAGCCTTTGGTAGTTATAAAAACCCCGACTGGTTATGAGTTGGTAGTGGGTGAAAGGCGTTTTCGGGCAAGCCAGTTGGCGGGACTTACTATGGTTCCTGCCATTATTAAGGAAGAAATGGTTGACCAGACTAAGCTTGAAGTTGCACTTATAGAAAATATTCAGCGCCAGGAACTAAACCCAATAGAAGATGGTCAGGCTTATAGCAAGCTTATGACTATGTTTAGCCTTACTCAAGAGCAGGTGGCTAAAAAGGTTGGTAAGTCTAGGCCAGCGGTAGCTAATACTGTGCGTTTGCTTAACCTTCCCGCAGAGGTTCAGAGGTTTGTTATAGAAGGCCGTTTAAGCGAAGGTCATGCCAGGGGACTTTTGGGTTTACAAGATCCGGAAAAAATTATTTTAATGGCTAAGAAAGCCATGGAAGATAACTGGACTGTAAGGCAGGTGGAAAACAAAGTTAGAGAGCTTACAGCCAAAAAGAGTATGGATGCGGCAGCTCCAGACCCAAAACTTATGGCAATGGAATCTGAACTGCGCATAAAGCTTGGGGCTCAGGTAAAAATTCAAAGACAAGGCCAAGCGGGTAAAATTCTTATAGACTTTTACAGTGAAGAAGAGTTAAATGACATTGTTCATAAAATGGCTGAAAAAGCAGTAGAGCAGGGCGGTGGATATTTAACAGTTTAGAAAATGAAGAACTGAAAATTGAGAGTGCAAAATGTTATGCCCGACAAAGACTTAAAAATCCGAACAAAGTCTTTTACAATAAGGATAGTTAAGCTCTGCCGAGCTCTTCCAAAAAATTACGAAGGAAGTATTATTGGGAATCAATTATTCCGATGCGGAACCTCTGTTGGGGCAAATTATAGGGCAGCGTGTAGAGCGCGGTCTAAGCTTGAGTTTATATCGAAAATTGGTATTGTGATTGAAGAATGCGATGAATCAATTTTTTGGATGGAGTTGTTAATTGATTTGGCTCTATTACCGTTTAATAAAATGGAAAGCCTTTTGCAAGAAGCTCATGAGATATTGGCTATTATGATTGCCTCAAGTAACTCAGCAAAAAAAAACTTATAATAATTTTAACGGCTTTTTATTTCTGCATTCTGAATTTTTAATTTTGCATTTTGTCTCTTGTTGATAACTTGCTTGACAACAGTAAACATTGGGTATAATATTCTTTTTAAGATGATACAGAATATATACAATCTTATTTCCATTCGCCCGGTCTTTGTGAAGGCCGTACTTTTTGGCGCGCGGGGTAAGGTGTAAACACGGATTAAAAACCACACCTTCTAAACCCCGCAAGAAGCGGGGTTTTAAAATGCGTTTGCAGGCGTATAAATTTTTAAAAGTTTGTATGCCTGTGGACGCAAAGTCTACAAAAGTTATGGGTGGCTGTGACCGCTAAATAGCGGCCTCTGGCTGGAGCCAGGTGAAGCAAGTGGCTTCCAATAGAACCAGATAGGTTGTTCTCTTTTGGGTAAGCGCACGGAGAGAGAAAGAGAACAATTATCTGGATTCGAAATCCACCCGACAATTAGGGACCGAGAAGGAGAGGTTGATACTTATTATCCTTTTTACCTTCCACGGAGCCTGCCCTGCAGGAATTCTGTGTCGATCGAGCGGAAACGAACACCGCCGCGTAGGTCCCGCCAATTTGGGCAGTCTATATTGAGCTCGTCACAAACGAGTTCAACTAAAAAAGCGTTAACCGACGCTGACTGCCTTGTAAGTCTCCAAGCCCGCCTCTGTCGGCGGGCAATCAAACCGGAGGATGTTTCCGATGAATGAGGAACCAGACCTTATTCCGACGAAAAACAGGGATCAAGAACCTAAAAGCGACACAGTTCGAGACTGGACCGAGGCACTTCTTCGGTTAACCGGTAACAAGCCAGGTCGGGCTAAGTTTGAAGCTCAGCAAGAGCTTCAGCGATGCTGTTATTGATCTCCAACTGACAAACGAGTTGACCAAGTAATCGGCAGCTAAAAGCTAACATAGGCTTGCTTTGTTCAGAACTAATGTATGGGCGGACTGCCCCCAACCTTGCCGGCGCCGAGTGTTGTTTGTGTACAAAAAAAGATTCTAGCACGTGTGCTAATCTTTTCCAAACCACATAACACAGAGACATTCGGCGCTGTCTCTTCCCAAAAATTTCATATTCCCAAAGCGTATCTAAAAAGTTGGCTATGCTTTGGGCGCATGAAAATGTGCCTTAACGCCAGTAAACAAGAGGGAAAAATCGTGATTAGCCAGGAGCCGGAAATTCGTGTAGTAGAAGAATTGAGTGACGAGGAGCTGAATCTTCTGTGTGAGCGCAAAGGAATGGATGCCTTTACCGGCACCCGCTATAATTCGCCGCCGCCTAGGCCATCTTTAGGGACAAGTTCTCACAACTCCCAAGTCGAATAAGTGCTTTGTATTTTGCCATTTAGGCAATTGCACATAAAGCCACTTTTATCGGCTTTTTTATTTGACAACTAAGTTTGTTTTGATAATATATACATATATGAAATGCGTACAGAACAGCAGCATAATTATTATTACCCCCTAAAGCAGGTGGCGTTTTAAAGTATTTAAGCTTAAAACCCCCTGCAAAGGGGGTTTTTCTTTTGTTGCAAAAAAATAGTTTTTAAATTTTTGAAACCTATTTTTTGGCAGTAAAAACTTTGGTTGGAGGAGTATAATGGAACGTATATTGCGTGTTCACAGGGAAGTCGTTGGACCCTTTAGCAAAGGGCAGGAAGTTTGTATGACGTTCGGGGAAAATCCAGCGATGGCTATTGTCGAATCATACGAAGCACGTAAGCTTCATGATCGAACTGTGCACGTTTTGGTTGTAGTGAGCGGCGAAAGAATGCTGTGCTGTGTTTTCCTAAACGACCGGTCCCATGGTTTGGCGGGAGATACTTTGCTGGATGGGCCAAAGATGGTCAATCGTTTGGAACAGATGCCTCTACAAAGGCCACTCACCAACTATGAGACGACATACGGCTGGGGAGTCTAATTGACCCTCTGAATGCCTAAAAGGCTCGAAATTTCTCGAGCCTTCTTTTTTTTGGCTTCTTTTGTTAAAATATATGAAGCTTTTGAATTCGCGGGCTGTAGTATAGTGGTAGTACGCGTCCATGGGGTGGATGTAGTCTGGGTTCGATTCCCAGCAGCCCGACCAGAAATTGATTTATGTAATGAGTAGAATTTAAATTATGCAAAATAAAATATTAGACTTTGACGAAAAGCTCATAAATTTTTCTAGAAAGATTTCTATTCCTTTGGCAAGATTTAGTTTGTTTGTTGTTTATTTCTGGTTTGGTTTGCTAAAAATTTTAGACGTTTCTCCAGCTAATCCTTTAGTTATGGACTTGCAGCAAAAAACCTTGCCGTTTTTAAGCTTTAGTACATTTATTGTTTTGTTTGCGATTTTTGAAATGTTTATAGGTTGCTTGTTTTTGTTTCCGAAAGCTTTAAGGTTAGTAGTACCCTTGTTTATTTTGCATATGGGTATGACTTTAATGCCTTTGGTTTTTTTACCCGAAGTCGCTTGGCAGTCGGCCTTTGTACCAACTTTAGAAGGGCAGTATATTATTAAAAATTTAGTACTTATAGCTTTGGCTTTGGGCTTGGCTTCTAACTTAAAACCTTTAAAAAATGTCTAAAGAGATTATATTAGCTTCTACCTCGCCCAGAAGGCGACAAATTTTAAACCTGTTTGAAATTAAGTTTAAAGTTGTTGATCCCGAATATGACGAGGTTTTTGAAAAAAACCTAGACGCTCGAAAATTGGCTTTGTCTTTGGCCAGGGGCAAAGCCGAAGCTGCTTTGAAAAAACATCCAAAAGGCGTTATAATAGCTGCCGACTCTTTAGTGTGTTTAGGAAAAAAGATTTTCGGTAAACCGAAGGACGATAAACAGGCAATGCAGATGCTTAAGGCATTAAGTGGAAAAACAAATAAAGTTGTAACCGCTGTTGTTATGATAGATGCTTTAGCAAATAAAGTTTTTTATGAGGTTATAGAAACACGGGTAAAATTTAAGCAATTGTCGAATGAGCAAATAAAAAAGTATGTTGCGACAAAAGAGCCTTTGGGACGCGCTGGGGCATATGCTTTGCAAGGTTTGGGTTTTGACTTAATAGAAAAAATTTCCGGCAGTATAACCGGTTCAATAGGGTTGCCAATGGAAGTGGTTTTTAAAGGTTTTAAGAAATTGGGAATTAAATTTTTAGAGAAATAATTTATGGCTAGGAAAATTTCTGTGTTTTTGGGGGTTTTGTTGTTCTGTATGGGAGCTTTGGGCTATGTGAACAACCCTTTGGTTGGAGACGAAGCCTTAATACAAACCAATGCTTTTAACGATTTTTTCCATATTTTTTTCGGAATTGTTCTAGTGCTTTTTTCCAAGCACCCCAAAATATATTTTACAATGCGAATACTGTCCGTGGTTTTTTTGGTACTGTCTCTTCTGGGTTTTTTATTCGGCGAAGGAAGGCTTTTTTCACTTTTTTATATGAACCTGATTAACAGCTGGATATATTTTGCAGTATCTGCAATTCTATTTGCTGGTTCGGTCGTGCAAAACAGTTCTCTGCAAAACGAGAATGGTTTAGTCAAATAAAAAACGCCGGCTTGTTTTAGCTGGCGCTGCCGACGAGGTACATGCGTTGAGGCACCAGGACAACTTCTTCGGCGTATGGACCTTTTGGTCCATTAATGAGGAGAAAGGTTACTTTTTGTCCGGCTATCAAAGATCGGTAACCCGGCATGTTTATTTCGCTGTGGTGGACAAAAACGTCGCCAATGCCTGAGACTACCAAAAAACCATAACCCTTTTCGGGCCGAAACCACTTTACAGTACCTTTGTGTCTCACGGTACCTCCTTAACGACAGGATTGCCTTCTTATAAGGCTTAAGCTTAGTATACAAAAGTCTATGAAAATAACAAAAAACTCCGTCCCGATAAATCGGGACGGAGTTAAAAATTTTCTTATTTAGCCTTAGCTTCGGTTTTCATGCATCGGGTACAGGCTTTTACGCGCTTACCGCCGGACTTAAACCATTGCAAGTTAGGCAAAAGCCTGACTATAGAAGGCCTCATGGAGTGGGAACGTTTTATGGTACGGCTGTAAGTTTTGCCGCAAATTGCGCACATTCTTGGCATAGAATAATTGAAGAATTTAAAATATAATATTGGTAAATTGAAAGGATTCAATATAACTTCAATAGTTTATCATAGTTTGGTATAATTGGCAAGAGATAGGGGTGGTTAATTCGCCCAAAATTATCCTTTATGTTTTTTGAATAAAAATTATGGACGCTACTACATTAAAAATTATAGACGTTATAATACTTATTTTTTCCGTTGTTGTTCATGAGGTGAGTCATGGGCTAATGGCCGAAAAGTTTGGTGACGACACAGCTAGGGAAGCGGGTAGAATAACTTTAAACCCAATACCGCATATAGACCCCATAGGGTCTATACTAATGCCTTTTTTGGTTGGTATTGGAGCTGCAAGGCCGGTCCCGGTAAATTTTGACAATCTGCGTCCTCAGCGGCTAGGCATGGCTATGGTCGCTTTAGCCGGACCTTTAAGTAACTTTGCGCTAGCTATTTTGTTTTTGTTTATAATTCGCTTAGGTCTGGCGAGTGATTTTGCTGCAGTAGTTTTAGGCAGGGGAATCTTTTTAAATATTGCACTTGGAGTTTTTAACTTAATTCCTATCCCGCCTTTGGACGGAAGTAAGGTTTTATTGTCAGTAGCACCTAGGTCTTGGCAGGAAAATATTTTAAAGTGGGAGAGCTATGGGTTTATAGTTTTAATAATTTTGGTTATGACAGGGCTTTTGTCGGTATTGGTTGAGCCTTTGTATAGAGTTGTTTTGAGTGTTATAGTCGGCTAATGCCTAGCTTGACAAAAGAGGTCTGTTTTTGTAGAATTAGCTTAATTGAATAAGAAGCCCCCGAAGCATTTAGATAAAATTTTTAAATGCAAGGGAATTACTTATTTATAAGTCGCAAATTTGGGAAGATGTAAATGGTAGTTGCCTGATTCATTAGGCCGATTAACGGCTCCATAAATGGAGCAGCTACAGTTACTAGTCTCACAGGCTTCGAGACATTACCAAGAATGCGAAGTAGCAAATAATCCTTTGCTATGGGATTTTTTTGTTGTTTATTTAAAATTATTCAAGAAAATAATTATTTAGCTTGTAGGAAGTAGGTGGTAGCTTGTAGGAAATACAGGTTACAAACCTACTAGCTACTAGCTACCAGCTAGCAAAATGCCAACAATCAACCAGTTAGTTAGAAAAGGCAGATCGCCGCTCAGAGCCAAGTCCAAGTCTCCGGCTTTGCAGCATAGATTGAACCTTTTAAAGAATAGGGAAGTCCCTTTAAGGAAAGGTGCTCCTTTTATGCGCGGAGTGTGTCTTAAGGTCTATACCACCACACCAAAAAAGCCAAACTCGGCTTTGCGTAAAGTTGCCAAAATTAAGCTGACAAACGGTATGGAAGTTATTGCCTATATTCCTGGAATAGGGCATAACCTTCAGGAACACAGTGTGGTTATGATACGCGGCGGCAGGGTAAAAGATTTGCCTGGTGTCCGTTACCATATTGTTCGCGGTAAGTTAGATACTCTCGGAGTCGACGGGAGAAAAGGTAGTCGCTCTAAATACGGAGCTAAGAGAAAGTAAAAATTTAAAAATCAAAATGAAAAATTATAGAGTCTCGCAGGGCGAGACACCTATATTTTACACTTTGAGATTTACATTTTAAATTTACTATCATGCCAAGAAAATCTAGATCATACGACAAACATACTCCTGAGCCGGATCCAAAATTCGGTTCTGTTAAGTATTCCAAATTTATAAATTATATGATGGAACGCGGAAAGAAAAATGTTGCTCGCAAGATTTTTTATTCTGCTTTAGAAATAGTGGGAGAGAAAGCTGCTTCTTTAACTCCGGCTGCTCCGGCACCGGTTAAAGTTTCTCCTGCCAAGACTTCGGAAGACAAGTCGGGTGCAAAAGAAGACTTAAAACAGCCAAAAGTCACCAAGTTAGATGGCAGACAAGTTTTTGATATTGCTTTGAAAAATATTGCTCCAATTATGGAACTTAAGTCCCGCCGAATTGGTGGTGCGAACTATCAGGTACCTATGGAAGTTTCCGAGCCAAGAAGAACCAGTATTGGTATGAAGTGGCTTATAGCCGCTGCAAGAGCCAGAAAAGGCGCCCCTATGGCACAGAAGCTTGCTGCAGAAATAGTTGACGGTTTTAACAAAGTCGGATCAGCTATAAAGAAGCGTGAAGACACTCATAGAATGGCAGAGGCTAACAAGGCATTTGCCCATTTTGCACGTTTCGGAAGACGCTAAGCTACAGAACTACTGATTTACTACACTACCCGCCAGAATGACCTGTCGGACTGGCAGATGCCTACAGAATTTAGGCAAAAAAGCCCCGACCCTACCGCGATTGCGGTTGATATCGGTGCTAATAAAGCTGTGTGGTCAAGCCTTGAGGTCGTAAATAGAAGTTCCACCATTCTCATAACATCCGAGCCGATGCAATTCTTGGTTTGGAACTTGTCTGGCTAACTCGTCTTGTGCATCTTCCCAGTTATGATCGACAACCAAGGCTATCCGACTATTTGAGATCTGGAAAATGTAAATCATATTTTTGCCTTCCTTCCCGTCGATTTCCGGCTTCTGTGCCAGATATTTAGACGCCATAGAATAGCAAAGTAAAGATTTGAAGATTGGTTATTGGAAATTTATTTGAAATTTGATATTTGTAATTTGGAATTTATCCATCAACTAAAATAGGTCTAATAGGTCAAAATAAAGACCGATAAGACATCATAAGAAATTAAAAAATATTATTTATGCCCCGAGAATATCCTATTGAGGTTACAAGAAATATAGGTATTATTGCCCATATTGACGCCGGTAAGACTACTGTTACTGAAGGTATTTTGTTCAATACCGGAATGATCCACAAGATAGGTGCGGTTCACGAAGGTGAAACCACTACCGACTGGATGGAACAGGAACGCGAACGCGGAATTACTATTACCGCCGCCGCTGTTACATGTTATTGGCAGCCTCGTTTTATTAAGTTAGCTGGTGATGTTAAGCACAAGATCAACATTATAGACACCCCGGGTCACGTAGACTTTACTGTAGAAGTGGAGCGCAGTTTACGTGTCTTAGACGGCGCAGTTACAGTTTTTGACGGTAAGATGGGCGTTGAGCCGCAGTCCGAAACTGTGTGGCGTCAGGCAGACAAATACGGCGTGCCTCGTATGTGCTTTATAAACAAAATCAACCAAACTGGTGGAGATTTTTATAAATCACTCGACTCCATTCACAAACGCCTTTCCCCGAACGCTTTTCCTATTCAGCTTCCAATTGGTTTTGAAAAAGATATTTGCGGTGTTGTTGACTTAATAAACATGAAGTCCTATACCTATAAAGATTATAAGGACAAGGAGTTTACCATTGGCGAGGTGCCAGCCGACATGTTAGAAAAGGCTAAAGAGTATAGGCACAGACTGCTTGAAAAAGTTGTGGAATCTGACGATGCCTTAATGGAAAAATATTTGGCAGGTCAAGAACTTACTGAGCAGGAATTTTTGTCCGCTATAAGAAAAGCTGTGCAGTCAGCTACATTCTTTCCAGTTTTGGGTGGCGACGGTCGTGGTATTATAGTGCAAACTGTTTTAGACGCTGTTACTAACTTTCTACCTTCTCCAATTGACCGTGGCGAAACCAAAGGTCATGACTTAAAAACCGGTGCTGAAATAATTCGAAAGCCAAATGACAACGAACCATTTACAGCCTTAGCTTTTAAAATCGCCACCGATCCTTTTGTAGGCCGTTTATGTTTCTTCCGCGTGTATGCAGGTATGTTAGAAGCAGGTTCGTATGTATTGAATGCACGCACAGGCGACAAAGAACGCGTAGGTCGTATAGTGCGTATGCGCGCTGACCAACGTGATGAGGTTAAAGAAGTTTTTGCAGGAGACATTTGTGCTTTGGTAGGTCCTAAGAATACTTTTACCGGAGATACTCTTTGCGACGTAGAAAAACCAGTTCAATTAGAATCCATAAAGTTCGCAGAACCGGTTATTTCTATGGCAATTGAGCCAAAGACCAAAGCTGACCAAGAAAAAATGGGCATTGCTTTGCAAAAATTGGCCGAAGAAGATCCAACGTTTAAACTTTCTACAAACGAAGAAACCCAGCAAACTATTATAGCTGGTATGGGCGAACTTCACTTGGAAATTATTGTAGATCGTATGAAGCGCGAGTTTAAAGTAGAAGCCAATGTAGGTAAGCCTGAAGTTGCTTACAAAGAAACATTTAAGAAAATGGCTGAAGCTGAAAGCAAATATATTCGTCAAACTGGTGGTAAGGGTCAGTATGGACACGTTTACTTGCGTGTTGAGCCACTCGAGCGCGGTAAAGGTTATGAATTCGAAGATGCTATTGTTGGTGGTGTTATTCCAAAAGAATTTATAAAACCTATAGACAAAGGTATTCAAGAGTCTGCTGCTAACGGTGTTATAGCAGGTTACCCACTTGTAGACTTTAAAGCTACCGCTTACGATGGTAGCTACCACGAAGTCGACTCTTCGGAAATGGCTTTCAAAATTGCCGGTTCTAAAGCTTTGCAAGATGCAGTTAAAAAAGCCGACCCAATTATTTTGGAACCTGTTATGAAAGTTGAAGTTATAACTCCGGAAGCAAACATGGGCGATGTAATTGGTGACTTAAACAGCAAACGTGCTCAAATTAACGAAATGACCGATCGCTTGCATTTGAAAGTTATAAACGCGCAAGTGCCGCTTTCCGAAATGTTCGGTTATGCTACAACCTTAAGGTCTATGACTCAAGGACAAGCTTCCTATACAATGGAATTTGACCACTACGCCGAAGTTCCTAAGAACGTTGCGGCTAAGATTATTGAAAGCAGAGCTGGTATAAATGTAAGAAAAGGTATGTAAACTTTTGCCGAGCAAAAGTAAATTCCAAATACCAAATTCCGAATACCAAAGAGAGTAAAACTCAAGGGGAATCTTTGCTTACAGCAAGGATTCCCCTTGTTTTGTAAAATAAAAAACCCCCGCTTTCTCCAGTTATTCTGGAGATTGGAGGAGTTGGTGGATGTCGAATGCCCCGAAGTCGTCGTGGTCGGGGTTCATTGACCCGATTGGAGTCCAGGATGCCCCTGGCTGTACTTCGTGACCTTCGTGAGCTCTTTTTGCATCCTCTGTATGAGGATACACTGTTACTACCACGGCCTGGTATCCCGTGCTAGTTACGAGGTACAGGTACATGGTTCCTCCGTAATGGGTAGTTGCAGGTTGGCTTGCTCAAGTGTCTGTTCCCGCAGACGGTCCTGGCAAGCATTGAAGTCGTGATTGGTTTCGTTTGCCCCGCAGGCGGGGCATGGGTCAAGTTCAGAAAGCATTGAGCACATAGTGCCCCCTTTCATGACCAAAGTATCACAAAATAACACTTTGGTAAAGCTTTTTTGGTACATTGTAAAGCTTATAAAATATATATATAATGGGTCCAGTATAAAAGCGGGCTATCCGCTCAAAAGCGGTAGTGAATTATTGGAAAAATAAACTACATTAAATTTATGGCAAATATTCAGGACTTAATAAACCTGGCAAAGGCAGACGGAGGCAAGTTTTTTGTTATTGACGAAACAGGCGAGCCTTCTTTAGTTATAATGTCCGTCGAGCAGTACCAAGAGCTTTTACTAAGCAAAGTTGAAGAGCCGGAAATCGACGTTGAAAACATAAACCAAGAGATTTTAAAGGCTCAACTTTCGGAGCCCGAAGAATTTATAAGTCCTAAGCAGAGCAGTGCAAGCCAAAGGAGCTTTGTGCCAAAAGCATTTGGGTATTCTGGAATAAATAGACAACCAGATTTGCGGGCAGAAGTTATTGATCCTAGCTTCGACTTTGAAATGCCAAAAGGGGAAAGCGACGATTTTTAACACAGAGACCTACAGAGGTTTGGATTCACTGCCCGCCAGAATGACTTGTCGGGCTGACAGACGCCTACAGAAGTTTAGGTAACTAAAGTTATTTAGAATTCCGTAGGTATTTTGTAGATTAGTAGCTGCCTGTAGTTCTTGTAGCGGATGTGTTTGACACTATAGGAAAAATACGGTAAAATTTTTCTGTTATTAAAATTAATTTAGCCCTGGTTCTTGTTGTATCTTGCTGAGCTAAAAGCACACAGGATATTCAAGAAAAAAGAGACCCCCTTGGCATTGCTGCTTTATCGATGAGCGGTGGTGGCTAGGGAATCTCGGGCCGGTTAGCTGGTAGCAAGTAGCTTGTAGCTTGTAGGCTAAAACCTAAGAAGCCACCTAGCTAAGTAGCTAATTAGCTAAAAGAAAGAGATTATTGCTATGGCAGATGGAAAGTTCGACCGCAGCAAAGTGCATGTTAACGTTGGTACTATTGGCCACGTTGACCACGGAAAAACCACTTTGACTGCCGCCATTACAACCGTATTGGCAAAAAAGAATCCGGACATTAAGGCTAAGGCCTATGACCAGATTGACAATGCCCCGGAAGAAAAAGCCCGCGGTATTACTATTAACACCGCTCACGTAGAGTACCACTCTGACAAGCGCCACTACGCTCATGTGGATTGTCCGGGTCACGCTGACTACATTAAGAACATGATCACCGGTGCTGCTCAAATGGACGGCGCTATCTTGGTTGTTTCTGCTGTAGACGGTCCAATGCCTCAGACTCGCGAACACATTTTGCTTGCTCGTCAGGTAGGCGTGCCTTACATTGTCGTGTTTATGAATAAGTGCGACATGGTTCAGGACAAGGAACTTTTGGATTTGGTTGAAGAAGAAATCAGGGATCTTTTGTCTAAGTATGAATTCCCTGGTAAAGACACTCCTATAATCCGAGGTTCTGCATTGAAAGCTTTAGAAGGTGACCAGGGCGAACTTGGTGAACCTGCTATTATGAAGCTTGTAGAAGCTTTGGACAGCTATATTCCTGATCCGAAGCGCGAAACTGACAAGCCGTTTTTGATGCCTATCGAAGATATCTTCTCCATTGAAGGACGCGGTACCGTGGTTACTGGAAGAATTGAGCGCGGACAAATTAAAATCAACGAAGAAATTGAAATCGTTGGTATTCGCCCGACTGCAAAGACTGTTGTGACCGGTATTGAAATGTTCAACAAGCAGCTCGACAGCGGTATGGCTGGTGACAACGCCGGCGTATTGCTCCGAGGTACTAAAAAAGAAGAAGTAGAACGTGGTCAAGTGCTTTGCAAGCCAGGTTCTATTAATCCTCATACTGAATTTGAAGCTGAAATCTATGTTTTGACCAAAGAAGAAGGCGGACGTCATACACCTTTCTTTAAAGGTTACAAGCCTCAGTTCTATGTTCGTACAACTGACGTGACCGGTGAAGTTACTTTGCCTGAAGGTCAGGAAATGGTAATGCCTGGTGATACCGTTAAGGTAACCATTAAGCTTATTACTCCTGTTGCTTTGGAAGAAAAAGGTAAATTTGCTATTCGCGAAGGTGGTAAAACAGTTGGAGCAGGTGTTGCTACCAAAATTATCAAATAACCAATTGTAACTTGATTAAACATAAAAAACCTCGAAAGAGGTTTTTTATGTTTAATGGGTAGTTTGAGTATGCCAAAACATTCAGTCGGTTTTCGTCCCCCGAAGATAGTAGTTTGATATAATTGTATTATGAAAAAGCCTTTTTTTTCCGTAATTATATGTAGCTATAATCGTAGGAAATTGCTTGTGGACGCATTAAAATCTTTAAGAGCACAAATTTTTAAAGATTTTGAGGTGATTGTGGTAGATGACGGTAGTACAGATTGTACGATAAAAGAAATGGGGAATTTTCCGGAAATCCGTTATTTTTATAAAAAACATTCGGGAGTGGCTGAGGCTCGCAACTTTGGTATTTTAAAGGCAAAAGGGGAGTACGTAACTTTTTTGGACAGCGATGATGTATATTTGCCCCAGCATTTAGACTCACGTTATAAATATATAGTTACTCATGATTATCCTTATTTCTTGCACGGGGGTTTTCGTACAGTGGGTAGTCAATTTGTACCAGATTTTTATAAGAAGGGTGAAGTGGTTCACGTTGATAAAATTATTTTGGGTCCTACGTTTTTTATAAAAAATACCCTGTTTAAAAAGGTTGGGAATTACAGAAAGTTGGGATACGGTGAGGATACCGATTTTTACAACCGATTAAAGCAAAAAAAAGTGCGTATTTATAAGGTAAAAGATCGTACGTATATTTACCAAAGGCATAAAGATTCAATAACACAAAAAAAGAGGCAAGCGGATAGGTAGGTGCAAAATTTAAGCATTACAACATAAAGTATGTTTAGTGTCAAATATAGTTATCAACTGTTGACAAAATCTGAAAAGTGCATTAAACTATTGCAAGTTGCTTAAGATAATACTTAAGCTCAATTTTAAATCGGTATTTTAGCAATTTTTCACACAATGCAGAAAGACCAGGCCGTAGCGCCAAAAATTCGCATAAAAATCAGAGCTTATGACCATAAGCTTATTGATCAAAGCGCAAAGCAGATTGTTGATACTGCTAAGCGAACTGGCGCATCTATTGCCGGTCCGGTACCTTTACCGACCGAAAAAACTAAGTATACCGTTTTACGCTCAACTTTCGTTCATAAAAATAGCCGCGAACAGTTTGAAATGCGAGTGCATAAGCGTCTTATAGACATACTTTCAGCTACGCCGAAAACCATAGATTCTCTGACAAACTTGAATTTACCTGCTGGTGTGGATGTGGAAATTAAAATGTCGTAGTGGCTTAAATTACGAATGCACACGAATGATGCAAATGCTATTCGCGACATTCGCGTGGAATTCGTATATCAGTGTCGCTAGGTCAAATTGAATAGGTTCTTGTAGGTTTGGAAAACTCCAAAATACAAGATAACGATTCATCTACATAAGTAAAAGAAAGCTTTGGACTT
Source organism: Candidatus Doudnabacteria bacterium (assembly GCA_016788665.1). GTDB lineage: Bacteria > Patescibacteriota > Doudnabacteria > UBA920 > UBA920 > JAEUSF01. Next base: position 25,634 of record JAEUSF010000004.1, on the reverse strand, counting down.
TCGTTTATTGATGCGGGTGAATGCCCGCTTTTTCATTAGGTAAAGTTTTTGAAATATATTTAATTTAAAATTTTACTTAGCTTAATTAAATTACATACCTCAAATGAATTTTATAGTCGGCAAAAAAGTAAACATGACCCAGTATTTTGAGCAATCTTCAGGAACCGTAATACCGGTTACTGTTGTTAAGGCTACCCCGATTGTGGTTACTCAGGTTAAGACAGTTGCCGGTAAAGACGCTTACAACGCTGTTCAAATAGCCGCAGGAAAAAAGAAAAAAGTATCTAAGCCCTTACAAGGTCACTCAAAGGAATTAGGTACTTTTTCCGTTTTAACTGAGTTTAAGACACCAGATGCCGAAAAGTATGCCAGAGGTCAGAAATTGGATCTTTCTACTTTTCAGGTTGGAGAATTCGTTGATGTGGTTGGAACCTCTAAGGGACGAGGTTTTGCTGGTGTAGTAAAAAGACATCATTTTGCAGGAGCACCGGCATCCCACGGCCACGACCACCCAAGAGCGGTAGGTTCTATTGGTCAACGTTGGCCACAGCACGTAAGAAAAGGTCTTAGAATGGCTGGGCATATGGGTAATGAGCGTGTGACGGTTAAGAACTTGCAAGTAGTGCATGTAGACGTCAAGAAAAGTTTGATTTCATTAAAAGGGGCAATTCCGGGTCACAGAAATGCATTGGTAAAAATAGTTTCTACCGGTAAAGTAAAGCCTTTGGTAAGAATTGAAGAAATTAAGGAAGTAAAGAAAAAGTAAAATACTCCAGTAAGCTGACAAGCTTAAATGTTTACAAGCTATTTATATGAAAGTTAAATTATACAATCAAAAAGCCGAAGTGGTCGGAGATATTGACTTAAATTCCAAGATATACGAGGTTAAGCCAAATACTCATTTGTTGGCCGAAGCAGTTAGAATCCAGCTTTCAAATTCTCGCAAGGGTTTGGCAAATACCAAAACCCGCGGTGAAGTGAGTGGTGGAGGAAAAAAGCCTTGGAAACAAAAAGGTACTGGACGCGCTCGTGCTGGTAGTATTCGTTCTCCGTTGTGGCGTCATGGTGGTGTAACTTTTGGTCCTCGTTCTAACCGAAATTGGACTTTGAAGCTAAATAAAAAAGCAGCTAAGCAAGCTTTGTTTATGGCTCTTTCCGATAAAGTAGTGGGGAATAAGTTTATTGTTGTAGATAGTATTGTTCTAGAACACGCCAAGACCAAGGAAGTAAGCAAAATAATAAATTTGTTTAAAAAGAATTTGGAAATTGGCAAGAAGCAGCTTTTGCTTACTGCGAAAGAGGATAAAAATCTTATTCGCGCAAGCAGAAATTTAAATGGCATAAGTCCATTACCTGCTCATACAGTAAATTTGCATGAAGTTTTGAAAGCCGATTGTGTAATAGTTCCTAAGTCAGCATTGGAAGTAATTGAAAAGACCTTTTTAAAAAATTAAGTAAATCTATTTATACAGAAGAATTAATTTATGGCGATGTTTTCTAAAAAAACTGAAAAGAAAGACAATAAGACAGCTTTGGTGTCCGCGGTTTCTGACCAAACACTCAGTCCAGCTTCTGTTTTTTCTATAATCAAGCCGAGGGTTTCCGAAAAGTCTTCAAAGCTCGCTCAGGCAGGTAAATATGTTTTCTTGGTAAAGCAGTCGGCCAACAAGATCGAAGTAAAAAAAGCTGTTGAAAAGAACTATAAAGTTCATGTAACTCAAGTCAACATAATTAACAATAAAGCAAAGGCTATTAATTTTGGCAGAACTACCGGCAAGAGAAGTCCTTTTAAGAAGGCAGTTGTTACTCTTAAAAAAGGCGAAAGCATTGACGCCCCTGAAAATAAGTAAGAAATAATACTTTTTCATTTATAAGTCTGAATTCTAAACTCACTATCTAAGATATGGCTATAAAAATTTACAAACCAACATCTCCTGGCAGGCGCATCCATAGCGTGACTGATTATTCGGTTTTGGATAAAAAACATAAGACTCCAAAAAATCTTTTGGTTTCTAAGAGTATTCAGGCCGGTAGGAATAATAGTGGTAAAATAACAGTTAGACACCAGGGTGGTGGACATAAGAAAAAGATACGTTTAGTCGACTTTTCTCGAGCAGATAAAAAAGGTATTCCTGCAAAAGTTATGACCAGGGAGTATGATCCTACCCGCACTGCTTTTATTTCTTTGGTTTTCTATAAAGATGGAACTAAGAGATATATTTTGTCTCCTGAGGGTTTGAAGGTTGGGCAGACTGTAATATACGATGACAAGGTTGAAATTGCTCCAGGGAATCGTATGGTTTTGAAAAATATTCCAGTTGGTGCTTTTGTCCATGATATAGAACTCGTTCCAGGACATGGCGGTAGAATAGCTAGAAGTGCAGGTTCTTATGCAACTTTACAGACCATAGACGGTGGACATGCTTTACTTAAAATGCCTTCAGGTGAAATAAGAAAAGTTAAAGATAATTGTTTGGCTAGCGTAGGTCAGTTATCTAATGCCGATTGGATGAATGTAAGAATTGGTAAGGCAGGTAGAATGAGGCTTATGGGTTGGAGGCCTTCTGTGCGTGGTAAAGTTATGAACCCTGTAGACCACCCGCATGGTGGTGGTGAAGGTGTGAACCCAATTGGTTTGAAATATCCAAAGACACCTTGGGGTAAGCATGCGCTAGGTGTAAAAACCAGGGACAGGAAGAAGTATTCTAATAAATTTATTGTTCAGAGAAGAAGCAAATAATATTGCAGAATTAAGAATGCGGAATACAGAAGTTTTAATTCATCATTCTAAATTCACATTTAATTTAACTTATGTCCAGATCATCAAAAAAAGGTCCATATATAGATCAACGAGTTGTTAAGAAAGTGCTGAATGCTAAGAAAGGTGAGCAGATTAAAACCTGGTCTCGCTCGTGCACAATAGCACCGGAGTTCGTTGGTATAACTTTTATGGTTCATAATGGCAAAACTTTCCTTCCCGTTTTTGTTACCGAAAACATGGTTGGCCACAAGCTTGGTGAATTTGCGTTAACCCGTAAGTTCCATAGGCATGGTGGTAAGATGGCTAAGGAACAGGAGGCCGCACAGGCAGCTGCTGAAAAGGCTAAGTTGTCTGCAGCTAAAGAGCCTGCTAAAAAGTAAATTTTATAGTTACACTAATCTATCTAGTTACTCTGAATAATAATTGAATCAAGGTTTAAATATTATTTAGGGTAATTAGAAAAGTTAGAAATTAAGATCTTATTAAGAATTACAATGTCCAATAAAGCAGAAAAACAGAATAGTGCAAAGCAAGTTACTGCTTATGCTCGCAATCTTCGGGTTTCTCCCCGAAAGTTAAGGCTTTTGACCAGTATGGTGCAGGGTATGTACGTAGACCAGGCGGTTACTAGTTTGCAGTTTGCTCCTCAAAAAGGTGCGGAATTTTTGCTGCGCGCTATTAAGTCTGCTGCGGCTAATGCAGTTAATAATTTTTCTTTAAAGCCGGAAGATTTATATGTTAAATCCGCTACTTGTGACATGGGTAAAGTAATGAAGAGGTATTTTCCCAGGGCACGCGGCAGCGCATTTGTTATAAAGAGAAAGCTTTCCCACGTAAATGTAGTATTGGGTGAGAAGAAGCGCTCGGGTAAATCTGCCAGCAGACTTGAATTATTTAAGAAAAAACAGAAGCAGGAAGCTAGCGTAGATAAAAAGGAAGCTACCGAAATAAAGCCAGAGAAAACACGCGCACGTCAGCATGGTCAGAAATCCGATGAGCAGATAAAAATGAACAAAGTACAGAATAAGCGAAGAATGTTTAACAGAAAAAGCGGAGAATAATTTAAAGGCAGAATGAAGAATGTAAAACATCTTTCATTCCTCATTCTAAATTCTTAATTTATAGTTTAATTTATGGGTCATAAGATAAATCCAACTTCATTACGTTTAAAGATCACCGATACATGGAAGTCTCGCTGGTTTGTTAAAAAAGGCTTTCAAAAGGCTCTTGAGGAAGACGTGAATATTCGTGCATACCTCGAGCAGGCTTTAAAGAAAGCAGGTCTGGTGCGCCTAATTATAGAAAGAACCGGTAATGGTCAAATCACCTTAACAGTAAGGACAACCAAGCCTGGTCTTATAATAGGAAAGGGCGGAGCAGGAATAGAAGATTTGAAAAAGAAAATCAAGCAGAAGTTGGGAATTAAAAAAGATTTGAGAGTTAATATAGAAGAAGTTAGAGACATTAATTTACAGGCCCAGGTTGTTGCGGATTTCATTTCAGAACAAATCGAAAAGCGTGTTGCGTTTAGAAAGCTCATGAAGCAGTCTCTCGAACAGATGATGCAAGCCGGAGCAAAAGGCGCAAAGGTAAGTATAGGTGGAAGACTTAATGGAGCAGATATTGCTAGAACCGAACATTTGTCCCAGGGTAAAATACCTCTTCATACTTTAAGAGCTGATATAGATTTTGCCAGAAGCACTGCTTTTACAACTTACGGAACTGTAGGTATTAAGGTCTGGATATATAGAGGAGATATTTTTGAAGAGAAACAAGTTCAAAATTCAAAAGTCAAAATGCAAAATTAATGAGTCGCGATGCGACATTATGTAAATTGATTTGCGTAGCAAAACCTAAATTTTAAACTTTGAATTTAAATTTTTAAATTATTATATGTTTATCCCTAAAAAATTAAAGCACAGAAAGCATCACCGAGGTCATACAAAAGGCGTGGCTACTGCTGGCAATAACATAGATTTCGGCAGTTTTGCCTTAAAGTCCTTGGAAAATGCTTGGGTTACCGCTCGTCAAATTGAGGCTGCAAGAAGGGCAATGACAAGACATGTTCAGCGTGGCGGAAAAATATGGATTAGAGTTTTTGCAGATAAGCCTATAACTGTGCATGGTAACGAAAGCCCTATGGGTGGTGGTAAGGGTGCTGTGGATCATTTTGTGTCTGTTGTAAAAAAAGGAAAAATTCTGTTTGAGATGGATGGTGTTACCAGAGAACAGGCTCAGGAAGCCATGAGACTTGCCTCTCATAAGTTGCCTGTCAAAACTAAGTTTTTAACTAAAGAATAACCGGACTTAATACCTATTATGAAGTTTAAAGAAATCACAACTAAACCTGAAGCCGAATTGAAGAAGATGTTGGAAGAAATGCGGAATGAAGCTTATGTTTTGAAAATGAAAATTTCTTTGGGTGAATCTAAGACTACTCACAAGCTAAAAATTCTAAAGAAAGATATTGCGAGAATAATGACCAAATTATCTAACTCTAACAAGGTTTAGAAATAAATTATTCTAATTACGCTAATTATTCTAAACAATTTTTTAACCGTCTGGTTTAGCCATTGTTTAGGATAATTAGAAGAATTAGGACTTTGCAGATTATGAATAACTTAAATACATCGAAAAAACAGCAATTTATAGGTACCGTTGTGTCAGATAAAATGCTTAAGACCGTAGTGGTTAAAGTGGATGCTCGCAAGAGACACTTTAAGTATAAAAAAGCATATACAGTTTCAAAAAAGTACAAGGCACATGTAGAAGATGATACTTATAAAGTTGGCGATAAAGTAGTAATTGAGTCTACAAAGCCAATAAGTAAAGATAAGAGATTTAAAGTAGTGGGTAAAGCATAGAAATAATAATTCAGAATTCAAAATGTAGAAGATAGAATTTTCTTTCCTTCATCATTCTGACTTCTAAATTCACCATTTAATTTATGTTACAAGTAAGATCTTGGATAAAAATAGCAGACAATACCGGAGTTAAAATCGCCAATATTTTCGGCGGCAGCGGTAAGAACCGAAGCCGTTTTGTAAGAATCGGGGATGTGGTTTCGGCTTCAGCTAAAGCGGTTGCCCCGAATGGTAACTACAAAAAAGGCGATAAAATCAAGGTAGCGATAGTTAGAACTCGCAAAGAAGTTCGAAGAAAAGATGGCTCGTATATACGTTTCGATGATAATGCCGGCGTTTTGGTTAAGAAGGATGCTAAAGGCAGGTATGAAATAATTGGCACACGTATATTTGGACCTATTCCGAGAGAGGTGCGAGATATGGCAACCGGTTATTATGAAGATGCTTATAAGAAAATAGTTTCATTGGCTCCGGAAGTTATATAGATGTAAATATTACGAGTTACATATTTGAATACTGCTAATTAGTTACGCTAGAAATTATATAACCAACTTTTGTTTATCTACACAGCAGACTAAATTAGTAGACTAGGAATTATAAATTTATGAATAAATTAAGAATAAAAAAGGGCGATACGGTCAAGGTGCTTTCTGGAAAGGATAAGGGCAAAACCGGCAAAGTTATTTCAGTTATTCCCACTATTGGAAAACTTGTTGTGGAAAATATAAATTTGCATACCCGTTTTGAGAAGTCCAAAAAGGCCGGTGAAAAAGGCAAGCAGGTAAGTTTTTCTGCCCCAGTTCCGGTTTCCAAAGTACAGTTAGTTGACCCGCATTCTGGAAATCCTACCCGCATCAAATATACTTTTTTGGAGAATGGAAAGAAGCAGAGAACATCTAAGGACAGTGGAAAAAGCATTTAACAAAAGATGGCGCCGATATAGTTAACTTAATAAATACGGATAATTTAAAATCCGTATTCAGTATCGGAGCAAACTAGATTTTATATGGAAAGACTACAAGAACAATATAATAAGCAAATTGTCAAAGCCTTAAAAGATAAGTTTGGTTTTAAGAATGTAATGCAGGTGCCAAAAATCTTGAAGGTGGTTGTGAATGTTGGTGTGGGTAAGATTAAGGATGACAAAAAGCGCATTGATTTAGTGGTGGAAGACATGGCCAAATTAACTGGTCAGGCACCGGTTAAAAACTTGTCTCGAAAATCAATTTCCGGATTCAAAGTAAGACAGAACCAGGTTGTAGGACTTTCTGTAACTTTAAGAGGCTTTAAAATGTACAGTTTTATAGATAAGCTCGTTAGCGTAGCGTTGCCGCGTGTTAGAGATTTCCAAGGTATAAGCAAGAAGGGTTTTGATGGAAGAGGTAACTATCATTTGGGCCTTAGGGAACAAATTGTGTTTCCGGAAGTTTCCGCAGAGTCTTTAGAAAACCTGTTCGGCTTGGAAATTTCAATAGTTACTAATTCTATGAAAGACGAAGTAACGTACGAGCTTTTAAAATTAATGAAGTTTCCTTTTAAGGATTAAAGTAATATAGAGAATGCAGAGTGCAGATTTCTACATATTCTACATTCCGAATTATAAATCCAGTATTTAATTTATGGCTACACAAGCACACATCGTAAGAGCTAAAAGAAGTAGAATAAAAGCTAAATTTTCGACTCGGATTATTAGACGCTGTTTTCGTTGTGGTCGCAAGGCAGCATATATGAGAGATTTCAACCTTTGCAGAATTTGCTTTAGGGAGTTGGCAAGTAAGGGTGAGATTCCTGGAGTTGTTAAAGCTAGTTGGTAAAATTTTTAATATAAGAATGAAGAACGCATAAGTACTTTCATTTATAATTCTAAATTCTCAATTCATCATTTAAATTATGTTCACAGATCCAATATCAGACATGTTAACCAGAATCCGCAATGCACTTTCTGCTAAGAAGGATTCTTTGGTATTACCGTTTTCTAAATATAAGCTTAACTTGGCCAAATTGCTTGTGCAGGAAGGATTTATAAGCGGAGTTTCTGAGTTGGAAGGCGAACAGAAAATGCTGAACATTACTCTAAAATATTCTGACAAGGGCGAGTCTGTAATTTCTGGCATTAAGAGGGTGAGTAAGCCTGGCCAAAGAATATACCTTCCGGTAGAAAACTTACCTAGAACGAATAGTGGCCTGGGCCTTACGGTTATTTCCACTTCTAAAGGCTTGATGTCTGACAGGAAAGCAAGGAAAGAAAAAGTCGGGGGTGAAATTGTCTGCCAAATATGGTAAAAAAGGTAGAATAGCAAAGAGAAAGCTATAGTTTATTGATTCAATGTCCTAAATCCTAAATCTATTATTTAATTTATGTCACGTATAGGCAAAAAACCCATAGTTATTCCATCCGGTGTAAAAGTCGAAAAACTCGATAGCATTTTAAAAGTGTCTGGACCAAAGGGGAATTTGGAAATAACTCTTCATCCGCAGGCTTTGGTTAGCGTGTCCGAGAACGAAGTGGTGGTTGATGTGGCCGAAAAAGAAGCCAAAAAGCAAAGGTCTTTGTGGGGCTTATTCAGGTCCTTGATTTTTAATATGGTAGAAGGTGTTACAAAGGGGTTTGAAAAACGCTTGGAAATAAACGGTGTGGGTTTTAAAGTAGATATGAAAAAGTCTCAAGAACTCAGAGATTCTTATAAAAAGAAGAAAGAAGAAGCATTAAAACAAGGTGATGTAAAAGCAATTCAGACTTCCGATTACGCTTTGAAAAAGTTGGCTGGCTTTGATGGTGGTGTTTTGGAGATGCAGCTTGGATTCTCTCATCCGGTATTTGCCCAAATTCCTTCGACTTTAAATGTAGCTCTTGAAAAGAATGTTATTATAATAAATGGAGCAGATAAGCAGGCTGTTGGTCAGTTTGCCGCAGAAGTTAGAGAGCTTAAAAAGCCCGAGCCTTATAAAGGTAAAGGGATTAAATATTCCGACGAAGTAATAGTTAGAAAAGCTGGTAAGGTTGTTAAAGTGGTCGGAGGAGGCAAATAAGAGGTTTCTTAATCCCTCATCTATTATCGGTTGAGGTCAAGGATTAAAGATTAAAGATCAAGGATATATATATGGACAAGAACAAGAAAAAAGTTATAAAGAGACAAATTAGGCACAACAGAGTTAGATCAAAGGTTTTTGGAACTTTGGATCGACCTCGCTTGAGCGTTTTTAGGAGTTTGAGTGGTATATACGCTCAGTTGATTGACGACTCAAGTGGTAAAACTTTAGCCCAAGCCTCGTTTAAAGAAGTAAAGAGCAAAGCAAAAAAGATTGATGTGTCTAAAGAGGTTGGTAAGATACTGGCAGAAAAAGCAATCGCTTCCAAAATTACAAGTTGTGTATTCGACAGAGGTGGTTTTGCCTACCATGGAAGAGTTAAAGCTTTGGCTGAGGGTGCTAGAGAGGCCGGACTTAAATTTTAATTAAACTTATAGATGCGAAGGTGCTGCGGATATGTCAGATGCTTAAATACTCAGTCTGCAAAATCTTTGAAATCTGTTCACCAGTTAATATAAATTATGGAAAAAAGACGAAGACAATCTAGGGATGGTGAGGCTCGCGAGAGAAGCGAGTTTGACCAAAAGACCGTTGAGGTAAAGCGTGTAACGCGCGTAACCTCCGGCGGTAAAAGAATGCGCTTTAGGGCGTTGGTTGTTATTGGCGACCACAAAGGCCGAGTAGGTATGGGTTTGAGAAAAGGTGCAGATGTTTCTGAAAGCGTAAATAAGGCCGTGAATGCTGCCAAGAAAAACTTGATCCAGTTGCCTTTGGTTAACGAAACTATCCCGCATGGAATTTCCGTAAAGTATAAATCTTCCAAGCTTATGTTAAAGCCAGCCAGGCCTGGTACAGGTGTTATTGCAGGCGGCGCAGTTAGACAGGTGTTTGAACTTGCTGGGGTTAAGAATGTAGTATCTAAGATGCTTGGTTCTAACAATAAGGTCAACAACATTAAAGCTGTTTTCGAAGCTTTTCAGAAAATGAAGTCTAAAGAAGAATTAGCTAAACTTAGGAAATAATTTAGCTTATCAGCCTTATAGCTGGTTGGCATGTAATTTTACTTTATGTTAAAACTCCACACAATAAAAAAGCACCCTAAGTCTACTCACCGCAGAAAAGTTGTCGGAAGAGGTATTGGAAGCGGACATGGTACTTATGCAACAAGAGGTAACAAGGGTCAGACAAAAAGAACTGGTCATACTAAAATGCCTGTTGGTTTTGAAGGTGGCAGACAGCCTCTAATGAGGCAATTGCCTAAGCTTCGCGGTTTTAGGTCATTAAGCGCTAAATCAGCGCCGGTTTCTGTTTCCCAGTTAGATATTTTTAAAGACGGCGATACTGTAGATTTAAAATCTTTGGTACAAAAGGGTATAATATTAGAAGGACAGAAAGCCAAGCTTTTGGCTGGTGAAATAAAAAGAAAGCTAACTGTTAAATTGCCTGTTTCTGCTGCTGCCAAATCTGCTATAGAAAAAGCTGGCGGTTCTGTAGAGTAATCCGAAGTTTTTAACATCGTATTATAAAAGTTTCTGTTATTGGAATATAAATTCGAATAATTAGGATTACATAGGCTTAAAATATGAACAAACTATTTTTAATTTGGAAAACCAAAGACCTGCGCAACAAAATTTTAATTGTGTTAGGTCTTTTGCTTATAACTAGAATTTTAACTCATGTGCCTATTCCGGGCATAGACCCTAGCGGTCTCCGTTCTTTTTTTGAGAACAGTCAGTTTTTAAATTTGTTAGATATATTTTCGGGTGGCGGGTTAACCAATTTTTCCATTGCTATGCTTGGTGTTGGGCCTTATATCACGGCATCAATTATTATGCAGCTTTTAACAATAATTGTTCCGTCTTTAGCTGAGATGCAGAAAGAAGGCGGAGAAGCCGGCCGTGCACAGCTTAACCAATACACTCGCTATTTAACCATTCCGCTTGCTCCTTTGCAGGCATTTGGAACAATTAGGCTTTTAAATAGCCAGGGTGCCGGTGCAATTTTGGGTAATTTTTCTCCCTTTCAGTGGTTTTTGGTTTTAATTTCTGTTACTGCGGGTACAATGCTGATTATGTGGATAGGTGAAATTATCTCCGAATTTGATATTGGAAATGGTATATCTTTAATTATTTTTGCTGGTATAGTGGCAAGCATTCCGAGCAGTTTGTCTCAGGGGTATCAGATTTTTCAGGGTAGCGCCAATGCCGTACCAACTTTGGTGGGTTTTGCTTTAGTTTTCTTGGTGGTGGTTGCGGGTGTGGTTTTGGTGACTGAAGCGCAAAGAAATATTCCTATTGCTTATGCAAAGCGCGTGAGGGGTAATAAGTTGTTTGGCGGAGTAAATACTCATTTGCCATTGAGGCTTAACCAGGCAGGAGTTATTCCTATAATTTTTGCAGTATCTATAATGTTATTCCCGGCTATGGTCGCGCAATTCTTTATAAATGCAAAAAGTGCCTTTTTAGCCAACAACGCTCAGAAGGTTATAAACTTATTTAACGACACTACCACTTGGTTTTACGGAGTTGTTTATTTCTTAATGATTCTAGGCTTCACATATTTTTATACAGCGGTGGTATTTAACCCGGAAGAAATAGCAGAAAACGTACAAAAGAACGGTGGGTTTATACCGGGCTTAAGGCCTGGTGCACAAACTGCCGACTATTTGTCCAGCGTGCTTAACCGTATTACTTTGGCCGGTGCTTTGTTCTTGGCTATAATTGCTATTTTGCCGCTATTGGCTCAAAATTTTACAGGTACCCAAGCTTTGACTTTGGGCGGTACTTCTTTGCTGATAGTTGTTTCGGTGGTTATAGAAGTCATAAAGAAAATCGAAGCCCAGCTAACTATGCATGACTACGAAGGTTTCTAGAAAATAAAATTGATGTTACAATAGGCCTATACTACTATAAAAGTATAGGCCTATTTTTTTTATGAAATGTCCATTTTGTAATTTAGGTGAAATGCAAGGCAGGGTAATATTTAAAAATGATTTGGTTTTTGTTATACCCACCAATATTCCGATAGTTCCAGGGCACGTTTTGGTCTGCCCATTAAGGCATGTTCAAAAGATAGAGGAATTGACACCAGAAGAGCACAAGGCTTTGTTTCTGGCTGCAGAAAAAATAAAACAGGCGCTGGAAAATGTTTTTCAGGCAGAAGGTTATAATTTTGCCTGGAACGAGGGCGGTGTGGCGGGGCAAAGTGTGCCACATTTTCACTTACATATTTTACCTAGAAAAGCTGGGGATACTGGCATAACCGAATACGAGCCCAGAAAATTTTTATATCGACCCGGCTCGAGGGAGGCTTCGCCAGACAGTGAGCTTGAAGAAGTCACTAAAATTATAAAGCAGTATATGGATTAGATTTTGTAAATTTACTTTATATTACTAAATAGGACTAATCTCATTTGGATAAAAACCTCAATACTAGCTAGTATTGAGGAAAATAGCTAAAATTCATATATGGGAAAATTTACTAATACGACCAGGCTTTCAAAGGAAGAGCAAAATCAGTTATTCATAACTTTTGCTGAGTCGCTGGCAAGCTTAAAAAATCCTCTCGAAGCCGCTAATTTTATTCGGGACTTGTTTTCAGAACAAGAAGCCTTAATGCTCGCGCGTCGGCTACAGATAGCGGAGTTAATTGTTGAAGGGTTGACGTATGCTCAAATAAGGCATGAAATGAAAGTTAGTGAAAATACAATTTCTAGAGTTAAGACCTGGCTTGAGTTGTATGGCGACGGTTATAGAGCAGTTTTAAAACGCATACAGGTAAAGCCACAAGTTGATAGAGAAATAGCGCAGCCTTGGAACAAGCTTAAAAGACAATACCCTATGTATTTTTGGCCAACTATACTTTTAGATGAAATAATAAAAAGTGCTAACAAAAAGGAAAAAGAAAGGTTACTAAGAGTTGTTAAAAGCTTGCGAGAGAAGACTAAGCTGTCTGTTGAGCTACACAAGCTTTTGTCTCAAGCAAATGTTGTAAACAAATCCCACAAAACAAGTATTTAGCAAAATATTGCAATACTAGCTAGTATTGCAATATTTTGCTAAATACTTAGCGGAATTAAATGATTTAATAAATAGAATGGAGAATGAGGAGTTTGAAAATTTAATACGTGAAGCTGTGGAAGCGTTGCCGGAAGGTATACGAACCAAGCTAAATAATGTGGAAATTGTTATGGAAGAAGGCGAGTCACCGAACAATAGTTTATTTGGCCTTTATCATGGCGTGTCGCAATTAAAGCGTGGGTCTGGCTATGGTCTTGGCGCTACTTTGCCTGACAAAATAACTATTTACAAGGGTACAATAGAAAAGTTTGCCCAGTCGCCGCAGATGATTCCTGTTTTAGTCAGAAGAGTTGTCTGGCACGAAATAGGACATCACTTTGGTTTTGACGAAGCAGGCATAAGGCGTTTAGAAGAAAAATGGGAGAGGGAGGGAAAGGTATAAAATATGACACAAGAACATAAAAGTAACTTTGAGCTTTGGTCCGAAGAGCAGGAGTTTTTAAAGCCTGTAAAGCGGGAGCATCCGGAATGGTTTAAGCACCCGAAAGATGCCGACATAGCGGCTATTTATAAAAGTGTCGGGATAGAGCTGCCGGAAGACTTTAACAGTTTCCCTAAAGGCTATGTTAAGTTCCATCCGTTCGACTTTATAGTGGAGGAGGTAGGGGAGGACAGGAAAATAACAACGGTGGAAAATGGTGAATGCAAGATTGAAAATTATACAGAAACACCAAAGACTATATATGCAACCTTGGTCAAACTCGGTGCTTCAACTTTAGATGTGACGAAGGAGCTGGCAAAGTATTTAAGCATTGACCCCAAACAAATAGGTTATGCAGGTATAAAAGACGCTGTGGCGCTTACGGCACAAAGAATTAGCATAAGGGGGGTAAGGGCGGAAAAACTGGAAGCACTGCCAAAAAACATAAACTGGTTTTTAAAAGATATAGAATACAGTAATGGAGCCTTAAACAAAGGGCAGCTTTTTGGCAATAAATTTACTATTTTTGTCAGGACGGAAGAGTCTTTAGACAGTGAAAAATTAGAAAAAGATTTGCGCAAAATTGAGTCGGAAGGGTTTTGGAACTTTTTTTGGTTTCAGCGTTTTGGTAACAGGCTTTTGGGGCATAAAATGGGCGCCAGTGTTATGCGAGGCAATTATACGGAAGCCGTCAGAAACTATTTGGTTCAATCCGGCATGAATGACTTGCCCATATATAAAGCTATACGGGACCAGGCTAATAAAAGCTTTGGCAACTGGACTGCGATGAAAAAAGTTTTTATGGGGTTTCCTTTTAGCATGCGAAATGAACTTTTAATGCTAGACTACTTAATTGAAAATGGGAAAGACTATCAAGGAGCTTTAAAACAAGTGCCGGAACAAATAGCAATTTGGGTTCAGGCTTTTTCTAGTTTTCTTTTTAACAAAATGCTGTCCAAATACGCCCTGGAAGGCCAAACCCCTCCAAATGTTTTACCTATAGCTAGTAGTAACATACGTGAAGAAAGAGAACTGTACGGCAAATGGATAAAAGAAGAAAGAGTGCCCATGGGTTTTGACGACCATTTAAAACCTTTTTATTTGCACATTCAGTATAAGTCTATAAAAATTCCAACTAAAATATATCCAAAAATCCATAGTTTTCAAGTGGTGCCCGAAGGTTTGGTGGTAAGCTTTACTTTGGACAAAGGCGCTTACGCAACTACGTTTTTATCCCACTTGTTTAGACTTTATGGCATAGAGTCTGAAAATATAAAAGATATAACCTACGATATAAAGGCTTTGCTTAAAAATGGTAACTCCGTGGAAACCTTCGAAAGGCTAAAAAACTTTATTCCCGAAAGACAGGCAGAGGCCGAAATAAATAACACATAAAAAATTCCCCCAAAGTCGACTCTTCGTCGTCTTTGGGGGATTGTTGCATTTGCGCGCCGTGCCTAGATTTAGGCTTCGGCGGCTTGGTTGTTCTGGTCTTCGGTAGCGGGTTGGCTAATAACCCGCCGCACCGGCCGCTTGCGCGGCTCAATGCTGCTTTCGGGCTTTAGCGGGACCTCGCAGTCGTCGAGCATCCACTGGAAGTCATCAACTAGCCGCAGCCTGTTGTGCCTGGCCGGCGTCCCGTCCCTGTCCGCGTCAAGCGCCTGGCCGTTGTTAATAGTCCAGGTCCGGTTCGGATTCTTGAACAGGATGACATGCTTGTACAGCCGTTGAAGCAGGACATCGAGGATGCTTTTTAGCTCCTGCTCGTCTGCCTCCGCCGCCGTCATGGGCGTCATGTCGGCGGGTACGTCTTCGGGGTGGGCAGCGTACTGCAAGTGGATCTCCTTTTTGTAAAATTCAAAGAAGGAGAACAGCTCGGCACCGCCGTCCCGGTAGGCTTCGAACCGCAAGCGAAGGAAGAACATGCGGTCCCTTTTGGGACCGCTTCCTTCCTTGCGCATCATCCAGCAGCCGGTAAAGGTCATGTTATGCCGCCTCATCAAGTCATACCCGATGCGGGCTACCGATAGGAGGTTGCCGTGCTGGGCTGTGAACCGGACTTGGACGCCGCTGTCGACTTGGCGGTTGCCCGCCTTGTCGGTCCGCTTAAGGCGCAGCGGATCGATGCCTACTTTTTGAGCCTCGTTCATGTAGCCGAGGTTTTTCACCAGCTGTGCCGCGGAATCCCGGACCTCGGTGTTGATGCCGAGGTCAGTAAGCCGTTGGCCCCAAGTCGCCGATATCCGGATGTTAAGCATTACCGCCCGTGGAGGCTCTTGAGTCCACGGGAGCTTTTCCTCCAAGTGGTCTTCGGCGACCACCTTGGCGAAAGGCGTAGGCGCTGGGGCCGGGCCCTTTGCAGGGCCCAGAACCATCCCGGGCCGCGATACCGGTGTCGGGGGCTTTTTATGCTCCTGCTGCGGGGTGACTGTTTCCGTTTTCGGAAGCGTGAGGCTTCCGAGCTTGCTTACTTCGTCTTGCCAGAAACCCATTTTTGTAGGTTCCTCCTCTTTATATAAATACCCTCGTTTTAGGAAGGTGTAGTTAGGCGTTTGTGCGCCGTTTTTTAGAGTTTTTTAACTCCAAAAAACGAAGCATAAACTGGTAATAAATTATAGCATAAAAAAGTATAAATGTCAACTATAATTCTTGACAAAAGGGGGGTAAAAAGCCTATAATTATGGGCTGTTTTGGAGGTGTGATATAATAAATTTAAAGTTCAAAGAGCAAAGATTAAAGTTAATTGCAAATATGGAAGAGATTAAGAAAAAACCTACATCGGAAATAGGGCAAATTTACAGTCCAGAACATGAGGAGCAGATACGAAGACTGAGGAGTTTACCGACTGCGGAATTGGCTAGGTTGGCTGAGGCTGCTGCAAAGCAAGATTCGACATTTAAACCCGGCGCAGAACTTAATTTGGAAAATGTAGGAACGGCTCCTTCAAACGTAGCGGCGCCTGAAATAAAAAATATTCCAGCCGTAGAAACAGGTTCCGGTCCAAGGCAAAACTTAAACGAATTTTTAAGGCATTTAGACGGGGACGAAAATTTACCGACAGGAAACTTGGGTAGTTTTATGGACAGTGTTTTAAAACAGGCTCAGGAGAAGGACGGCGAGGTAAGAGAGTAGTTTGGTTATGAAGGATTAGTGTTTGTTGCAACCTCTCCCTTAATCCCTCCCCTTAAGAGGGGAGGGAAACATATGCAGAAACAAAAACAAAAATGTTTGAATTAAGTTTATTTAACATACTTGTTTTGGTCCTGGCCGCATTGGTGGTTGTTTTTGCCTGGGTGTTTTTTTATTTTTATAAAAGGCATAAGTACCACAAAGGGCATGTAATTCCCCGCATGAAGTCGTGGGTGTTTTTGGAAGTCTTAATGCCAAAAGAATCTTCCGACGAAAAAGACCAGCAGCGCCCAAAGAGCGAAGAAGAAAAAAAGCATTTAATTGCCGTAGCGGAACAGCTTTTCACCACCCTGTCCGAGTCGGGACATAGCAAGGGGTGGCTTTTGGGTAAAGATTATTATAGTTTTGAAATTGCCTGCACAGACAAGAAAATTTCTTTTTATATAAATTGCCCGAGACATTTGCAGGAGTTGGTAGAAAAGCAGCTTCAGGCACAATACCCGCATGCTTTTGTGGAAGAAGTTAAAGGCTATAACCCTTTTAAAGATGGAGCTTTGGTAGAAGCAGAGGAGCTTACTTTAAACAAGAAATATTTTTATCCGTTTAGGACATATAAAAATATGGAGTCAGACCCTTTAAACTCCATTTCTAATGCTATGTCAAAGTTAGTAGAGGGCGAAGGTGCGGCCGTGCAGTTTATAATTTCACCCGCGGGTACTTCTTGGCAGGGCAGGCCGAGGCATATGGCTTTGGAAGTTCAACAGGGCAAAAGTCCCGAGATGGTAGAGAGAGGTCATTTTTACAGAATGATGGTGGGTCTTTTTAAGGGCATTGGTGGGAGCGTTTCTGGTTCCAAACAGGGAAATCAGTCACATGCACATAAAGACTTGAGTGGGTACTATTCGCCCATAAGCCTAACTCCTATGCAGCAGGAAATAGTTAAAAAGTTGGAAGAGAAGGCTAGCCGTCCTGGATACGGGGTTAATATTCGTCTGGTGACTTCTTCGCCTGTTCCCGGTAATGCCAACATGCATATGCGTAACCTTATGGCGGCTTTTTTGCAGTACAATATGCCTCCGTTTAACGGGCTGAAGCATAAAAAGCGGAATAAGAAAGATATTTTGAAGGATTATATATTTAGGGTTTTTAGAGACTATGGAAAAAAAATTATTTTAAATACGGAAGAGCTTTCGAGTTTGTGGCATTTGCCAACACCGTATATAGAAACTCCGAACATTAAGTGGCTTATTTCTAAAAAAGCGCCACCGCCTTTAAATTTGCAGAAAGAAGGCTTGCTAATTGGTAAGAATGTTTACCGAGGAGTCGAGACAAATATTTTTATGGGACGTGAAGACAGGCGTAGGCACACATATGTATTAGGACGTACCGGCAGTGGTAAGTCTGTTTTACTGGCTAACATGGCAATACAGGATATAAAAAACGGAGAGGGGTTGTGTGTTATTGATCCTCATGGTGATTTAGTGCAGGATATTTTGCAACAAGTGCCAAAAGAGCGCGCAGAGGACATAATTGTTTTTGAGCCTTTCAATATGGACAGGCCGCTTGGGCTTAACATGCTTGAAGTAGACAGCGAAGAGCAGAAAGACTTTGTGGTCCAGGAAATGATTTCTATTTTTTATAAATTGGTTACTGATCCGGCCATGCTGGGACCTATGTTTGAGCACAATATGCGTAACGCTATGCTTACGCTTATGGCGGACGAAGAACATCCGGGCACTATTACAGATATTCCTAGAATTTTTACAGACATGGAGTTTCAGAAATACAAAATTTCCAAAGTAAAAGACCCGGTTGTGCGTTTGTTTTGGGAAAAGGAAATGGCTAAAACCTCAGACTTTCATAAAAGCGAAATGCTAGGTTACCTAATTTCTAAGGTTGGTAGGTTTGTGGAAAACACTATGATGCGCAACATTGTTGGGCAATCAAAGAGTGGTTTTAATTTTAGGAAAGCCATGGACGAAGGCAAGGTTTTGCTTGTGAATCTGTCGAAAGGAAGAACGGGAGAAATAAATGCCAAGCTGTTGGGTTTAATTTTGGTTTCCAAAATCCAAATGGCTGCTTTAAGCAGGGCAGATATTCCCGAGAACGAGAGAAAAGATTTTTATTTGTATGTAGACGAGTTTCAGAACTTTATTACGGACACTTTTTCTTCTATTTTGTCGGAAGCTAGAAAGTATAAGCTTAACTTAATTATTGCCCACCAGTATTTGGGCCAATTGGAAACCCAAGCTGGGGCACAGGGTGCTGGAAGTAAAGACTTGCGTGATGCAGTATTTGGCAACGTTGGGACCATGATAGTTTTTAGAACCGGAGCTGAAGATGCAGAGGTTTTGTCTAAAGAATTCTCTCCGACATTTAACCAGTTCGATTTGGTTAATATAGAGCGTTATAACGCATATGTAAAACTTATGGTAAATGGTACAGCCAGCAAGCCTTTTAATATGGGTACCATAGCGCCGCCAAAAGATGGTAGGAAAGATTTGGCTGACTCTATAAGAAGGCTTTCTATGCTAAAGCACGGAAGGCCGCGTGCCGAAGTGGAAGATGAGTTATTGGAAGCTAGTCAGGTAGCTGAAAGTATGGCAGAGGCAATGCCGAGTATAGAGAGAGGGCTGTAAAAATATCAAAAATTAAATATCAAATATCAAAATAGTAATAATTCATTCAGGATCTTGTAGTATATATAAATATATAGTACAATTAGTTGTCTTTTTGAATTATTGAATTAAATATATAACATTATGTCAGCAGGACACGCAGAATCAGGTGGGGGACATGGTTCACACGGTGGCAAGGAGGGCGCCGGTTTTTTGGGCGACATGTCAGAGGTGGTGGGTGTTGTTAGTGTGGAAAATTTAGTTGAGGGTCACCATGGTATTGCAGATACTGCTGCTGCGTCGGGGGCTGAACTGGCAGCAGGGCAGGCGGTTATTGAAGCTATTGCAGCTCCTTTTGTTGAATCGGGGGCGGGGGCGGGCGGGGTGGGCGGGGGGGGGGGGGGTGGCGGAGGCGGGGGCGGACATCATCATTAGTAATCCACTTTGCAACCACTGGCCTGTATGATATAATATTTAAAATAACTTCGGTTTGAAACAAAAAACAAAAATTTTATGGATCCTATTTCAAATATTGCCTTAATTTTACAGGCTATAGATTCAGCAGAAAAAAATATTCAGTCGGCAAAAAACTTGTTAAAAGATTTGGTAGGTGCGCCGACAGCTAAGACTGATTTGGAAAACTTGTCCCAGAAGGCTGTGTCTTTAAACGTGTCGGAAGGCGGCAAAGTTATAGAAGGTGTTTTTGACGGGCAAAATATGATAGGTCCGGACAAAAAACAGTATCCTGTGCCTGCTAATTATGCTTCTAAGTCTAAACTTATTGAAGGAGATGTCTTGAAACTTACCATTTCTGACGATGGCTCTTTTATATACAAACAAATTGGTCCGGTTGATAGAAAAAAGATGCTTGGTATTTTAATTACAGACGACAAAGGTGACTTTAGGGTAATGGCTGAAGGCAAACCTTATAAGGTTTTATTAGCTTCTCTGACATATTTTAAGTCGGAGGTAGGTGACGAAGTAACTATTATTGTTCCTGAGGACATGCCTTCGGATTGGGCTGCGGTTGAAAATGTTATAAAGAAAAATGGTTCTAGTGTAACTACCGATATGGAAATGTCTTCGGTCAGGAAAACAAAGCTAGATGAGGACGAGGAAATGTAGCTACAGAGCTATATACGTTTAGCAGTACAGATGCCTATAGAAAGAAAATATTTTGTATTTTAGTAACATTTAGTACTTTAGTGGCCATATGGAAAATATTATACAACCTGTTTCAGGAGGCTTTAAGGAAAAAATAACAGGCTTTTTGGAAAGAAAACAGGTAATTTATCAGTTTTTGAGGTTTGCGTGTATTGGTTTCTTAAACACAGCACTGAATTTTTTGGTTTTAAATACTGTGTCCAAAGCTTTGGGTATTGAAAAAGGTTTGGCTTTGGGCGGGGTGGCTGCTATAGCTTTTTCTTTGGCTGTTGTACAAAGTTATTTATGGAATAAAACCTGGACTTTTGGTTCAGAAACAGGTGTCTCGCTTTGGAAAAATGTGGTCAGGTTAATATGTGTAGGTCTACTTGGAATTTTAACCGTTATAATAGTTTTGGCTGGTTCGAGAATGTCTGCGCCTGCAACTTTTTATTTTTGGGTGTTGGTGGCGTATTTGATTTTGGAAGGTGTTTTTTGGAGACTTTTTGGGTTTCATTTGTCCGACTGGCACCATGAGGGGCATTCTTTTGTTATATTTTTTGTTGTTACTTTGGTGGGACTACTTATAAATTCTTCTTTAGTTTCTTTAATTTCTACTCATTTAACTTTAACCAATACGGATCTCGACAAAAATATTGCCGCTGTGCTTTCTACAGGGGTTTCCATGTTTTGGAATTTTACAGGGTATAAGGTAATAGTTTTTAGAAAATAAGAAAGCTGAAATTTAGAATGCAGAATGTAAAGCTTAAAGTGAAGAATTAAAGGCTTGAGTGTATACACTTTTGCATTTTTTTGTTTTCAATTCCTCATTTATTTAGCGCCCTAAACGGGTGTTTTTTAGTTATGGAGTGTATGATATAATAATACTCCTAATTCCTAGGTTAAAATTCGTAATTCTTACTAAAAATGGCTGTTTTATATAGAAAATATAGGCCTCAGACTTTTGGGCAGGTGGTGGGCCAAAAAAATATAGTAAAAACTTTGCAGAACCAGATTTCGCAAGGCAAGGTGGCGCATGCTTACCTTTTTACTGGTGGGCGGGGAGTGGGAAAAACTTCTATAGCTAGGATTTTAGCCAAAGCGCTTAATTGTAAAAAAAATGTCAACGTAAACGAATTGCCTGGGGGCTCTGTTGAAGATGCATGTGGAGAATGCGAAGTTTGTAAAGCAGTTGAGGCTGGTAATTTTATTGACCTTATTGAGGTTGACGCTGCTTCTAATACAGGCGTAGATAATGTTAGAGAAATTATTGAGCATATAAAATTTGCACCCTCAGTAGGAAAATATAAAGTATTCATAATAGATGAAGTGCATATGCTCTCTAAGGGTGCTTTTAATGCACTGCTAAAAACTTTAGAAGAACCGCCTAGGCATGTGGTTTTTGTACTTGCAACGACAGAAATTCATAAGGTTCCTTCGACTATTATTTCTCGTACCCAGAAGTTTGATTTTAAGGCTTTGTCTGCTGAGGAGCTAAAGCAAAATTTAAAGAATATTGCACAAAAAGAATCTTTGGCGTATGCGGAAGAAATTTTTGATTTAGTTTGTCAGAATGCTGGGGGAAGCGTAAGGGATTCTTTGTCAATTTTAGATAAAATTTCAACCCTTGGAGGTGAGGCGGAGATTTCTGATGTTCGCGCTTTGCTTGGTGTGACAGACTCCGCATTGCTTAGCGAGCTGTTAATTTTGATTGCTGAGGGCAGGTCTGCCGAACTGCCTGAATTTTTTGACAAGTTGTTGGAGATGGGTACTGATTTTGAAATTTTCAACAAAGATTTTTTGGAGTTTGCCAGAAAATTGTTGGTTAGTAAGTTAATTAAAGAAGAATTCTTAGAGTCTAAATTTGCTGAATTAGAAGTTAATGACTTGATTTTTATTATCAGGTTGTTTTTGAAGTCGTTTAAAGACATACAAATATCTCCTAGCCCCGATATTCCTTTACTTTTGGCATCAATTGAGGCGAGTATGAAGAAAGCGGCGCCCGTCTCGCACCCGCCTGTAGTTGCAAAGGAAATAAGAAAGGAGCAAGAGACGGCTAAGGTTGTGGAGCCAGAGGCTCAGTTAGAGGTTCGGTCGCCACAACTAAGCGTGATAGATTCGTCGGGGTCTGAGAGCCTGACGGTAGATGAGGTTTTGGTATTTTGGCCCGACGTTTTGGAAAAAATTAGAGAAATAAATGGCCCTCTTGGCAGTATGCTTAAGATTGCAACTTTGAGCGGGGCTGAAAACGGGAGAATAGCTATTCAGGTAAAATATTTGTTTGACCAAAAAACTATTGAAAAGAACTCTAACCTTATTTTGAAAACTATAAAGGAAGTCAGCGGAAAAAACTTGGGTATTTCAGCCAAGCTTTATGCGGCTAAGCATGAGGATTCTCCAGCGCTTTCAATAAATGACGCACTTCAGGTTTTTGGAGGAGAGGTGATAGAATAGTTTTGTAAGTCAATGCATATACAACATAATTGTGCTACAATTAATTTGTAGCGTGGTTTTAGCGCATATGCTTGAAACAAAAGAACAAAAATCCAATTTAGTAATCGTGGTTGTGCTGATTATTTCTTTAATAGGCGTTTCTTTGTGGCGGCGTTCGTCTTTTAGATTTTCAGAAACCCGAAAATATGTTTCGTATAATGAGGATGTGGAAAATTCCCGTAAATATTTGGCTTATTTAAACAGTTTGAGCATAGACCAAAAAGCCAGTAAAGAATTATTTGAAACTATTATTACCAAAGACGAAATTAGAAGTGAAGTAGAGAGGTTGTTGGATGTTAAGCAGGTGGTTGTAGAGCCTGAGTTAACGGAACAAATAAAAGTATCTTCGAAATCCGACAGGCAGGAATTGGAAAATTATTTATCACAGACCGTTTCCAGAAGTATTGAGTTTAACAATCAAACTGCAGAGATGCAAAAGGCCTTGTTTAGCCAAGACTATTTGGCGCTAGAAAAGGCAAAAGCCGCACTGGTAGATTTTAAAAAAACGCTTTTAGATGTTGTTGTGCCTAAAGAAGCCGAGGGTATACATAAGTCTTTGCTAGTGGCTTTGGCAGGGTATGACCAGCTTTTGGTTACAGCACAAAAGTATGATCCGGTAAATTTTGAGCGTAATGACAGAGTTTGGCCGGATCTTTATAAAAGTTATTCGGTAATTAATACAGCCGCACAAAACTATTCACAGGAACTTATAAAAATAACTGGTAAATATGACATTACAAGTTTAAGCGTCAGTACGAATTTTGCCGAAGCTAAAAATATAACAGGTCCTTATTTTGTGAAGACGGCCCATGCATTTTTAGGTATGAATTTTACAATCACCGTGGGAGATATTCCTCGGATAATTATGGATGCGGTTAAGGAAGGCCTTAGGTCGGCCTTTGTCCAGTTTTTGGGAACCATGCTCAATAAGCTTGTGCAAAAAATTGAAAGTAACTACATGATTGCTAATTTTTTGTATTATTCAGATGCTTTGGTCGCGAGTCAGTACACAGACGATTATTTGCAAAAATATGTTGGGCAGCAAATAGATAGGCAAATTATAAAGCGTTTTATTCCGCAGTTTAGCTGCGGGGCAAATACATTGGATTTAAAACCAGTCTTTGAGGCAAAGGCAAAAGATTATTTGGGTTTTTCACCCCAAAACGTTGACACTTCGGACCCGGATTATTATTTAAAAATGTCTAAAGTCGGAGAATTTTTAGCCTCACCCAGTGGGTGGAAGGTTTATTTTGAAGATTTGGCACGTGTGGCTGAAAGTGAGGCTGAGAAGGCGGCCAGTAAAGAGCTTTCGAGTCCTGGGCTAAAAACTGCTAGGGATATTGCCAAGAATGGTGTAAGCAAATCTTTAAATAGCATCGTATCGGCACAGGGAGCGGCGTTAACAGCAATTTTACAGCTGGGTGCACAGAATGCGGAAGGTATAATAAGCGGGTTTGTGTCGCAACTAACCGAAACTTTAATTAATAATTTTGTTTTTAAAGGGGTGACCGGGGGCCCGGCCTCGGGTATAGGTGTTTTGAAGGAACAGACAACGTGTCTTGCGGTGGCTCAAATTCAACCGATCTTGGCTTTAGACCCGACAATTTATCAGCAGCCGGCATCTACACCGAATAGAGACGAACTTATAGACCAATATTGTGAAGAGTATCCGGAGAGTTGCCAGCCTGCCGTAAATGCTCGCTAAATAAAAGCCCTTTTGAAAGAAAAAAGGGCTTTTATGGTATAATAATGTAAGAAATTATAGAGTTTTATTTGTAAATATAT
This sequence comes from Candidatus Doudnabacteria bacterium, assembly GCA_016788665.1. Taxonomy (GTDB): domain Bacteria; phylum Patescibacteriota; class Doudnabacteria; order UBA920; family UBA920; genus JAEUSF01. The sequence continues at coordinate 1,311 of JAEUSF010000004.1, read as the reverse complement.
GGAAAATGAGCAGAATTTAAATAGTCAAAATAATGAGCAGTTAACCAAGGTTCATGAGCATAAATACCCAACTTTTACTGCCGTGATAGTTTTGAGTTTGTTATTTGGAGGTCTTTCTGGTTCGCTGGCGACTAGCTATATGCTTGAAAAGAAATTTACCGAGAATCAGGCACATGTGGCTCCAAGTAAAACTATAACTTTAAACGAAGATTCGGCAATAATTGACGTGGTAAAAAAAGCGCGACCTGCAGTAGTGTCTATAGTAGCAACCAGAGACCTTAGTAAATTGCCTGGATATGGCTTAAGTCCCTTTGAAAACGATTTTTTTTCACAGTTTTTTGGTATTCCTTCAATTGAAGATGGTGTTCAAGAAGTTGGTGCGGGGAGCGGCTTCTTGGTTTCTGGTAATGGACTTATTTTAACAAACAAACATGTAGTGAGTGATACTAAGGCGAGCTATACTGTTTTAACTAACGACGGTAAAAAATATGACGCCAAGGTTGTGGCATTGGATCCTTTAAACGACTTGGCGATTGTGAAAATTGAAATTGAAAACGCCCCATTTTTAGATCTCGCAGACTCTTCGGATTTGGAGGTTGGACAGCGCGTGGTGGCAATTGGTAATGCTCTTGGCGAGTATCAAAATTCTGTTACTAGCGGCATAGTTTCGGGTATAGGTAGAACAATTACAGCGGGTGGAGCTGCGGGGTCGGAGAATTTGGAAGGGGTTATTCAAACGGATGCGGCTATTAATCCTGGTAACAGTGGAGGTCCGTTAATTAATCTGGCCGGGCAAGTTGTAGGTATAAATACGGCGGTAAGTATGCAGGGGCAGTCGGTGGGTTTTGCAATTCCTTCACTCGACGCAGAGAGGGCATTAAGTTCATATAATCGAACAGGTAAGATTACAAGGCCATTTTTAGGGGTAAGGTATGTTATGCTTAACAAAGCCTTGGCGGAATCCCAGAGATTGTCCAGGGAGTATGGCGCATTGTTGGTGCAGGGTGAAACTCAAAATGATTTGGCGGTTTTGCCTAATAGTCCTGCGGATAAAGCGGGATTGAGGGAAGATGATATAATTTTGGAAGTCGAGGGTCAGAAGCTGGAAGGTGAAAATACTCTGGCTAAAAGTTTGAAAAAATTCAATACTGGTGACGAGGTAACTTTAAAAGTTTTTAGTAAAGGTAGTGAAAGGACGGTAAAAGTAAAGCTTGAGGATTCCAATTAAATTGATGCTAATATACGAATGAAAGCTAATGATGCGAATATATTTTAATCTAGATTCGTAATATTAGTATCATTCGCATTTAC
>JAEUSF010000003.1 GCA_016788665.1 Candidatus Doudnabacteria bacterium | reverse complement strand
GGCCATGGACATAAATAAAGAACTTAAAGAAGCTTATGACCAAGACCCGGAGACCAGGCAGGTAATAGAAATTGCTAAAAAATTGGAAGGGTGTGCAAGGCATGCTTCTGTGCATGCTGCTGGTATAGTTATAACTCCTACAGCACTAACAGACTACATGCCTCTTCAGACCGAACCCGAAGGCAACCGCATCATAACTCAGTACGACATGTATGCTTTAGATGTGAATGCGAATTCAAAGGCAATTGGTGTTGTTAAGCTCGACTTGCTTGGAATAAGAAACTTATCTATTTTGGAAGAAGCTATGCGCATTGTGGAAAAAAGGCATGGTATAAAAATAGATATTTATAATCTCCCCCATCCTGACCCAAAAACTTTTAAGCTTTTGTCCGACGGGCATACTTTTGGCGTATTTCAGCTCGGTTCTTCCGGAATGACTCGGTATTTAAAAGAGCTGAAACCTTCGACTATTTTTGACATAATGGCCATGATAGCTTTGTACCGTCCGGGACCTTTGCAGTTTATACCCGAGTATATTGCCCGCAGACACAACCCGGCTCTAATTAAGTTCTTTGACCCTGCTTTTGAGAAAATCTTAAAGCGTACTTATGGTATTTTGGTATACCAGGACGACTTGCTTACCATAGCGCACGACTTGGCTGGGTATAGCTGGGAAGAAGTCGACAAGTTTAGAAAAGCTGTTGGTAAAAAAATTCCGGAAGAGATGGCTAAGCAGAAAGTTAAGTTTATAGACGGTTGTGTAAAAACTTCAGGTTGGACTCAGGAAAAGGCGGCGGAGATATGGAACTGGATAGAGCCTTTTGCGGCTTACGGTTTTAATAAAGCTCATTCGGCCAGTTATTCCGCTGTTTCTTACCAAACCGCTTACATGAAAGCCAATTTTCCTGTGGAATTTATGGCTGCTGTTATGACCGCTGAGTCTGGAGATGAAGATAAAATTTATGAGGCTGTGGAAGAATGTAAAAATTTAGGGATTCGAGTTTTGCCGCCCGATGTAAACGAGTCATTGGGTGATTTTACTGTTGTCGACGAAAAGACTATAAGGTTTGGTTTAAATGCAGTTAAAAATTTAGGTAGCGATGTTATAGAAAGAATAATTGAGGCGAGAAAGAGTGGGCAGTTGGCAATGGAAAGTGGACAGTTAAATGCTATAGATTTTAATCAAAAATATTCGCAGGTTGCTTTTATATCCCTGCAAGACTTTTTGCTTAAATGTCATGTAAAAAGTTTTAACAAAAAATCTTGGGAGGCGTTGGTAAAAGCCGGAGCGCTCGATAATTTCGGCGAGCGTGGCCAGTTACTTGCTAATACCGAAGAAGTTTTGGATTTTGTCAGAGAGCATTTTAAAATTCAAAATTCCGGCCAGAATTCCCTATTTGGCAAATCTTTACAGATTGGCAGGCTAAAGTTAAGAGAGGTTGATGCGGCTACCGAAGAGCAAATGCTTCTCTGGGAAAAAGAGCATTTGGGCATGTATGTATCGGCACATCCACTAGACAGATATAGAAAAGTTTTGTCTAAAATGCAGGGGGTAAAAAACTTGTCAGCAGAAGATTCTTCCGACCAAATTTTAGGTGGAATTATAACTCGGTTAAAAAGAACCATTACTAAAAAGAACGAACCTATGGCGTTCTTTACATTGCAAGATATAACGGGGTCAATAGAAATTCTGGTTTTCCCAAAAGTTATGGAAAGTGCTTTGCCATTTCTTGAAAATGACCGCATTGTTCAGGTAAAGGGTCGGTTGTCTTCTGCTGCGCGCAGGGGCAAGCGAGCTGGTTTTGCCGAAGGGGCTCCGGAGAACTCGAATCGTTACGAAGATGAAGAGTTAAAAATTATTGCGGATCAGATAACTGAGCTGCCTAGTGACGAAAAGTATTCAGATGCTTTAAGTCAAATGGAGAAAACTAAAAAGCTGGTAGTTCATATGCAGCGCTTGCCGGAAATAGAAATTCTAAACCAGGTAAAAATGGTTTTGCAAAAGCACAAAGGCGAAGCTCAAGTTATGTTGTCTGTAGGAGTGTCTAGTAAGGCTAAGCAAATAAAAACCCACAGCCTGGTAAGGATTTCCGACGAATTAGTTGCAGACTTAAAGAAGTTTTCAGAAATAAGCAAAGTGGATGTGGAATAAGATAGCTGGTAGTAAGTAGCTTGTAGCGGGTAGCCATAAACTAAGGTTCTCTTTGTATATAATCTGGATAATAAAAAAGTGAGACGAGAAATGTTCGCTCACTTATGGAAAGTACTTCTTGAACAGCCGCTCAATAGGGTTGGTCAGGTCTTCGTTTGTTCCCGCCCAGTTGCGGCCGCCGCCTACCCAGGTAGGCGGAATAACCATGATACCTACAAAAAAACCGCCAGCCAAGAACGCCCAAACAATGCCAGATGGCTCCACAATATGGTTCCTCCACTTCCGATTTTATAGTTTTTATTTCTACTTTGCAAATTTTTAGGCATGTTAAAGGGCGGCACAGAACTAAGTTCCGGCCGCCCTATTGGGCTGCAGAACACTACGGCCCCAACGCGGGATCGGCGTTAGGCGCTGTTCGTGTTTGCGACCCCCAGGTTCGCCTTGTTCGAATTGGCGTTGGTCGTCTGACCGTTGTGGGTGGTACTCATGCTGTTTCCTCCTTCCCTTTTCGTAATAGTTTTCTTACCACGTTAGTGGTATTCGCCCGCCTCTCTCCTGTGGCGAGCTCCTATTACTAATACCGCGATCAACTCCGCGGCGAGTTGGGTTCTCCTTGGGTCAGCTTTGGACGAGTCCTTTAGCCGACTATTAAAAGGGAGTTTATATTATAATACTGCGGTTGTCAAAAAAATAAAATAAGCAGAAATGATAAGAGGCGGACACTTTTTGTGAAGTGTCCGCCTCATGGATAGGCGATTTATTGTAACGCGCGGTGTCGCCTTTGCGCGTGGATCAGGCTGCATTGAGGGCATAGCGGCCCTCGCTAGCCCGGGCTGTATGCACAGCCCACTTTAACCCGGCGCCGATCAGTCGGCGGCGCCACTATATGCCCTCAAGCGGAGGGCGGTTTGCGGTCAGCAGCCGCTATCGGTGGGCCATGGCAGACCCAACGGCTGCTTTACGGCCTCGGCCGGCGGCGACTACTGGTCGTTATTCGTGCCACCGTCGGTGCCGTCATCGGTGCCGGTGCCATCGCGGCGCTTGCCGGTGTCGTCGCTGCCAGCGTCGTCAATGGCAAAGTGGGCATTCATTTCCAGGGTACCACCAAATTTCTTCAATCGTCGCATGACTTTCTTCTCCTTTATCAGTGAGCGTCATACAAAAGACTGACCGCGAATAATCGCGAAATTCAAGTCCTCCGTATAACTTCGCCAAGTATACGCTTTTTGCCCTTTTTTGTCAACAATTTTTATATAAATGGCTTAAATAAGGAAAGAAAGCGGGTAGCTGGTAGCATAACTTAACTCTTCTAAGTTCTTGCTACTACCTACTAGCTACTATCTACCCCCAACTTACTATCAGTTTTCCATCTGTGGAAATCTGGCATTGTTAAGTTTTTTTTAATTTGCTATACTTTTTTTAGTTCTTCAAACGCCCGACTTAAGGCGACCAACCTTAAGGAGTTTGAGACATTAGAATAAAAAGACTGTAAGTTTCTAGAGGACTTATGGTAATCTGGGACGGAAACGTCTTGGTATATTATCAAGGCCCCAGGGTTTGGTTCATCAAATATTGTTTTTGATGGACCGCTCCCTGGGGTTTTGTGTTTTAATTCGCGGATACGCAGATAAGGTGATAACGCAGACAAAAGAAGACAATGCAGCGAATTCAGATTTAAAATGACAGTTCAAAATTTTTAATTTCAAATTGTCATTTTTGATTTTGACCCGCCTGCCAAGTTTTGACGAATATAAAAAATTAACCCATAAATATAAACATTGCTTTCTATAAAGCATGACAAGTGGCAGGCAGGTTTTTAAATTTAAAGTATATGAACAACAAAGAACACCTAAAACAAGAATATTTAAACAACTTAAGGCACTCGTTTGCTCATCTTTTGGCCGCAGCGGTTATAAAGCTGTACCCGGACACCAAGCGAACCATTGGTCCAGCCATAGAAAATGGTTTTTACTTTGATTTTGAATTTAGCCGTACTATAACCGAAAAAGATTTGCCAAAAATAGAAAAAGAAATGCGCAAACTTCTTCCGACCTGGAAAGAGTTTACTAGGTATGAGCTTTCGGCTGAAGAAGCTAAGGCTGAGTACCCGGGCAACCAATTTAAACACGAACTTATAGAAGAATTTACTAAAGACGGCCAAAAAGTTTCGTTCTATAGGTCGGGTGAATATTGGGACCTCTGCAAGGGCGGGCATGTAACCAATATGCGCGAAGAGGCCAAGCAGGACGCGTTTAAGCTAACCAAAGTAGCAGGCGCGTATTGGCGGGGCGACGAAAAAAATAAAATGCTGACTCGTATATACGGTGTTGCGTTTGAAACTAAAGAAGAACTGGATGCGTATTTAAACATGTTAGCCGAAGCCGAAAAAAGAGATCATAAAGTTTTAGGCCCAAAACTTGATTTGTTTATGTTTCATCACACTTCTCCAGGCATGCCATATTGGCTTCCTAAGGGAGTGATAATTTATAACGAGTTGGTTGACTTTTGGAGAAAAGAACATAAAAAGCGAAATTATCAGGAAATTGTATCTCCCCTATTAAATAAAAAAGAGCTGTATATCACTTCTGGTCACTACGAGCATTATTGGCCCGACATGTTTGTGGCCAATATGGGTGAAAACGAAGAATATGGTATAAAAGCCATGAATTGTCCCAATGCCATGGTGGTATTTGGAAGCAAGCTTAGGAGTTATAAGGAATTGCCGTTAAGACTTAGCGATACCGATATGCTGCATAGGTATGAAAGAACAGGCACCTTAAACGGGCTTTTGCGTGTTAGAGAGTTTAGGCAAGACGATGCCCACTGTTTTATTTCTGAAGAAATGATTGAGTCCGAATATGAAAGTATTTTTGACATAACAAAACTTTTTTACGGAATATTTGGTTTGGAATACAAGTATCGCTTAGGAACTAGGCCTGAAAGTTTTATGGGAGATGTTGAAACCTGGAATCGGGCAGAAGAATCTTTAAAAAAAATTTTGGAAAAAAGTGGCAAAGATTATTTTATAGAAGAAGGTGACGGTGCATTTTATGGACCTAAGGTCGACATATTAATGAAAGACGCATTGGGACGTGAATGGCAGATGGGAACTATTCAGTTAGACTTTCAGCAGCCCAGGCGTTTTGGTCTAGAATATGTTGCTGAGGATGGTTCTCGAAAAACGCCAGTCGCCGTGCATAGGGTTATATATGGGTCATTAGAACGATTTATGGGTCTTTTAATAGAGCACTATGCCGGCAATTTTCCGCTTTGGCTCTCGCCTGTTCAGTTTGCTTTATTGCCTATTTCAGAAAAGCAAAACCATTTTGCAGAAAAAATAAAAAAGCAGTTGCTTGAACATAACGAAAACCTTAGAATCGAAATAGATGAAAGAAGTGAAAGCATTGGCAAAAAAATTCGTGAGGCGACTATGCAAAAAGTGCCTTACCAGATGATTTTAGGTGAAAAAGAGGTGGAGGCAAATAAGCTAGCTGTTAGGACCCGCGAAGGAAAAGACTTGGGTCAAATGGACATAGATGAGTTTATAAAGAAAATAACAGAAGAAATAAAAAGAAAAATCAAAATGTAAATGTCAAATATGATAATGACAATTAAAAATTTAAAATTTTAATTGTCATTTTACATTTTGATTTTTAAACTTTCATATTTTACGTCAAAACTCTCACCCCATCTTCAAAGAAATGACCGTCATTCTCCAAAAAGAGAATGACGGTCATTTAGTAATTTATTCTTGCTACTAGCTACTCCCTACCAGCTATTTACGTTAGCACTCTCACCCCATTTTCTGTAACAGCAATCGTATGTTCAAAATGGGCAGATAAAGATTCGTCTTGTGTAGAAATGGTCCAGCCGTCGTTTTCAAAAACAACAAAATGCTCTCCGGCGTTAAGCATGGGTTCAATGGCTAAAACCATGCCTGTCTTTAAAATTAGGCCGGTACCTTTTTTGCCATAACAAGGTACTGCGGGGTCCTCGTGTACGTCGTAACCTACACCGTGGCCGACCAGGTCTCTAACAACGGAAAAACCTGCCGACTCCGCAATTGTTTGAATAGCGTGGCCTATGTCCCCTATTTTATTTCCCGCTCGAACTTGTTTGAGGCCGGCCTGCAAAGATTTTTGAGTCGTTTCCATGAGTCTTTTGGCTTCCTTTGATACTTCGCCGACCCCAACAGTTATGGCTGTGTCAGTGAACAGGCCTTTGTATTCCATGCCAATGTCCAAACCAACAATATCCCCTTCCTTTAAAATAACTTGTTTAGACGGTATGCCGTGTACAACTTGAGCATTAACAGAGGTGCAGAGGCCCGCTGGGAAAGGGTTTTTTTTGGGTCCGTAGCCTTTAAAACTAGGTCTGCCGCCAATTTTTTCTATTTCTTTTTCGGCATATTCATTCAGTTCCCACGTCGAAACGCCTGGCTGTGCCAGTTTTGCGGTGTTGTGAAGAATTTCGTGAATTAGTTTGCCGCCCTCAGCAATAATTTCTATTTCTTGTGGAGTTTTAATTAATCCGGACTTACTCATATAAAAATTAAAATATCAGAGATCAAAATGACAATTTAAAATTCAAAATTTTACATTGTCATTTTCCATTTTGATTTATACTTTTGATGCATTATTCTCTATTATTTTCACCAGCACCTTTCGCACCCTCGGTACTGGCGCGTTACTGGAGATTTTTTTGTAAGAATAAATGGTTTTAAAATACTTTACCACTTCGGAGATATTTTCTCTGTAATACTTAACTCTGTTCTCTAATGCTTTTTTGTCGTCGTCAGCCCGTTTGCTAAATTTACCCTTAAAATCTTCTTTCCGCTGGGTCATGCGTTTTATGGTTTCCGCCATAGGGATAGACATATAAATAACCAAAGGGTTGCTTCGGCCTTCAGCTTTCAGCCACTTAGTTACGAGCTTTGCCTCGCCTATCATTTTGGGTGTACCATCAAACAAAATACCTTTGTTCTTAGGGGTGGAATGAATTTTTTCGTAGAGAATTTTTCTAACAATATCGGTAGGAGTAAGTTTGCCTTTATCTAAAGTATTTGCAAGTATATTTTTAATATTTGATTTTCGATATTTGATATTTCTAAGCTCTTTGCCCATGTCCAAGTCGTACATATTAAAAGCTTCGCACAAATATTTGGCATGAGTGGCTTTCCCAGCAGCAGGATCACCGAGAAGTATGAGGTTGAGAGGTAGAGTTTGTTTATTAGCCATTGTTTTAGACTAATTCAGTAAATTAGTAGATCAAAATGTAAAAATCAAAGATCAAAATGAGAATTTAAAATGCAAAATTTTTTAATTTTGAATTGTCATTCTCCATTTTGATTTTATAAATTTTCAGTTTATTTAACTCCGATTGCCGAAGCTATTTCTATAGTCACATCTTCCACTGGCGGTCTACCGTCAATTTCAAAAAAATTCGTATTATTCTTTAAGTACTCAACGACTGGCAAAGTGGATTCGTAGTATTGTTTTAAGCGCTTTTCAACCAGCTTTTCTGTATCGTCAGCGCGCCCTTCTTTTTTTGAACGTTCTAAAATTCGTTTTACAGACTCTTCTTTTGGGACGTCAATAAACAAAGTTGTAAAGTCTTCTCTCCCCTGATTTTTTAAGTACTCAAGTAGCCACTCTGCTTGGTTAATGCGTCTAGGTATGCCGTCAAATATCACTCCTGAGTTTTTGGAGATTCTTTCTAAACGCATTGTTACCACTTCCCATAGTTTTTCATCAGGCAAGAGCACCCCATTTTCTATTAGGCCTTTTATTTCTTTTCCGAGGGTTGTATTTTCTGCGGCAACTTCTCTTAAAATTCCGCCCATTTCCCAATAAAAAAACCCAAGTTTAGCTGCCAACTTTTTGGCCTGAGTGCCTTTTCCGGAGCCTTGGGGACCTATGAAAAAAATAGTATTTAAATTCATAATTAAGTGGATTATACAGTAAAAATCAAGAAAATACAAACTGTTTTTTGTTAAAGGTTTATACTTACCATTTGTGTTTTTTTAGCGGTTTACAAAATAAAACATGTTATAATAAATGTAATATAAAGAGCTCAAAAAATAAAAATCAAAAATGGAATTTCAGCTGTTCTATCAAATTACCGGGGTTTTGGTTTTGGCTGGGTTAATAGCCGTAGTGGTTAGTTTTTTACGGCAACCTAGCGTTATTGCTTTTATTTTAACCGGATTGGTCGTGGGCCCTTTGGGCTATATGCAAATGCACCACGACACTTTAGACGCTTTGGGACAAATTGGCATTGCTCTCCTGCTATTTATGGTGGGGCTCGAGTTAGACATAAAGCATATGAAGCGTTTAGGAAAAACCGCGGTTATCTCTGGTTTGGTTCATATGGTGTTTTCGTGCGCTTTGGGGTTTTTTATTTCTTTGGCATTAGGCTTTAGCCCGGTTTCGGCGGCTTATATAGCAGTAGCTTTAACTTTTTCTTCTACAATTGTTGTGGTTAAACTTTTGTCGGAAAAGAAAGATGCCCAAAGTTTGTACGGTCGTATAGCTGTTGGCTTTTTGGTTGTACAGGATTTTGCTGCGCTAGGAATATTGCTTTTCTTGGGCGGCTCTTCAGGGCACGGGGACATTTTTAGTAGCTTGCCGGGTTGGCAGTATGTGGTTGCCGCCGTGGCAAAGGTTTTAATAATAATTTTGTCGCTAATTTATTTTAGTAAGAAAATTTTTCCAAGGTTTATTAACCGTTTTGGGCAGTCAGATGAGTTGTTGACCATTTTTTCTTTAGCTTGGGCTTTAGGTCTCTCCGCCTTTATGTCTCTGCCTGCAGTTGGCTTTTCGTTGGAAGTGGGGGGTTTTATTGCAGGCCTTGCATTGGCGAACAGTCAGGTACACTACGAAATTTCGGCTCGTATAAAGTACCTGAGAGATTTTTTCTTAATATTATTTTTTATAGTTTTTGGTAGTAAGCTGGTATTTGGTGGTGTAGTAAGCATGCTGCTTCCTGCTTTGCTTCTGTCAGCGTTTGTTTTGGTTGTTCAACCTTTAATCATGATGTTCGTTATGGGGTACCTGGGGTATACTCCCAGGACTTCTTTTTTTGTTGCGGTAACTACAGCACAAGTTTCGGAGTTTAGTTTCGTCGTCGTCGCTTTAGGCAGTCGACTCGGCGTTATTTCGGACCAGGTTTTAGGCTTGGTAACATTGGTAGGTATTATTACCATCGCGGTTTCTTCTTACATGATACTGTATACAAAACCTCTTTATTCTGCGCTATACGGAATTTTAAAACATTTTGACTTTAAGCACGGAGCGGCAGAAAAGCAGTTTAAAGGCGAGGAGTTAAAAAATCATGTTATTTTGGTAGGAGCCAACAGGTTAGCCAGTCGTTTTTTGCATTTGCTTGATAAAAGTCGCGAAGCAATAGTTATAGTTGATTTTGATCCTAACGTGGTGAGCAGGCACGAGGCTCAGGGCTTCAGGTCTGTATGCGGTGATATTGCCGACCCATATATTCAGGAACAAGTATGTCTGAATACTTCAAAATTGGTTATTTCTTCCGTGCCGGATTTGGACGACAACCTAACCCTAATAAACGCAATACAAAACTCCGGGTCAGAAAAAAAGCCAAAGACCATTTTTTTGGCACAAAATGATTTCGAGTCGAAATATTTGTATGAGTTAGGTGTGGACTATGTTTTGTCGCCGCATTTTATAAGCGGTATGCACTTGGCAAAAATTTTAGAAGACAAATTGTTTTTCAAAACTTTAATTAAGTTAAAAAAAGGGCATTTGGACGCAATACTTTGACAAAAGTTTTCATGGCTGGTAAATTTAGGTTATGAAATTTAGACTACTTCAATTTTCCTTTTGCTGTTCTTCGGTTTTGTGACCGGGTTTTTAAGTTAACTTTTTGACTTACTAAATTCGGCCGCAAGGCCGATTTTTATTTTGTGGTAGGTTAGGCCAAGAAGGAGGATAGTCGCTATGTGCGATATGGAAGGGTATAACTATTTGAACGATTCGTTGCCGGCAAAGCCGGCCACGGCTAAGAAAATGCCAACAAAAAAGAAGGCACTCGTAAAGAATGTATCTCGTACGAGCAAAAAAGCACCCAGGAAACGGTAATTACCGTTTCCTATTTTTTTATAAAAAAAACCGGCTTGTTATTCCGGTTGTAAGATTTGAGCGTTTACGAGCCAGCTTCTGTCTTCTGGCTGGTATACGGCTACGTATCCATTTATTATCATTACCGACCGGTAAGGGTCAGTTGGGTGAATGATGGTTACAGAATGTTGTTTTTGTGTCCGACTTAATTCGACGGCTAAGAAAACTTGGCTTCTGTATTGCATCTCCACTGCCATGTGCTGCTGCAGATTCTGCCGGACGGCATCTTTCGAGCAGGAATGAACAAAGAGCAGCCAAAAGGCTGTAATAGCAATTAGGCAGACCAAATCACAAAAAAGCTTCAAGACAACCTCCTTGTCTTTGCTTTATTTTAAGGCCTGGGTGTGAGTTTAGCAAGAAGTCTTTTTGTGTTAAAATAAACCCATGATTAAACTTTATAACACCCTAACAAAAAAAGTCGAAGAAGTCGAAAGACCTACAGACCGCAGGTTAAATATGTATACCTGTGGACCAACTATATATAATTTTGCCCATATCGGAAATTTAAGGGCTTATATCGTAGCCGACTTGCTGTATAGGACTCTAAAATTGGATAGCTATAACCCTAAATGGGTCATGAATTTAACAGATATAGACGACAAAACCATAAAAGGTACTTTAGCTGAATTTGGAGCGCAGGCAACTGCAAAAGACTTGTTCAATTTTACAGAAAAATACAAACAGGCGTTTTTAGAAGATTTAAGAGCTGTAAATGTTTTGGTGGACGAAATTGAAATTATTCGTGTTACAGACAAAATGACCGAAATTCAAGAGTTTGTGGTGGGGCTTTTAAACAAAGGCTATGCTTATAAGGCAGAAGACGGAAGTACTTATTTTAACATTGAAAAGTATCAGGCTGACTTTGCGGATTATGGCCAGCTTGTAGGAGAAAAGTTTTTGGAAGGCAAAAAAGTTGGCGCGCGTGTTGCAGTAGACGAGTACGAAAAAGACAACTTAAGTGACTTTGCTTTGTGGAAAGCCTATAATCCGGAATCGGACGGAAACATATACTGGGAACATGAGCTTTTGGGCAAAGGCCGGCCTGGATGGCATATAGAATGCTCGGTTATCAACCAAGTGGCTTTTCATGGTCAGCCGGTAGATATTCACACTGGTGGAGTGGACCTTATGTTCCCCCACCACACAAATGAAATAGCACAAAGTCAGGCTTTGCTCGGGAAAGGGAATTTTGTAAAATGCTGGTCGCATAGTGAGCATCTTATGGTCGACGGGCAAAGGATGGGAAAAAGATTTAATAATTTTTATACTCTTAGGAATCTTAAAGAAAAAGGCTTTTCCGGAATCGATTTGAGATACTTCTTCTTTTCGGCACATTATACAAGTACTCAAAATTTTACTTGGGAAGCGTTGGAAGCGGCGCATAACGGCCTAAAAAAGCTTAAGGACTTACCGCTTACAAATGAAAAAGCAGCTTTAGATAAAGCTCTCTCTGACCTTCAAATGCCCGATGCGGTCGCGGAAACTTTCTTGCAAAATAGCAGTCCTGCTTCTATGCTCGATTTGTTTGGGATACCGACTTTCAAAGCCCATATTCTGCCAAAAAAAGTTTTGGAACTTGTGGAAAAAAGAAAAATGGCAAAAGAAACTAAGGACTTTGCTAAATCTGACCAAATTCGAAAGGAAATCGAGGAATTGGGATATGAAGTAAAAGACACCAAAGAAGGCCAGGTGGTAAACAAAATTTAAAATACAGCCCCTATAACAGGGGCTGTATTTAGTTTAAGTAGTCTTTGTAACTTGCTAATTGTATAGTACTGGTTAGGGCTTCTACTACATTATCGGGCAAACTGTTTTTGTGTTTTTCTAGGAACTTTAAAATAGTATTCCTAAATTTTACTTTATTTTCCCAAGAAGCTTGCGCAATCCTAGGGTTTGCGACAGTAGTTAAAAATTCGAGCTGTTTTTGATACAAATCGTGTTTTAAGGAGTTTTTCCCCGCTGCAATGTTTTCAATTTCCCTTAAAATAAGGGCTATGGAACCTTCGGTGGGACCAATTGTTTTTTCAGGACTATGTATAGTTTCTAATGACATGGTTTTTTTATTAGTTATGCTTATTTTAGCACATTTTTGTCAATCTATTCTCCCCTTTTATTCCACACAATATCCATTTTTTCGGGCATAAAGGCTTAAAAAAGAAATGGATTTAAGCTATAATTGTAATTAGCCATTAACAAATTTTTAGTAACGTATGGAAAGCGGAATAACACCCCCACAAAATTTAGAGGCCGAGATGTCTGTTTTGGGTAGCTTAATGCTAGACAGCGAAGCTTTGGTAAAAGTAGCCGACTTGCTTAGTCCAGACGATTTTTACGACCCGCGCCATCAAGTCGTTTATTTGGCCATAGTCGAATTGTATGAAAAAAACACCCCTTTAGATGTTTTAACAGTAACAAACCATTTACAAGAAAAGGCATTGCTCGAAAAGGCAGGAGGGCCGTCTTATTTAACCCAGCTTGTTAGCGCAGTTCCAACTACTGGACATATAGTTCATTATGCTCTTATAGTTCGCAAAAAAGGTTCGCTTCGTAGGCTTATTAAGAGCGCTAGCGAAATAACCACTTTGGCCTACAAAGAAGAAGGCGAAATAGAAGATATTTTGGACAATGCTGAACAAAAGTTGTTTGGGGTTTCGCAAAAACATTTGCACCAAAATTTTCAGCCGATAGTTTCAATTTTACACTCCACGTTTGAGCGTATAGACGAGCTACACAGGGAAAAAGGTAAGCTTCGCGGAGTTTCTACAGGGTATATTGACCTCGATAATTTGCTGGGTGGTTTTCAAAAGAGCGACCTCATAATTTTAGCCGCCAGGCCTTCTATGGGAAAAACATCTTTGGCGCTGGACATAATGCGAAATGTTGCTGTTAATTCCAAACAAGGCGTTGGAATTTTTTCGCTGGAAATGAGTAAGGACCAGTTAGTAGACCGCTTGCTTTCTTCTCAAAGCGATGTAAATTTGTGGAAAATTAGAACTGGGCACCTAAAAGACGATGACTTCGAAAAGATTGGCGAGGCTATGGGGGTACTCAGCGAAGCGCCTATTTATATTGACGACTCGGCTGGTAGTAATATTATGGAAGTCAGAACAAAAGCTAGGCGCCTTCAGGCTGAACATAGCATAGGCTTGGTTGTGGTTGACTATTTGCAGCTTATGGAAGGCCGCAGTCAGGAAAACCGTGTTCAGGAAGTTTCGGAAATTTCTCGGGCATTAAAACTTTTGGCCCGCGAATTAAATGTCCCTGTTTTGGCACTTTCCCAGTTATCTCGTGGTGTAGAAAATAGGCCCGATAAAGTTCCTCAATTAGCTGACCTTAGGGAGTCGGGGTCTATTGAGCAAGATGCTGACGTTGTTATGTTTATTTATCGTGAAGATATGTATAAGGGTAAAGACTCAAAACGTCCAAATGTTGCTGAAATACATATAAAAAAGCATAGAAACGGCCCGACAGGACAGGTTGATTTGTTCTTTGACGCGGACAAAACAAGCTTTAAAAATTTGGACCGCACCTTCGATACAAGTCCTCAAACAGTTATGGCTAGCTTACCTCCAGAAGAGTCGGTCTAGGTTTAGAATTATTTTGGTGTACTTGTCATTTGTAATTTAGTTTTTGTAATTTATGTTGCGCCTCCCCTCTTCTCTCCAACGGGTAATAAACGAATTTAGCAAACTGCCAGGCATTGGGCCCAAGACGGCTCAACGCCTAGCTTTTTATTTGTTAAAAAAGGATAATCTGGATATAGTTTCACTTTCTAACGCCGTGGCTGAATTAAAACAGGGTGTAAATTTTTGTTCAATTTGCCATAATATGACAGAAACTGATCCTTGCAGTATTTGTAACGACCCAACCCGTGACCACTCTTTGGTTTGTGTTGTAGAGGAACCTCTGGATGCCCAAGCATTAGACAAAAGCGGTCAGTTTAAAGGTATTTTCCATGTTCTTGGAGGCGTGCTGAATCCTTTGGAGGGAATAGGTCCTGATAAATTAAATATAAGCTCTCTGGTTAAGCGAACTAATCAGTTGGCAAGTGAAAAAATTAGCGAGGTTATAATCGCAACAAATCCTTCTTTGGAAGGTGAAACTACAGCTATGCATTTAGCCCGCGTTTTAAAACAAGAAGCCCCTGAAGTTAAGGTTACTCGTATAGCACGGGGTTTGCCGAGCGGTGGGGATTTAGAATATGCAGACGATATAACACTTACGAGAGCTATGGAAGGCAGAAGAGAATACTAATAAAAACTGAAACATAATTTAAAATGGAAACGGAAAGCAGATTATGTTTTTTCACGGCCGTGAAAAAACATAATCTGCAATATAGCCGCCTATAACAAAATAAATAAAACTCCCTTTTGGGGAGTTTTATTTTATATGAATTGTTTGAGTAATCTAGTGTATTAGATTTTGGTAATTTCGACTTCGGTATGGTTTTGCCTGTGGCCTTGTGCTTTTCTGTATTTGGATTTAGCTTTGTATTTAAATATCCGTATTTTTTCACCTTTGCCATGATTTATTATCTTAGCTTCGACCGGAGTAGTTAAAAATGGCTTACCTACTTGCAAGGAAGCTCCGTCGGAAGTTAATAGGACCTTTTCAAATTTAACGGTATCTCCCGCCTTGCCTTCTAGCTTTTCAATTTGAACTTTGTCACCCTTTTTAACAATGTACTGTTTACCGCCTGTTTCTATTATTGCGAACATAAATTTAAGTAATCGTGTTTAGTAATTAGCCTTATTGCTTAGGCTCATAACTACACTTATAAAATATAATGCTAATAACCTATAAATAGTAACAAAAACCAGCAAATTAGTCAATCCGCTACGACTTTTCAAATAAGTCTCTTATATGGGGGTGTTGGCGTTTGTAGATAATTACAGCAAATAAGGCAACAAATACCATAACACCGAATAAGGCTAGTAGTGCGATAAGTTTACCAAATGTTTGCAAAAACACGGCCGTAAAGCCAAAAAATGCGCTTAAAAACCATAGAAACCCCACCGTTTGTCTTTGAGAGAAGCCTATATCTAAAAGTCTGTGGTGTAGGTGTAGGCGGTCAGCTGCAAAAGGGCTCCTCCCGTACCAGATTCGTCTAGTTATGGACCAGGCAACATCTAAAATCGGTATGCCCATTACTAGCAGGGCAGTAGCTATCTTACCTCCTAGAACAACCGAAAGCACGCCAAGTACAAAGCCTAAAAATGTGCTGCCTGATTCACCTAAAAAAACCGTTGCTGGATGGAAGTTGTAAAGCAAAAAGCCAAAAATACTTCCGCAAAAAATTATAGATAAAGAGGCAGTTATGGGCTGATTTATATGAGGAAGTAAAGAAAGTGCAAACATGGTGAGTCCCCCTATAAGCGCAATGCCGGAGCATAAGCCATCCAATCCATCTAAAAATTTTGTGGTAAATATCATACCTAATAACCACATAAAAACAAAAACCGAAGACAGGCTTAGTTTAATAAACAGAAAACTAAAACCATAATCTAAATTTATGGCTGGGCCAAAAGGATTGGATATTTCCTTTATACCTCCCCCAATCCCTGCAGCGACAGCAAGGAGAGATGCTAAAGCCGGAAATATCCATAAAATTTTTGCTGGTAAATTGTATTTGTCGTCTAAATATCCACCAACCATTAAGATTACACCACCTGCGAATAGTCCGGCAAAGACTCGTTTAGGAATTAAACTCCAATCTGCGTGGCCAAAGGTTAAATAAACTCCCAGACTCAAAAAGAAGGCGCCGAAAATCGCCAGTCCTCCCAAAAGAAGCGTGGGCGTTGTGTGTATTTTTCGACCCTTTGGATAGTCGTAAATTTTTTGTTTTATTCCAACCCATTTTACCAAAGGTACTAATATGAGTGAAATACAAAAAGATATAAGAAAATATAGTAAGTAGAGCATATGTTATATTCCGCTTTGGTTTTGCATCTCCTTCATGCTTAATCCGGTATTTTCCCCTTTACGAGCCTTGGGGGTGACCCAAAATTCCAAATATTTTCCAAGCATGAGACGGGTTTGTGCTTCAATTGAAGGCAAGCTGCCAAAAATTACTGAAGTTAGTGGGACCAAAAACCATTGCAAATACATTTGAATCGAACGCCATTTTCCATAACGCTTTGGCCGAGGTGGTAATAAGACTAGGTTTATATAGACGCTAAATATTAAAAATAGCAGAGCTATATTCATAAGCGTCTTTGTTACAGTTGGCAAATTGAATGCTATGACAGTCTGTAAAAAATTGTCCCCGCCTATTAGCAGAGGCAGCCAGCCTAAAGAAGAAATAATTATACTTGCTGCTGCCCAGTTAAAGTTACCTTCCATATATTGGAAAAGTTTGTAGAGTTTGTCCCAAGTGGGCGCTTTGTTTTTAAGTAATGGCCAAATTAAATGTGGATAATACTCAACATTATATGCCCATCTGCGCTTTTGTTTGTATTGATTCTTTAAGGTTTGCCAAGTGGTGTCGGCTAAGCACGTATCTAGACTTATAGGTATAAAAAGCGGTATTACTTGGTAATCGCCATTGTAGCGTAAATAGCACTGCCAAAAGACGAATCCGTCTTCGTTTACAATATCTTTTTTCCAAAAACCAATTTCAATAAGGGCCTTGAGTGTCATGGTGTGCGAGGAAAAAGTTCGTAGGCGGTCAGGTCTGGAGCTTTCAGTAAATTGCCAAAAAGAGTTAGATACACTAACTACTCTAATGAAAGCAGGGCTGTCCCAGATGTTGTTATTATATATTGCTATTGGTTGGTAGCTTTTCTGGTAGGGTTTGTCTGCTGTTAAAAATTCGTAAATGACACGCGAAAAATATTGTGGGTGAATAATTGTGTCGGAGTCAAAATTGGATACCAAAACTTGCTCGGGTGTTATACCGAGTTTTGCTAGCTCTGGCAAAGTATTTTCTACGGCATAGCTTGCGTTGGCACTTTTACCCTTAATTTCTCCAGGAAGTCCGTCTGGGTGTGTAGTAATGAAAATTTTGAAAAAATGGTTTTGGTACTTTTCCTTTAAAGTCTGGGCAATTTTTGCAGCACTTTCCCCTGCTCTATCTTCAGTCGCAAGCAATAAAATCATTTTCTCCTTCGGATAATTAGAATTTGCAATAGAATTTATGCTTGACCCTAAGACCTCCATGCTTTCATCAACAAAGGGTATTAGAATGAGATGAAAATAATTTTCTAGGTTCTTGGATTGTACCCCTGAGTTTAAAATTGATGTTAACCTTTTAATTTCCTCTTTTAAAAACTTACCTTCTACCGCGTTACCAGGCTTTTTATGGCTTAGATACTCTATAAAATCTTTTATATTTTTTAAGCGGCGAGAATAGTCGAGCCAATCCAATGTAACAAATACCCTAAATTTTCTATAACTAGCTATTAAATGAGTAGCTACGTTTACCGCCTTAAGCACCCAGTACAGGTCAAAACATACAATAAAAAGCGCTGCCCAGACTGGTCGGAAGTAAGAAAGTAAAACAGCGCCAATAAAAACACACCACAGGTGTAAGCCGGGTAATATTTCCCAAAATCTTTCGGTTTTCGTACGCTTTCTAAACATTATTTTAGTTAGCTATAAAGACCAAAATTAAATATAACAGCAAAATAAATTGTACAACCAAATTAACTCCTCCAACTAACGGAGCATAAAAAAGTTTGGTTGGCCTAAGTATTTTAAAAAGTATCCAATTTACCAGGTTTAAAAAGAGTCCTGTTAAAGGGATCTGGTATAAAAATCGAGCTGATCCATACCAGTCGATTCCCGTTATGGTGTTATAGTGTAGAGCAAGTGTGTAGTCGTTCCTGCCTATTTTGTTGAAAACTAGTAAAAATGCTACAATATTAACAACAAAACCTAGAACCCAAAGAAACCAAATTTTTTTAAAAATTCCGTAGAACATATAGTTAAATCAGCTAAAGTATAGCTTTTTTTCAGAAAATTAACAACCATAATTTTTATTATAAAAACATGACAAAAAAACACAAATTGCTGCTTTTTGCAATAGTATTTTTTGCAATCTTTTTTAGATTTTATCTTATAACCGAAATGCCAGGGGGTTTATTTCCGGACGAAGCTGCAAATGGTTTGGATATTAATTCTATGCAGTCAGGGCAATTACAGCCCTTTTATGAGCGCGGTAATGGTAGAGAAGCTTTGTTTTTTTATTTGCTTTGGGGTAGTGTAGAGTTGTTTGGTAAAGGTGCCTGGCAACACCATATAGTTTCTGGTTTAATTGGTGTGCTTAGTGTGGTAATTTGTTATTTTGCAACTCGAAAGTTGTTTTCACTTAATTATAAAAATGATCAGCAAACTAAAGAAGATGTATTAGTAAGTGACAAACGAGCAAGTATAATCGCTCTTTTGTCAGCATTTTTTATGGCTGTTTCCTCCTGGCATATTGTACTTTCCAGGACTGCTTTTAGGGCAAACTTAATACCCTTGTTTGCAACTCTGGTTGTATTCTTTTTTTTGAAAACATTTGAAGCTTATAAGTTAAACTTGTCATGGAAAAAGATTTTAATGTACTCCGGTTTGACTGGCGCGGCTTTCGCGTTGGGCTTTTATACATATATAGCTTATAGAATTTTAGTTTTAATTTTTGGGGTGGCTCTGTTCTGGCCCTTATGTGTAAGCACAGCACAAACGGGTTTTATAAATACACTTAAGAAATATAAAATTTCTATAGCTGGCTTTTTGCTTTCTTTTGTTGTATTTTTCTACCCGCTTTTTAATTATTTTTACACACATCCTGGTTCTTTTGTAGGCAGAAGCGGACAGGTTAGTGTATTTAATGTTGATTTGAACCAGGGAAATTTGCCGGCCGCAATAGGCACTGTGGCTTATCTGTCTATACGAGCATATTTCATTGATGGAGATTTAAACTGGAGACATAACATTTCTGGGTGGCCGTTTTTGTCCGAGTTGATTAGTCCATTTTTCGGAATTGGTTTAGTTATTGTCACTTTGCTGGCGGCGGTTTATATGATTAGGCCAAAAAGCCAGGCAGGTTTTTGGAAGTACTTTTTGTTAGCTGGGTGGTTTTGGGGTATGTTATTGCCGGTTATAACCACAGCCGAAGGGATTCCTCATGGTTTAAGGTCCATAGGTACTATTCCCCCGGTGTTTATAATTTCGGGTTGGGCTGTTTATTGGTTTGCGCATTATATGCATTTGGTTCATAAAAAATTCTGGCACAGGTGCGAAAAATGTCATGACCAACATTATGAAAGTATAAGTTTTGTATTCCGTAAAACTTTGTCCACATTCGCTATAAAATTTACAGCCATATGTTTTTTTGCCGCGCTTATTTTGCAGAGTTATATAGGCTATTTTGTCTACGCGTACAACAGTCCAGAAAATTTTTATGCTTTTCGGTCTGACCTTACCACTGTTTCGGACTATTTAAAAATCAGATGCTTGAAAGATAGTACATATTTAGTCTTGGACAAGTTTTCTGTTCAGACAATAGACTATGTCACAAGTGATCCAAACGGTGATTTTACAAAACCCTGCTCCGTCCCTTATAAGCAAGTGGACCCAGAAGACTCCTGGAAACTTACCGATCTAAAGTTTGGAGATGAAATTATATTTGCGCAATCATCTATTTTTGACATTAAAAAATTTAAGGATTTTCATCCAAATATCCGATTGGTTTACGAAGCACGAAATAAATTTGGTCAGGCTATTACTGCGGTATATAGGGTGGAATAAAATTAAAAAAATATCATGAAAAACAAAATATATTTGGCACTCATCCTGCTTCTCGCTATAGTTTTAAGGTATTATAACAACACTAGCATAAGTTTGTGGCATGACGAAGCCTTTTCAGCGCTACTAATAAAATACAATTGGGGCGAGATGCTATACAGGATAGGCTTAGACGTGCATCCCCCTATGTATTACATTTTTTTGAGATTTTGGCACTATATTTTTGGTGATTCGTTGCTTTCCTTAAGGTCAATGACTGTATTTTTTAGCGTTGGAACTGTTTATGCTGCCTGGTTATTTGTTAAAGAGGCTTTTCGGTCCGATAAAGCTGCTTTGTGGGCAGCTGTTTTAGTAGCCGTAAATCCTTTTCAGGTACAGTACGCTACAGAGGCAAGAATGTATACCATGGGCGCTTTTTTCACTGTTATGGCGGCATATTTTTTGACTAAAACCATAAACTCAGAAAACTCGATTTATGAAAGTGAAAGCCAACATATTCCCCATCTTCCCAAAAACATTGCCTTAAACCGCACTAGGCTGTTAAGTTATCTGGGCTTCGTATTAAGCATTTGCGTAATGATTTATACTCATTACTATTTGTTGTTTTCTGCTGCGGCAATTTGCGCTTATGGCCTAATATATAAAATATTTCATCATAGAGGTGGGTATAAAAAATATACTTATTTAATTTTAAGCTACTTGCTTATTGCCGTTTCATATATTCCATGGCTTTCAAGCTTTATGTATCAGTACCGCCAAGTTGGAGCCGGATATTGGATACCTCCTATGGACAGATGGAGTGTACCTTCTACTTTATGGACACTGCTTGTTGGTTTTTCTCATAATGTTCAAAATCCCTCTACACAAAAATGGCTACTTGTCGTAACCTTAATTACTATTTCGTTAGTAATTTGGTTTATAAAAAAAACCAGTATCTTCCATAAGTGGCTGGTTTTGTTTGGTATTCTTGCTCCTTTTATGGGCAGCTTACTGTTTTTATTACTGGCTAGACTAAAAGGTAGTTCATCGTCCGTATATTTAGTCCGATATTTTTTATACACCTCAGCATTTTTTAGTTCGTTAGTTGCCTTGTGGCTTATACAACTTAAATACAAATGGCTTGCAGCTGTTTTACTGCTTTCGTATTTGGTATTAAACTTGGCAGCCTACGTAAGTTATTGGAAAGATTTAAAAATTTCCGAAAGACCTGGTATGAGGGCAGCTGCTCATTACTTAGCAACAAATGCAGAAGAAGGTCAGCCGGTTTTTGTTGCCACAAGTTTTGAATTTTTTAACTACAAATATTATAGGAATGTTTATTATCACACACCTGCTAAGCCTTTGCTTTTTACAGGTGGTGAAAAATATGCTAAAAACATTTCCCACTTTGCCGGAAGCGCTATTTTAACCGACGAAGATTTGGCACCCAGTTTTGTAGAAAAAACCAAGCCAGGACAAACCGCATGGCTTGTTTGGACATATGCCTTTGGTTCTAATAAGCCGTTGTTGCCAGACAGCTGGTCTTTAATTAATGAAATGGAATACCCTGATGTCAGGCCATATGTTGGAACGAGTATATATGTATCACAATATAGAGTAAATTAGAATTTTTAAAACCCCTACTCCAGGGGTTTTAAAAATTAACCTACGACTGTTCCTTCAAATGTTTTACCGTCTAAAATATTGCTTAAATTTTTTAGATTTTTTCCGTTTGCTATAATCACTTTTAAACCCAGTTCCTTTGCAAGCTTCGCGGCACTCGGATCGAACGGAAAGTTTGCCCCAGGTTTCCATTTTGAGCCGGTAATTTTAAGGAGTTCATCCCAAGAGGATTTTAATATTTTCTTTGCGTCTGAATGTTTTTTCGGGTCTTTGTTGTACAGATAATCTATATTACTCAGGTTTATAACGGTCTCAGCCTCGTAAGTTTTAGCAATGAGCACTGCGTCTTTGTCGGTACTGCATCCGGGTTTCCAGCCGCCTGCTAGTAAAATTTTTTCCCGGAAATTATATTTTTCTTCTGGATTGTCTACAATTTTTTTGTGGCTATAGTCTTTGAACAGAAGCCGAATGAAATTGGCATTTGTTTTGGTAACGTATATACCCATCCAATCTAAATCTTGGTGATTTACGGAGCTTGAAATTTGCAAAGCGCCTTGGTATTTTCTGCATATTTTTCCGCCACCTGTAATTAGAATAAACCTATTACCCTTTTTGATTTGGCTTACGAGCAGATTTTTAAAGTTATTTAAAAAATCCAAATCAATTTCTTCTGGGAAAATTAACGATCCGCCCAAAGAAATAATAATAGGTTTTCGTAATTTATGTTTCATATGCACTTAGTTATTTTTTAAGTAAAGAATCAGGTGTACTTGTGTTTATAGGGTTCTGTGGCTGTGTTGAGCATGAGGCATTTTTTGGACAAACATAAGCCCGCTCGGTTACTCTAAGGTCAATATAAGCCATGCTCTTTAAGTCAGGGACTTGTTTAATTAGCGATTTTAAATTACTTAACGATTTCTGCCATCCCGAGTTATTTTCAAACTTTATTTCTAAACCGGTATCAGTTTTTACGGAAAATGTGCTTTCGCCACCTTCGGGGGCTATAAGTTTGCTTACATTAATGCCCAAAGAGCTGAACTCCTCAGAAGCTGTGGTTAAAAACAACAGCTCTTCGCGAGATATGATTTCTTGGCCTACGACCCAGTCGGGCTGTATTTTAAGAACGAGTTCTTTTGCAAACGGCTTCATGACTTGGTTGGCCGGGTCTTTGTTAAGCAAAATGCCGTCTTCTGATACTTGATATGCGGTATTCTGATCTATAACCATGAACTTTGCCATTCGTGGTAGTAATACAACTCTTAGTGAATTTGGGTAGTCTTTTTTTATAGAGTCGAGCGCTAAAATATTTATGTTTTGCCTGGTTAGCGAATCGGATAACTTTGCTGTGTTTAGTAATAATATATTTTTTTCTGGAAAAAATTTTCTAGTATTTAAATAAGCGAATATTTGTCTTTTGACTTCATCGCGGTCTCCACTTCTAAGACCCAATACCTCAATATTTTTTATAAACAAAAAATTAGGTATAAAAACTAAGTACATAATACCGACCAAAAAAATGAGCAAAAGACCAGTCTTTATATGCAGACCGGTAATAATATTACCCTTGCCGGCGCTGCCTGTAGAAGCGCTTTTGATTTGCCTTTTGTGATTTCTTGCAAAACCCAGCTTTTGCCTAAAGTCCCTTTTTTTAAATCGGATTTTGGTATTTATTTGCATTTACAAAAGTGTGTTACCTATTTTATTTTAAATGGCCTCTGATCCGATTATTTTTTGGGGCTGATTAGGTCTTTGCCAACATAAGGTCTTAAAATTTCCGGCACTAAAATACTACCATCAGCTTGTTGGAAGTTTTCCCAGATGGCTATCATAATTCTTGGGCTAGCAACAACTGTGTTATTTAAAGTATAAACATATTTCGACTTTCCTTCCGCGGTTTTGTATTTTATATTCAGTCTCCTGGACTGCCAGTCGGTCAGGTTAGAGTCCGAATGAGTCTCTCCATAGGCATTTCGAGCAGGCATCCATGTTTCTACGTCATACATTTTGTATTTTCCGGCACCCATGTCACCCGTGCAAATATTCAAGACCCTATGAGGCAGTTTTAAGTCTTTAAGCATTTCCTGAGCTATTTCGCGCATGGCTTCCAACCATTTGTCGCTTTCCATAATGTCGGCTTTGCACAAAACAACTTGCTCGACTTTCATAAATTCATGGATTCTATAAATACCTTTAGTGTCTTTGCCGTAAGAGCCAACCTCGCCTCTGAAACAGGGGCTAATGCCGCAAACTTTAATAGGTAAATCTTTTTCTTCTAAAGTTTTGTCAGAGAAATAAGCTAGCAGGCTAGGTTCGGAAGTTCCTGCCAAATAAGTTGGTTCGGTTATCCCGTTTTTCATGCTTTCTTCGGTCATAACCTGATATTGTTCAGACTTACCAAAAGGAAAATGACCACTCCCGTAATAAGCAAATTCACGTCCTAGTACCGGGGGAACCATTAGGCCAAAGCCTTTTTCTTGCATTTTCTTTAGCGCATGCCACAAAAGCCCGTAATGCATTAAAACAGCTTCGTTTTTTAAGTAATAACCTCTAAAGCCTGCGGTTTTTACTCCAGCTTCCAGGTCTAGTAAGTCTAGTGAAAGACCAAGCTCAATGTGATCCTTAACAGGAAACGAAAACTTTGTAGGCGCTTGGGCGGTCTTGTCCACATCTTTGGCATCCAAGTCCCCTAGTGACTCGCTCCAATATCGCCAAGGTACATTCGAGGCTTCATCAGGCCCAATGGGTGTTTCTGGGCTAGGAATATTTGGTACTAAATACATTAACTGCTTAAATTCTGGCTCGACCTCTAAAAGACGGGCTTTAACCTCGGAGGACTTTGAATCAACTTCCTTCATTTCCAGAAGTTTTACCTTTTTTTCCTCCGAGTTTAAAGAAGGTATTTCCTTAGAAGCTGCGTTCTTTGTAGCTTGCAGGCTCTCCAGCTCAGTCATCAAATCACGCCTTTTACTATCAAGATCAAGTAATTTTTCTAAGTCTAAATTTATTCTTTTGTTCTTTACGGCTTCTTTAATTTTTTCAGCATTTTCACGAATAAACTTTATATCTAACATAAAATTGGATTTGTAAAATTAATCATTAGGGCTTGCTAGCATTTCAATAGTTTTGTGAACATTTTTAAATGCATCTAAAAGTTTAATCTTTTCAATAGGTAAGTAGCGCAGTTCAGCGATTTCTTCCTGAGCGTCTAAGCCGATTTTAAGACTGCCACCAACAACTTTGCACTCATAGGTCAGGATTATGACGTGCAGATTTATTTTGCCAGGAACTTGTAAAATTTCGGAAAAAACCTTCGGAAATAGTTTTGTGACATTTACTTCTAAACCAGATTCTTCCATAACTTCCCGAATAATGGTTTCTTTTGGATCTTCTCCAAACTCAACTCCCCCGCCAATAAATTCCCATTTATCATGCGCGTTCGGCAGGTCAGGGGCATGGCGCCTGGCCATTAAAAGCTCGCCCTCGGCATTTCTGATTATAGCAACCGCTATTGTTATTTGCTTCTCTTCCATAAATTATTTTCCCTTCATAGAGGGAAACACAACCGTCTCTCGTATAGATTTGTTCAATAAGACTGAAAAAAGCCGTTCCGAAACCCCAAAGCCGGCATTTGGTGGCATTCCGTATTCCATTGCTTCGACGTAAGATTCGTCTAGCATCTGTGCCTCGTCATCACCTTTGTCTCTAAGCTCCATTTGTTCGTCAAAGCGTCTTTTTTGGTCAATGGGATCATTAAGTTCGCCAAAACCCTTACCGAGCTCGGTGCCGTAAGCTAAGATCTGCATCCGCTGAACAAGTTTGGGATTCTTAGGGTCACGTTTTGCCAACGGCTCTAATTCTACAGGTTGGTCAACTAAAAAGACTGGCTTTTGTGATGGAATATGAGCCCTGACTTTTTTAAAAATTAAATCAATAAGTCTTCCTCGCCTTGCAAAATCTTCATAATTTATATGATTTTTATCGCAATATTCCTGCAGATCTGTATCCGTAGCGGTCATTAAATCAAGTCCTGTATGTTCTTTAAAAATTCCTACGTAGCTTAATTTTTCCCACTCCCCACTCCAATCGCAATTAACTCCATTGTTTTCAATAGTCAGGCTTCCAAAAGTTTCTTTTATTACATACTGATACATTTCCCTGACCATTTTCATCATGTCGTCAAAACTTGCATACGCCCAATAGAATTCCATTTGGGTGTAGTCCTGTAAGTGCTCGGTATCTATACCTTCATTCCTAAAAATCCTGCCGATTTCAAAAACCTTTTCGTAACCGCCTACAAGCATTTTTTTTAGAGGTAATTCTAGACTTATTCGTAAATACAAATCTCTATCCAAAGCGTTATGGTGGGTTATAAAAGGCCTTGCTTCAGCACCGCCAGGGATAGGTTCTAAAATAGGCATGTCCATATGCAAAAAACCTCGGGTATGCAAGAATTCGCGCATCGAGTTCCAGAATTTTGCTTTTTTTACGAATATTTCTCTTGTGTCTTTATTGAGCAACGTGTCCAAATATCTTTTTCTTAAACGTGTCTCCTCGTCTTGAATGCCAAAATGTTCCGTGGGTAGAGGGAGCAAGCTTTTGGCTAGCAATTTGAAATTGGTAGCCTGAAGTGTTTTTTCGTTTGTTTTGGTTACAAAAAGTTTGCCAGTTGCTTGTAAAAAGTCACCGTTATCCAGATTTTTTAAAGCAAACTTAAAATTTTCGGCTCCAACCAAATCTTGCTTTATAAGCAATTGAATTTTTCCCGACCCGTCCTCAATTGTAATAAAAGCAAGTTTACCCATATCCCTAAAGGACCTTATGCGCCCCACTAAAGTAATTTCCTGATCTATTAGTGTTTCGTAACCGCTTTGGGCTTCCGCGTTAGTATGTGTTCTAGAAGTTTTTGAAGGGTACGCTTCAAGACCTTGCGAAAGAATGTTTTCAAGTTTGTTTTTCCTAGCTTGGATTATATCTTCAAGTCGTTCAGACATGTATGTTGACAATTAAGTTAAATTTGTTAATTTATTATACCAAAATGGGCTAAAATTGCCAATTTTGATTTGTCTGCCAAGCCAGACTTGTCTTACAGAAGCTTTTTATAAAATATGACTTAAAACAAACAAACATCTTACGTAAATAAGATGTTTGTTATATAAAAACTAAAAAATTTTAAAGGTTATTCTATCGAAACAATCTCGTAGTCCATTTCGCCAGCAGGTGTAGCTACCTTGAATTTTTCTTTTACCTTTTTTCCCAACAGGGCCCGTCCGACCAATGATTCATTTGAAATCTTGTTTTCCTTGGGGTTCGCTTCATTGCTTCCAACTATGGTGTATTTTCTTTCTTGGCTATTAGCGTTTACTATTACGGTTGAGCCTATTGTAACATGGTTGCCGTGTCCGTTAGTGGTAATAATTTCTGCATTCTTGATCATGTCTTCAATTTCAGCAATGCGACCTTCAATAAAAGACTGTTCTTCTCTGGCCTGTGCATAGTCAGCGTTTTCGCTTAAGTCCCCGTGTGCGGCTGCTTCTCGAATACGTTCAATAACTTCTTTTCGTTTAATTTCAATTAAGTTTTTAAGCTCTTCGTTAAGTTTGATTAAACCTTCTGGAGTGAGTAAATATTTTTTGGCCATAAAAGATTGGGTGCTATATACCAATTTCGAAATTCGAAAAATTGTAAAATAATCAAGTATTAAAATATTCCGGCGCAGCCGGAATACAAATTATTTATTTGTGCATTTATTTTAGGTGATTTTGCAGTTAATGTCAATGATATTAGCTGGTAGTAAGTAGCTAGTAGTTTGTAGCCAGAATGCTTTGTAATATACCTACTAGCTACCCTCTACCTCCTAGTTTATATATCCAAATTTTTAACATTTTTTGCGTGGGTGGTTATAAAACGTTTACGCGGAGCAACTTCGTCACCCATTAACACTTCGAATATCTCACTCACTTTTTCAGCATCATCTATTTTAACTTGGAGCATGACACGGGATTTTGGATCCATGGTGGTTTCCCATAACTGACCCGGGTTCATTTCGCCCAAACCTTTGTAGCGCTGAATGGTATATTTAACTCCCGCGACCTCCCCCATTTCCCCACCTTCTGTACCCTGGTCATCCGAAGAGGCTGGTGTGCCTGAGTCTGCCACGTTTTCTTCTTTCTGCTTTTTTTTGTCTTTAGAAAGTTGTTTTTTTTCCTTAGCTTCCTGTAAAAGGTCTTTTAGAATCTCATCTCTTTCGTCTTCGGAGAAAGCGTATTGAAATTCTTTTCCAACTTGCACTCTAAACAAAGGCGGTTGAGCTATGTATAAATGTCCTCTGCGAATAACCTCCGGGAAATAGCGGTAAAACAAAGTTAAAAGAAGGGTGCGGATGTGGGCGCCGTCTACATCTGCATCGGTCATAATAATTATTCTGTGGTAACGGAGATTTTCCATATTTAACAGATCACCCACTCCTGTACCAAGCGCAATAATTAGGTTTTTTATTTCCTGAGAAGACAAGGTTTTGTCTAAACGGGCTCTTTCCACGTTTAAGATTTTACCCCTAAGCGGCAGTATTGCCTGATTTCTGCGGTCTCTGCCTTGTTTGGCGCTGCCACCGGCGGAATCTCCCTCAACAATATAAAGTTCGCATTTGCTAGGATCGCTTTCGCTACAGTCTGCAAGCTTACCTGGGAGAGCAAGGCCTTCAAGCACGCCTTTTCGAATAACGCTGTCGCGGGCTGCGCGGGCGGCAAGGCGAGCCTTAGCTGCTAAAATTGCTTTTTCTACAACTTTCCCTGCCTCCTGAGGGTGTTCTTCTAGGTAAATTTCCAACGCTTCTCCCACTACTTGCTCAACCGCGCTTCTTACTTCCGGGTTACCAAGCTTGGCTTTGGTTTGACCTTCAAACTGAGGATTAGGTAATTTTACAGAAATAATAGCATTCAGACCTTCTCGCATGTCTTCTCCAGTCAGTTTTTCACTTTCTTTAACATAGCCGTTTTTTACAGCATAGTTATTTATAACGCGTGTCAAAGCAGTTCTAAAACCAGTAACATGCATACCACCTTCCGGGTTGTACACATTGTTGGCATATGCCAGTATGCGTTCTTCAAAATCGTCGGTATATTGTATAGCAATTTCTACCGCTACTTCGCCTACTGTTTTAGTTAAATAAATTGGGTTACTTTTGGCTTTTCTATTTCTGTTAATTTGACGTATGTAACTCAAAATTCCGCCTTCAAAGTAGTATTGGTATGTTAAGCCGGCTTGCTCGTCGCTTATTATAAAATGCAAGCCCTTGGTCAAATACGCTTGGCTGCGCAAATGTTCTAATACAGTTTTATAGTTAAACTCTACGGTTTCAAAAATGCTTCCGTCCGGATAAAATGTTATGGAGGTACCTGTTTGTTCAGGGTCATTCTTTTCGACTTTTCCCACAACCTTTACCTGACCCTGAGGTTTTCCAATTTTAAACTTTTGTTCATAAACCTTACCATCACGTTTTACCTGAGCAACAAGACTGGTTGAAAGCGCGTTAACAACGGCTGCTCCAACACCATGAAGACCGCCAGATACTTTATATCCGCTTGCGTCACCGCCAAATTTACCACCAGCATGAAGCACGGTCAGAACTGTTTCGAGCGCAGATTTTTTGGTTTGTTTATGCAGGTCAACTGGAATACCACGTCCGTTATCTACCACTGTTACTCCACCATCTTTTTGTATTAGAACGCCAATTTTTGTGGCGTGGCCCGCCATAGCTTCGTCAACAGAGTTGTCTACAATTTCCCATATCAGGTGATGCAGGCCGGTTGAGGAAGTACTGCCAATGTACATACCAGGTCGTTTTCTGACCGGTTCTAAACCTTCAAGAACAGTAATGTTTTCCGAAGTATATTGCGCAGATTTTCCGGCAGAGCCGGATCCCGTCTCGCGGGATTTTTCTTTTTCTTCTTTGGCCATATTTTTAACAAGAATATCTAAAAATTACCTATTTATTATAGCAAAATTTTGGTGTTTTTACCAGCCAAGCTGGTTTATTTTTCCGCTTGTATAAAGGTGGAATCCTATATATGACTAGCCACAAGCCTGCACTACATTTCAAACGTAACTACCTTAATACCGCATTATAAATCCGTCTGGTTTCTTCGTACAGTTTATTATGAAGAGGCTCAACTTCTTCGGCCTTTAAGGTTCTTTCCGGGCTTCTGTACACAACATGGTAAGTATAGCTAATCTTATTTTTGCCAAATTTGGCTTCATTTTCATATTTGTCCATTAGGGAAACTTCTTCCACCAAGTCACCTCCGATTTCCCGAATTAAGTCAAAGTAATCATTGGGTACAAATGAATTGTCCACAATAAAAGAAATATCTCTAGGTACTGGCGGAAATTTACTGACTTCTTGGAATTTTGAACCTAACTTAAGTTGTTTAATGACTCTAGGGTCTTCACTCCACAAAAGCCTTATATCAGGCAATTCCATACTTGCAATTGCTAGCCTTTCTAAGCCAAATCCAAAAGCCCAGCCCGTATAATTGTTACCATCTACCCCCAATTTATCTAAAACTGTCCCTTTTACAACCCCACAACCTGTAACCTCTACCCATTTGGAGTTCAGGTCAACTTCCATTTCTAGAGAGGGGTTGGTATATGGAAAGGTGTCAGGGTTAAGCCTGTATTTAATTTCAGGCCCAAAGATTGCTTTAGCAATGTTACCCAAAGCTTCTTCCAAGTCTTTTTGGTCCAGTGTCTTAACCGACTTTGGAACAAGATACCAGCCATCTATTTGGTGAAATACGTTCATGTGCCTGCTGTCTATTTCGTCTTTCCTATAAACTTTTCCAAAGCTAAAAGCGCCTACCGGCTTATTTTCAGAAATAGCCTTTTTTACTTCTGGGTCATTTAAATAGTAATACCACATAACAGTGGTATGGGTGCGGAGAATATTGTTTTCGTCTAGGTAGTAAGTGTCACTTTTACTTCTGGCCGGATGGTCTTTAGGAAAATCAAACAAATCAAAGCTGACATCCGCAGGGACTATCTCCGGGGTTTGTATAATGTCTAAATCTTTAAAATACTCAGAGGCCAGTATCCGGTCTACCACCTCTTTTATGGGGCTACCTTCTGTTCTAGATAAGTCGGGCATGTTTAAATAGCGCCTAATGCGCACTGCCTCAAAGTCTGTTCGTTTTTCAAGCTCAGTTTTGAGAGTTTTTTCCTCCGAAAGATCTATCTGGATGTTACGAGACATGTGTAAATATTCTAATTATACTTATTGTTTCAAATACCCTAAACAATCTAAAATTTCAGGGCATATATTTGGCCTGCAGCACATCGCCCATTGGCATGAGCAATTTATTTTAGCATTTCGGGCCTAAATTCGCTACCTAAAACAACGTCTGGTTTTAGAATCATAATTTCGGGTTTGTCTTCTAAAGGGCCCAGGCCTAATTCAAACTTTGCACAAATCATACCCTGGCTTTCTATACCCCGAAGCTTTGCCTTACCCAATGTAAAACCTTCATATCTTTCGGAATGAATGTTTTTCGGAATGAAAGCTCCTGGTAAAGCCAGAGCAACCACATTGCCCGCTTCAAAATTCCATGCTCCGCAAACAACCGGCTCAACCAGTTTGCCTCCGATATCTAACTTTACTACTCTTAATCTGTCTGCATTTGGGTGCTTACTTACTTCCAATACTTTTGCCGCAACAATATTTGGAAAGCTTGAAGATACGGTCTTTCCAAAAAGTCTTTTCAAAAGATTTATCATCTTAAATTTATATTGCTAAATAATTAAACTTATTAGTAATCCCGGCACTCTTCTTGATTACACATATAGCCTGTCTTTCCATTTGCTGGAGCATCATAAATACTTTTTAACGTAAAGGTATCAAAAGTTTCCGATACCTGGTAATCATAATCTAACTGGTTTTTAGGATCTTTGGGCAGACTAGATATGTAATTGGGAACCAAAGCTGTTTTGTATTTTTCTTTTGTCGGGAAAACATAAATTTCGTTCCCGGCTATATTATCTTCCGAGTAGACCAGTAGAGTAGACCTTATAATTTCTAAATCATTTCGCCGTTGGTCATCTAAGCCAGCACTTTCCATTTTCTGCTTGTCTTCTTTGGCGTCTTTAAAGGCCTTTTTTATTAATTGATTTAACGTTTCGCTATAATAGCTTAAAGTAAAGTCAGTTCTGTCCTCATTTGTTGTGTATGTATACACAAATTTGTTTACATTCAAAGGGTCTGTTGGATTTGTTGCTGTTTTTAAGTACACCTTAACTGTCGAATACATT
Source organism: Candidatus Doudnabacteria bacterium (assembly GCA_016788665.1). Lineage (GTDB taxonomy): Bacteria > Patescibacteriota > Doudnabacteria > UBA920 > UBA920 > JAEUSF01. Next base: position 95,066 of record JAEUSF010000003.1, on the reverse strand, counting down.
TGGCTAAAGCTGTTTGAGGATGGAAATTTTCCAGAATTGCCTTCGCCATACTTAACTAGAGCGACGCCAATGTTTTTAATGGTTAATGACCTTTGTGTGTCCCTGTCTTGCTTTGCTGCAGGAGACAGGTCGGTTTCTTTGGGTAACACGGAGTCTGTGGTAGACGAAGGGGCTGGTGAAACTGTTGAAGGCGTTGTTGTGGCAAAAGGTGAATCTTGGTTAAACTTGTAAATATTTAACAAAGGCTCTTCCAATGTAGTAATGGTTGGTTGATGCAAGCTAAACTGCTTCATTTTTGCATGCAAATTTGCAATTTCGCTATCCAAATATTTAGCATCAGTTTTTGGGTCGTATGCGTTTTTTGCATAATCGGCATCCGTGTAATTACTATTTACACCGGAGTGCTCGTTTGAAGGATTAGTCAGAAAAACATATTTCTCATCCCCGTCAGCTATTCCGTCTTTGTCGGAATCAGCATTGTTGGGGTCAGTTTGCAGGTCGAATTCTTCCAGGTTCTTTAAACCGTCATGGTCCGGATCTGCCTCGTCGCCGCAGAGAACCTGTTCGCAGTCAGTCTTTCCAAAAAAATCCAGAAGCCATTTATTTTTCTGTTCAGAAGTTTGGTCATTCTGTTCTGTTTGTGTCGCGAGATAGTTTTGGGACTTATAGTCGTCAACAAAAAAACTGGGGGCATAAAAATACCCCGCTGTTCCGAGTATGCATAAAAATATAAATATTAAAAAATATTTAATGTTTTTTTTAAAGAAACCTGGTTCTTTGGGTAAATCGGATGACAAGCCTTTTTCGGCAGGTGTTGAAACTGTTTTTACAACTGGCCTAATAAGGTTTGAACTTTTATTTTTTGGCATTACATTAAAAAATGTCAGGTTCTCCTGATTGTCTGGTTGCTGTGGGGCGGCAGTTTTGTTTTCCTTGGGTAAATCTGTCATTTGGTTTATATTTTGAGGTTTAAAAACGCCTCGAGTGTAACAAATGGAAGCAGTAGACTAAGTGCGACCCACCAGAATAAAAGGCCTAAAGAAGAAAGTATTAAACATAAAATTAGGTACGTGCTTACAAAAAATGCTTGTCTAAGACTATGAGAAAGACTCTCCATAAACCTCATTGACGATAAAAGCCTTCTGGCTAAAAGTCCTAGGCCTGTTATTATCCCTACCGTGAACAAAAAGATACTAATATACAAAAATATAATTATCTGCCAGCTTGAGTCTACTGGAGATTTGTAGGCCAAAATACTAACCAGCGAAAAGCCTGACAGAATAGTTGCAAACAGTATGGTTATTAAATATTTTCTTGGGTCAGTATTTATCATATTATATCACAATTTAAACCAAAACAAAAAACTACTCCAAGTCCAGGAATTCGCAATTATGCTCCTTGGTTTTTTTATGTAATTCTTTAAACTGATTATACTTCACAGCTTCGACAACCCTATGCATAAGCCCCTTCAGCTTTTCCTTTAAAGTTTGTATTTCTTCGTTGGTTGCCAAACTTTCTTCGACAAAATCATTTTCCTGCAAGTACCAGTACTTTAGACTTAAAACCTTTTCTTTTAAAAATTCCTCGGCTGCCCACTGATAAATATACAATTGGTCAAAGTCTTTCTTTGTTTTGGGTGTCTTGCCCGTTTTATAATCTATAATTTCTAAACCGTTATTTAACTGGTCAGCGCGGTCAATTTTGCCAACAAAATCAAACTCTCCAAGCTTTAGTTTGAAAAACTTCTCAATATATTTGGCGACAGGCTTCTGATTATCAAGATTATCGTAAAAATAGCGCATCATGCGACGGCCCATTTGTCTGTACTTTTCCTTTTCATCTTTACTAGGGTACCAATCATCAATCCAAAATTTTTCGTAGTAGTTTTCTAAAAGACTAAAATCGGGCAGAGGTTGCTCGCTGGGTCTTTTTCCGAACAGATCTAACTGTGTAAGTTCCTGGTTATTTTTATACTGTTTTAAAAACTCTTCGAATGTTTTATGAATTGAGGAACCGAAACTCATATGGTGACTTCCGACCCAAGGTATTTTTAGGTAGTGGACATATTTATACTTTAACGGACAGTTTTCGAAGTCTGTCAGTTGGGTATAAGAAAATTTGTTCGGTAAACTAGCGTAACCTTCTTTTTGAGAAACACTTTGTAAAACTAAAGGCTTGGTGAAAACCACCTTCCCTGTTGCGCGGTTTATTTTCTCGCTGGGCACCAACGAAGTTTCAACCAAAAATTGTGAAGGCTTTTTTGTTCGACTGCCGCCATAGTCCTTCGCCCATGAAAGAAAAAGTTTGTTTTTTGCCCGGGTGACCGCCACATAGAACAAGCGACGTTCTTCTTGCAGGTGAAAATCACCCTGGGGCAAAATATCCTTTACAAGTTTTTCAGGGATTTCAATAGACTCACTCTTTTGCCTAGTTGGAAAACGTTGATCAACCATATTAACCAGGAAGACATTTTTGAATTCCAACCCTTTAGAAGCGTGGACTGTCATAATTTTAACGCTTTCTGGCCCACTATTGGGGTCGAATTTTATAGCACCTTCACTACCGGCTTTCATTTCTAGGCTTAAGTCAAGCAAAAACTCATGCAAACTTTTATACTCATTCTGCTTTTCAAACTCTTCTATGCGCTTATAAAACTGCTCCAAATGCTCACGCGCCTGGGCCGCTATATCCGACTCTTCACTCAGAGTTTTTTCAAAAGATAAGTCGCGAATTATTCGAACCAACATTTCTGCAGCGGTAAAGCTTTTGGCCATTTCAGAGTGGGTGCGTATATTTTCCCAAAGAAATTTTAAGCTGCTTTTTGCTTCTTCTGAAAGTTCTGGAAAAGTCAGCGCCGGATAAATTGCATCAAATAAATTTATGGTTTTTTTATGAGCATAGGCAGACAAAACCGAAAGCTCTAAATGGCTTATATTAAATTTAGGGAGCGAAAGGACGCGGTACAATGACTTAGAGTCCGATATATTGTCCAAAATACGCATGTATGACAAAACATCTAGCACTATTGGCTTTTTGTACAGCCCTTTATTAGCCAAAAATGTATATGGTATGTGATATGAGTCAAAAATAGGTATAATCTCTTCTGCCGCAGAGTTCGCTCGCATTAAAACAGCAAAATCATTCCATGAAGCCCCAGAGCCTTCGCTCGAATAGATTTCTAAAATTTTTTTTGCTACAGAGTTCAGTTCGGCACCTAAGTCATCGGATTCCAGGACCGAAATTACACCCTCACCCTTTTCGGAAACTGCTTTTAAATGTTTGTTTATTTTTAGTTTTACCTCCAAGCGGTCTGGATTATTTGCCTGGATAAAATTGTAAGCCAAGTCCAAAATATTTTGGCTAGAGCGGTAGTTTTCGACAAGGGTAATTTCTTTGCAGGTCGGAAAATCTTCCTTAAACTTTAAAATGTTTGAAACACTTGCACCTCTAAACTTATATATAGACTGGTCGTCGTCTCCCACGACCGTAAGGTTTGATTGGTCTCCGGCCAAGGCTTTAACAAGCTGGTACTGTGCAAAATTGGTATCTTGAAATTCATCAACCATTATATACTTAAACTTTTTTCTAAAACGATTTAATACCTGTGGTCGCCTAGTAAAGAGTTCTAAGGTGCAGTTAATTAAGTCACCAAAATCCAAGTAATCGTTCTCATGCAAAAGTTTTTGATAAGCGGAAAAAGCATTAGCCAATTCTTGTATTCTAGCTATTTCAGTCTGGTCAATTTCTTGAGTTTCGGTCACCAATTTTTTAGGCTCTTTTGTGCGCTTACTTGTAGGCTTTTGTTTGCCCAATTTTAATTCTTCCGCATACGTCAAGTATTCAGAGGGGGTTATTAGCTCATCTTTACAACGAGAAAAATGGGTTAATAATGAATCTATAAATCTGTTGGGGCTTCCAATTGGCCGATAGTAGTCCAGCTTTAACTTTTCAAAGTTGTTGTGAAGAAGTATCCATGCTTGTATTTCGTTTAAAAGTCTAAAATCATTCGGGAGGCCTATATCCAAGCCATGCGATTTTAAGACACGTTCCCCGAAGCTGTGAAAAGTGGAAATCCAAATATCGTTATAACCCAAAGGCAAAAGCATATCTGCACGCTCCTGCATTTCCCCTGCCGCTTTGTCCGTAAAGGTTAGTGCCAAAATTTCTTCAGGCTTTGCATAGCCTTGTTCAATTAAAAACGCGATTTTTCTGGTTATAACAGTTGTTTTTCCAGTACCAGCGCCAGCCACTATTAAAAGCGGGCCCGTAGTGTGTTTAACGGCCTCTGCTTGTTCACTATTAAGTCCAGATAGTAAGGCTTCTGTTGAATGCATTGATTTGTATAAGCACTAAATTACAGTCATCAAAACAGTAAAATCTCAAAAAGTTATAAAAAAAATAATATTTGTTATTTGGAATTTTTTACGTAGTTTATCCATTGCTTCCATAAGTCCATACCTTCGTCTTTATAAGTTTTCCAAAAGTCTATAGGCGTAACCACTTTAATATTTTGATAATTGTTTAGCTCTAGTAAGGCTTTATCATTGGTTACTAAGTAGTCAACCCTGGCTTCAACTGCACTTTCAAGAATTTTATTGTCTTCAGGATCGCTTACAATATGAATCTGCCTTCTGTTAACAACGTTATTTACTTGTGAGAAAAAACGATTTAATTCCTCTAAATATGAATTGTCCCCTACTCGCATACCCAAAAGCAAACGGTTTTCCCGCAGAGTTTGTTTATTGGCATAAGCTGTGATTTCTCCGCCTATAACAGCGTTAATAATCTTCTTTTCGTAAGAATACTCGTCTTTAAAACCGTCAATGAGTACGTTGGTGTCTAACACTATTTTCATTTTATTCTTATCAAATACCAAAAATCTTTATTTGATTTACTTTTTGAATTAATTAATACCCCTTTGTTAATTAACGAATTAACAAAACGGTCAGTTTCAGCCCCCTTGCTCATAACTGTTTCGGTCTGTTTAGTTACCTTATCGGACGGAAAATTTGTCGCCAAAAACTCCGCTTCAAATTCCGAAAGTTCTGGCTCGTGTTCAATATTTCGTATTGTTTCCATATTTTATAAAACAAAAAGCGGATAGGTTGTTTGCAAAGATTACTTGTAAAAAACCTGTGTTTATTAATTCTTCCTAATTGGCATTAAGAACTTTTTCGGGTTCTCGTCTAAGTCAATAAAATGGTCTGTAAGCTCTTTAACTTTAGCGCTACAAGATTTACCAAAGGCCAAGGTTTCCGTAAATTGTCCGGACATTTGCATATATTCTAGGAGTGGTACATAGTCTCCATCGCCGCTGCATAAAACAACAACATCTAGCTTGTTCATAAGCTTAACTATGTCCATAGCAATGCCCACGTCCCAATCACCCTTCTGATGGCCACCGGCAAAAGTTTGTAGCTCTTTTCTTTTAACTTCAAAGCCCGCTTTTTCTAATGCCTCAAAAAAATTCTCTTCCTCTGGCATTTTTGCCTCTACCACATAAGCAATAGCTCGAATAAGTTTTCTTCCTGCTACAGCTGCATTTAAAATTTCGTTGAACTTTATTCTGGCTCCGTAAATATTTCGCGCACTGTAATACAAATTTTGAACATCTACAAACACTCCTACTCTTTGATCTGGATTTCGTATAGACATTTTTTTATAATTAATTTATTTTGTGCAAATACTCTGATAAATCTTGTTTTTGGCTTTCTTCTTCCCATAGTTGATTTAATCGCGAAAGAAAAGAAGCAGCTTTTTGCTTTAAGCTTGGGTCCGGTAACCCTGAAACTTTTTCTGACAGCTTATTAAAGTCTACGTTTAAATCTAAACCATAAGAAGTCTGGTTAGACGAACTTTTGTTAAATACCTTAATAATTTGCCAAGGTAAAATTGCGTCTACATATTCTGCCTTCCCGCTTGGGTCTATAATGTAATTACGGCCGCTTTTATTGTCGCCGTATATACCTAATTCCAGCAATTCAGCGTTCAATTCTTTAATACGTACATCTTTCTCAACATCCTCTTCCACAGAAAGGCCAATTTCAGTGTCCAGATTACTTTGCAGCTTTTCATGTCTTTCGTCGTGAGGAACAAAGTCGGCAATATATTTATTTGCTCCGGCTTGTCGTATATGCGGAATATGGTGAGGCAACAGGATTTCCAAAAGATTGTTTAAGTAATACAGGCCCTTTATTAAATTTCGGGAAACAACAAATTTATATTCAGCAGTGACAAGCTCCGAACCAGTCATTGTAACCTTTTTTTCCTGACCTTCCCATGTGTTTTTAGAAAGTTCTCCCATAAAAGTTTAATTTGGACAAACGAAATGAGTAATATTTGTCTGAACGTCGTCTGCACCACCTGCATTATTTATACCATTTGGACCCGCGCTCCACACGCTGTCGTATCGGCAGTCACTAGGACCCGCCTCAAGTTCATTTTCGTCTATTAAATATGGAGTTCCCCAAGGGTCCATTGGGCTATCTACAAAGCCTAACTGTCTCCAAGAACTTTGCAAAGTCGCCATGTTTGCAAAATTGCTTATTACTTTCGTATTCCTGCTTGCACAATCTGAACATCCACTGCCCGTAATTTGTAAAACTGTTGCGTTGCGCCTTAATCTGGTTACGTCAATTTGTTTTTGAATTTGTACCAAATCCGCACTTACTCTAGTAGTTAAAGCCCGTGTCCTGGCGTTTCGTAAACCAACCATAGCTATACTTGCCAATAGGCCAATTATTGACACTACGACCAAAATTTCAATCAAGGTAAACCCTGGGTTTTCGGGCAATGTTTTTAACCTCATTATTCAATAAGTTTCGTAGGTTCCGGTACAGTATCCGTCGAATCAAGTTCTAAATTAGCCGCATTTTGAATGTTCGATTTTAGGCGTGTAAAGTCAGTAGTAACGGTACCCATGGTATTGCCAGCGTTTTTTATGTGAGTGCCCAAAATATCCAAATTTTTGGAAAATTTATCGCTTTCGGTCTTTATTCCTGAAATCATTTTTAAGATTTCCTGTGCCTTTTTGTTTATTTCTTGGCCACGTAAAGAAAGCATTATGTTTCGGAGGTATATATACATAGTGTTTGGACTAACTGGGATAACGGCTTTTGCCCGGCAGTACTCAATTATGTCGTCAGCCTCTATAACTTCTTGATATATACCTTCACTTGGGACATACATTAAGGCAAAGTCGAAAGTACCTTCTTGAGGAAGGATGTATTTTTTGCAAATCTCATCCACACGTTTTTTTACGTCTTTTAAAAATGCCTTACGTAAAGTTTCCTGCGACTCTTCTGTATTGGCCTCTTTAAACAGCCTGAAATTTTCTAAAGAAAATTTACTGTCTATAGACAAAATAGTTGAACCGATAAAAATGCATGCATCCACCGTCTCTCCATTTTTAAATCTATACTGAATTTTATAAGAGTCTTTGGGCATGATTTGAGAGAGCATATTTTCAAGCATTTCCTCACCAAAATTTCCGCGCATTTTGGGACTTGCAAGAGTTTCACTCAGCCTTCTTATGTCCGGTCCAATTTGTGAAATGCCGCCTAATTCCTTTGACAAAGAGCCAATAACTCTGGCTGCGTTATCCAGCCTTTCGTTTATAGCTTTATTTGTTTCGTCTATGCTTCTTTGCATACCTTCGCGGGTTTGCTCGGTACTTTGCTTCATTTCTTTCATCCATTCCATCATAACCTTTAAAGCCTGCGTGTCGTCCGTACTTTCGCTTTTTCTCTTTAAGTCGAGCAAAAAATACAGCAGTGCGCCAAAACCCAAAACAAATATAACAATAATCGCATATAAAAATGTAGTCATATAAAAAATTTTAGCACACTTTGCTTTACATTGACAAAAAAATTATTTTATGGTAAAAAAAAGTAGTTAAATCCACTAGACTGGAGGGAACATGTCTTGGGAAAATAAAGAAGGTGCTCGGATTGACGACGCATGCCTTGAGGAAAGAGGCAGACAGGTTAAGGTGCCAACAGCACCGGACTTTCAAAACAACCAACCCGCGGTCCCAACGCGCAAAGAATTCATTCCTCGCCGCGACGACGACTAACAACCAGCCTGTTATAGCTGGTTTTTTATTTACTCTTGACAAATTATCACTCTCTGGTGTAGAGTGATAATAGAATTAATAATTTATACTGTTAATTACTTTAAAATATTGAGCAATTAACAGGAAGGAGATTATTATATGGCGTTTGATCTTATACCAAGGGCTTTTATGGGCCCTTCCAAATGGCAAACCTGGCTTGACGACGAAGACTGGTCGGCCTTTTTACCCTCTTCCGGACTAACGGTTTCAGAAGATGACAAAACGGTCAGGGTAGAAGCCGCGGTACCTGGTCTGGAACCCCAAAAAGTTGACGTAACTTTTGACAAAGGAGTTTTGTGGATACGTGGCAGTCGGGACCAAGAAGACGGAAGTGAAAATAAAAAATATTACAGAAAGGCTTCCGCTTCTTTTTCATACCGCATTGCGGTGCCTGGCGAAATAGACGAAACCAAAGAACCCGAAGCGGTTTGCAAGAACGGTATTATGAGCGTAGTCTTCCAAAAAAAGCCGCAATCCGAGCCTAAAAAAATAAACGTTAGACTTTAAATTTTAAAACCCCTTAAAAAGGGGTTTTAATTTTAAATACAGGTTTAGCTGTTAAATTTCGGCTATGAAAATAGCAATTGTAGCGCCTATTGTAGAAAGCATTCCTCCAAAAAAATACGGGGGAACAGAAAGAGTGGTGCATTGGCTAACAGAAGGGCTAGTAAAACGGGGTCATGAAGTTACGTTGTTTGCCAGCGGAGATTCCAAAACTAGCGCTAAACTAAAAAGTCTTATTCCAAAACATTTAAGACAATACCAAAGCGAAAATGTATACAGACCAAATGTGCAAAATTTGATGCATGCAGGTTTTGCTTACTCCAGCACATCAGGCTTCGATATAATACATGACCATTTTTCTCTACCTAGCTTACCAACAGCCAATATGTCCAAAGTTCCGGTTTTAGTAACTTGGCATGGAGCCTTTGACAAAGAAACTGCTGAATACTTTTCGCTACTAAACAAACCATTTCTAACAGGTATTTCTGAATCACAAATTAGTTATTTAAACAAATACCCCAAAACAAATTTGTTAGGCAAAGTTTATAACGGCCTAAATTTTAAAAAGTATAAACCAGGAAGATCCCCAGAAAATTTTTTGTTGTTTGCAGGACGCATAGACCCGGAAAAAGGGCCTCATTTAGCCATAGAAGCAGCCGTAAAGCTTAAAATGAAACTCGTTATAGCTGCCAAGTACGACTCTCAGATTCCTCATATTAAACTCTACTTTGAAAAATATATAAAACCAAAACTCAAATTGCACAGAAAAGATGTTAAATACATAGGTGAACTGTCGGAAGAGTCTTTAATTAACCTTTTTCAAAGAGCTCTTTGTACCTTGCACCCGACAACATGGCCGGAGCCATTTGGGCTTACCATCGTTCAGGCCATGGCCTCCGGTTGCCCGGTGATCGCTAACAATCTGGGCTCAATTCCGGAAATTATTGAATACGCTAAAACAGGATATGTTGTAAAAAATATGAAGGAAACCGTAAGGGCAATTAAAAATATTCATAAAATAAGCCGCCAATACTGTCACGAGTACTCTGTAAACACCTTTAGCGATAATAAAATGGTTACAGAATACGAAAAACTCTATAACAAAATTTTAAATTTGCATAACCATAAAAAAAATAGACTTGCATTATAGCAAGTCTATTTTTTTATTCACACTCCCCTCTTTCAAACAGCTCAAAGGCACACTCAGGTCCAGCGCTTTCGTCCAAGCGCCAAACTCCATTCACATTTCTTAAATAAAGGATGCTACGGAAATCGTCGGGTTGTTCTCCTGGGTTTGTCTCAACTTTTAAAGCATTGTTTATTCGCGACTGTATTTGAATTGTATAAACATTCTCTATATCTTTGGGCAATTTATATTTATTCATATAAACATCTACTTCTGCCTTTATTTCGTTTTTTTCGGCGGCTTCAAGACCAACGCTATCCACTATGGTTATTTGATTTTTAATAGCTTGGGCGCTTTCCTGCTTATTTTCAACGGGCAAAGCAGGTTTTTTATTCAAAAAGGCAACAGCTAAAATAGCTAAGCCTATGACACCTACCAACACTAAATGTTTTTTGTTAAATTTCATAATACATTTTTAATATGCTTCACTATAGCATTTTATGGAAAAAATAAAAAACAGCAGTAAGATTATTGCTGTTATATCGTGATTGAAACGCAAATAATTGCGTCTTCTTGACCAAGCATCTTAAGCAGCCTGGCAAAATACTCCCTTACCCACCTCCTACTTGCCAGCTATCGTTTCGTTTATGATGCTGTAATTCCTGCGTTATTTGTTTATGCCAATCACTTTCGTAAAATTGCTGCAAAATTTTACCTGCTTGCTGTATATTTTCTTTAATATCGGGATTATTAGCGTGTTCTGGGTAAAAATCGTAATTGGGTTCAGCTTCTGAATATAAGCCAGTAAATGGGATTTCCGAATCTTGCATACCTTTTGATCTGTCAGTTGGGAACCACTCAGCAAAATCGTAAATCGCTGTATCAGGATAACCTTTCATTAAGCCAGCTAATACATTTGTATATGCTTCGTCGTCTACAAAAGGTTTTGTTCCTGTTTCTTGGAGAGCACCAAAGTTTTTCGCAATGCTACTACGCCATTTAACAAAACCGTCCCAACCAGTACTTTTATCAAAAGGGATAACGCCAGGAATTTTGCTGATTTTACTAACTCTTTCAGCACCTAATAAGCTCTGTATAGAAACCATTTGTCGCTTACCTCTACGAGGCGGACTTATAGATTTTTTTACCATAGAAAATTTAATCTCTGGATTTAGTATCTTGAATAGTTCATTTAGTTTGTTAACCTGTACTTGCACTCCGGCAGCATCCTCCTCGCCTTTTATATCTACAAAAAATTCGGTTTGAGCCTTCAATCCTGCTGTAGTTAGTATGACATTGGAATCAACTAAATGCTCCTTGATATTCAAAGTTAGTTCAGCGTAAGCCTTTTGAAATAAATCTGCCACCTCTTGACCTGAAAGAGTTTCGGGTATGGCCATTGTTTCTTGCTTTTCAATACGCTTTTCTTTTAGTATGTCTGTAAAATTTATTCCGACTCCCTTTTTATACTCAACCATAAGTTTTATCTTAATATTTTAGCTACTTCTTTTAAGGCTTTGATTTTCTCTTGGGCTGATAGGATAATTTTAGCATATAGTTTCAGCCGCAGCTCTAACCTGCCTAGGCCCTAATAACCATCTTAAGCAAGATGGTTTTCTACTGGCGGGACCGGCGGGGCTTCCTCCTTCGCTAAAACTACGGCGGATAAACTTTTCGCCCACTCTAACCATAGAAAAAGCCCCACCATAAAGGTGAGGCATTTTCTAATGGCGGGACCGGCGGGGCTCGAACCCGTAACCTCTCGCGTGACAGGCGAGTGCTCTAACCAATTGAGCTACGGTCCCATGTAAATTTATAGACTAAATGTATGTCCAACTTCGTCACTTAGGTGACTTCGTCGGACAGCCTTCTTTAGATATTGCTGGCCATAGCCAGCCGTGGCTTTAGCGAAGACTGGTAGCGGAGGGTGGAATTGCACCACCGATCACTTAAGTGACTTATGAGTCCCAAAGTGTTTTGGTAGCGGAGGGTGGAATTGCACCACCGACCTTGGGCTTATGAGTCCCACGCTCTAACTAACTGAGCTACTCCGCCATTATAATAGATGTAACGTATTTTTAAAATAGAACCACCCAGCTTTAGACTTAAAATACTTTTCTCGTATTTCCGCCTCTCGCCTAGTGTTAAACTCTTCAAAATACACAAGTATCCATGCTCCCCTACCTCTCGTGAATGACTTAAATAATTTTGAGTTATGCTCCTTTATTCTAAATTATCCGTTGATCCTTTATATAGAATTCCTTTAGTGTTCTTTAAAACATATGCATAAAACATATGCATAAAACATATTATAGAAACCCCGGATCACTTAGGTGACTTATGAGTCCCACGCTCCTCGCCCGTACCGAACGCTAGCCCGAAAGTTTCATTCTGGCGGGGTACGTTCGGGCGGGTAACACTTCAGCTACTCCGCCGCGCTAAGCGCGGCAACAGTCACGTTAAGCGTGACCGCCACGCGTAATTACGAACAAAATAAATCCCGCGGACAGCGGGAAAAATCTGTCACGATTTTGCTATTATATTTGTCGCCTTCATGCCCTAAACACTCTCCCGCCAAAACGGGGCCGAGTAAGGTCATAAACCATTCGCCAATATAAACAAATGGTCGCAACACTCAAAACGCGACTTATGACCGCGCCATATACCTGAGCGTTAGCGAATGGTTTATGGTTGCGGGACCCGGACTCGAACCGGGAACCTTCAGGTTATGAGCCTGACGAGCTGCCAATTGCTCTATCCCGCGATATATTGATATTGACCTTCGATTATTATACTAAACTTGCTTTTAAAAAGCAAGGTGCGCCAACCAACATAAAGCCGCCCTGTTTTGGGGCGGCTTTATGTTCCGTAAAACGGATTTTAAGAAGACTAGCTGCGCTTCTTTTTGGAAGCGGTTTTCTTCTTAGCTACTTTCTTCTTAGCTTTTTTCTTGACAGCCATGAGGCTCTCCCTTGAAAGCATTATGCTGAATTTTGGCCTAATGCTTTCTTAATTTTCTACTTCCGCATAAATGCGGATTAGTAGTAAAAAAAATTTCCGCTCCTGACGTTTCTGTTTTTTACAATTGGTTTCTAATACAGTTTTTTAGTTCAACAAATTTATTTTATCTGCTTTTGAAATATTTGTCAAGATTTTTTTCGTTAGTTAAGCACTTAATTAATATTTTTCTTTGACTTAAGTTTGTTAATTTTTCAACTTCACTAAAAATTTTTGTTTTAGTTAAAGTTCCTAAAGTTAAAAACTTATTTTTTATGGCAAGATAACTTTTATTTTCAATTTTAAAATTTAATTCTAGAGAAAATCTTAGCGCTCTAACTATCCTCAGAGGATCATCTGTAATGCGTTTTTTCGGGTCTCCTATAAAACAAATCTTTTTCTTTTTTATATCCTCTAGGCCATTATGAAAGTCTAATATTTGACCGTTTTTTAAGCTTAAGTATAAGGAGTTTATAGTAAAGTCTCTCCTCTCGCTATCTTTTTTTGCTTCCTGTATAAACGTAATTTTAGGATAGCGGGATTTAGAGTAGGCTTCTTTCCTAAACGTAGCAACTGCAATCGCATGTTGTTCTTTTAAAGCAATAATAATTCCTAAATTTTTGTATGTTTGATTGAAATCTATGTAATGCTTTTTTAAAATTTCAGCAACAACTTCAGGTTTAATGCTAGTAGAAATATCAACATCTTTTACGTTTCGCTTCAGTAAAATATCACGCACAGTCCCGCCAACGAAAAAAGTTTGCTTAGAGTTTTCCACAAGCAAACTATATATTTCGCAGCCAAAGTTTTCTAAATCTGAGACTGGTTTGTATTCAAATTTCATGTTACAAATTATTCCTCCAATATACCTTCCGAGGTAATTGGATTTTTTCTGCGAGATCTTTTTCTTGCTACATTTAATCTGGCAAGGCTTCTTTCCAAAGCAGCAGCAACTTTTGCGTACTCTTCCTGATTCACCCTGACTTCTTTCATTGCTGCTTCCGCGCGCTTTTTTGCTTCCTCGGCTCGCTTTAAATCTATTTCATATGAGTGCTCCGCCGCATCTGCTAAAACGACTACCTGACTTCCGGCCTGTACTTGCACAAACCCTCCCGCCACATTAAGCAAATATTCTTCATCGCTAGTTTTAGCCTTCATTTCTCCGGGCACTAAAGTTGAAATAAGCGGTTCATGATTTGGCAAAATTGTTATCTGACCTGTTGTTGTAGGACAGGTCAAACTTACCAATTCCATATTTAGAACGGTTTTTTCTGGCGTCACCAATTTAAAAGTAATTAAGTTCATATAAATTTCTTCGAACTCGCAAACTTTTTGAACTGCAAAATTAAATAACCCGATAGTATTTCGCTAGCTCATAAGTTCATTAGGATAGAGTTATTTAACCTGCTCTATGCCGCCTTTCATATAAAAGGCCGACTCTGGCTTGTCATCGTGCTTACCTTCCAAAATTTCTTTAAACGCGCTTATAGTATCTTTAAGAGAAACAAATACACCAGGCGCACCGGTAAATATTTCCGCTACATGGAACGGCTGAGAAAGGAAGCGCTGAATTCTTCTTGCGCGACCAACAATAATTTTGTCATCTTCAGGAAGTTCTTCCATGCCCAAAATTGCAATAATGTCTTGTAAATCTTTATAGCGTTGCAAGGTTTTTTGTACGCCCCTAGCAACCTCGTAATGTTCTTGTCCTACAATATTCGGGTCCAAAATAGTAGATGTTGAATCAAGCGGGTCCACAGCTGGGTAAATACCAAGCTCAGTTAATGCACGAGAAAGCACGACAGTGGAGTCTAAATGTGCAAAAGTTGTTGCTGGAGCAGGGTCGGTTAAGTCGTCTGCTGGAACGTAAACAGCCTGAACAGAAGTAATAGAACCCTTGTTTGTAGAAGTAATGCGTTCCTGCAATTCACCCATTTCCGTTGCCAAAGTCGGCTGATAACCCACAGCCGATGGAATACGCCCTAAGAGAGCAGATACTTCGCTACCAGCTTGTGTAAAACGGAAAATGTTATCTATAAACATTAAAACATCCTGGCCTTCCTCGTCGCGGAAATACTCAGCCATTGAAAGTCCTGTTAAAGCTACACGTGCCCTGGCGCCTGGTGGTTCATTCATTTGCCCGAACACCATAGCAAGCTTGTCTAAAACTTTTGCATCTTTCATTTCATGGTACAAGTCGTTTCCTTCGCGAGTTCTTTCCCCAACACCAGCAAAAACCGAAACTCCACCATGTGCTTTAGCAATATTATTTATAAGCTCCTGTATAACCACTGTTTTTCCTACACCCGCACCACCGAACAAACCAACTTTACCACCTTTTAGAATTGGGCAAATAAGGTCAATAACTTTAATTCCGGTTTCCAAAATTTCCGTTTGTGTATTTTGGTCAACAAATTTGGGAGCATGTCTGTGTATTGGATATTTTTTTTCACTTTTTACAACCTCTCCGCCGTCTACGGTCTCGCCCAAAACGTTAAAAATCCTGCCTAAAGTGGTCTTTCCCACAGGTGTTGAAATAGGCAAGCCAGTATTAAGAACCTCGGCACCTCTCTTAAGCCCATCTGTTGAGGACATTGCCACGGTCCTGACTGTGTTTCCAGGAAGCTGCTGCTGGACTTCTAAAACGAGCTTATGGCTTTTTCCATCTGCCTCAGCAATATTAACCTCAAGCGCGTTAAATATTGCAGGCAAATCCTTTTCAAACTTTACGTCCACCACTGGACCAATAACTTGTGTAATCTTTCCTTTATTATTCATATATTATATTTATTCCGTGTCGGAATTGTTAGTGTTAAACTTACGCAATTCATCTGCAAGAAAATTCTGAACCCTAGGCTGCCAAGTAGCAATATTTGCTTCTTGGGAAAGTTTTAAGTCGGGCAGTTTAATTATTATTCGCTCAACTATTTCTTCTAATTCTCGCCCGGTAACAACACCATTATTTACCAAAAACTCTTTAAGCCGTTCAAGATTTGGCGTTACATCTTGCTCAGGAGTATCTTCGTCAAGCTCAGGTATCATAAATTCTGCCAACTGATCCCTTGCTTGAGTGCCTTTCAAAGAGGCAAGAAGTTCAGCAAATAATTCACTTGCGACCAAATCTTTTTCATCTGGTGTTAAGCCAGATTCTTTTTTACCCTCGTAAGGATTAAAATGGTTAAATTCTTCTTCGTTCATTTTATTCTAAAGCGATTTTACCGGAAGTAATTTCGGCGAGCTCGGTAGTAATCTTATTTTGCCTTAATTGGTTAAAAGTTAGGGTTAAGTCAGATATCAAGTCACCCGCCGCTTCGGTCGCGTTCTTCATCATTATCATTCTCGCGCTGTGCTCGCTAGCTTCGGCTTCTAAAACCGCCTGATAAATTTGGCTTTCTAAAATTCTAGGCACTAAGTGCTCCAAAACTTGGTTAACATCTGGCTCAAACACATAATCAATGTCGTTTGAAGTTGGAAGGTTGTCCGGGTCTTCAAGCTGTTTAAGCAAGTCATCAGAAAAAGGAAGCAACTGCTTAAGAACAGGTTTTTGACTTAGAGTAGAATTGAAAAAATTATATATTAAATAAAATTTACTGTATTCGCCCTTTGCGTATGCGTCGCTTATGTACTGCGAAATTGGATAAATATCCTCAATTTTAGGACCCTTTTCTATCTTTTGAAAATCTGCATTAATATTTTTTCCAAGCCTTCCAGCTAGTATCTGACCTTTTTTACCATAAGTAATTAGGTCAATTATTTTGGAAGTGTCCGCTTCGGCTACCACCTGTTTTAGAGAATATATTAAATTAGCATTCAAGCTTCCAACCAACCCTTTGTTAGAAGAAATAAGTATTACACCTACCTTCTGTGCGTCCGGATAGGCCTTAATTAAGGGGTGTGAAAATGCACCTTTGCGGCTTAAGTTCTTAATAATTTCCCAAGCCATTTCGGAATAACTACGGGAAGAAACCGTTGCATTTTGAGCTCGTTTCATTTTTGCCGCCGAAACCATTTGCATTGCGCGGGTAATTTTCCTTGTCCCACGTATACTCTTTATTCGAATTTTAAGTTCTTTAATACCTGCCATATTATTTTTTTACAGAATCTGGATTTATAATTATTAAGTCCGCTCTTTTCGAACTAGATTCAGAAATATGCTCTGCTAGATTTGGGTTATAAATATAAATATATAAACCAACCGTTAGCCCGGAATCGGCTGCCAGCTTGTCCGCCAGTGCCGAAGGGATCACTTCTTCAACGAGCAAAAACTTTTCGGGGAATTCCTGCAAAGTTTCAAGCTTTTGAAATCCGGTCACGGCTGTGCAAAGAGGCTTGGGGCCGGCAACTTTAGGAAAATACGCCTGAAACCTATTTTTTAACTCAGTTTTTCCAGCATTAGGCTCTCCGTTTATAACAACCAGCACCATAGAATTATTTTCTGCATACTTTAACTCCGCCATTTTCATTAGCCTCTCAACGCTGTTTTCCAACCCCGTTTCGGTTTTTTCAGAATATTTTTCAAACTCAGGCCGCAAAAACTCCATAGAAATTATTTTACGCTTTCCACAAAACTCTTAATTGCATCCTTTAATTTATTTTCCGTTTCTTCGTTCAATTCTTTAGTTGTAGAAATAGCTTGCAAAACATCTTTAGCATGAACTTTCATGTACTGGTGAAAAGCCTTTTCTGTTTCCGGCATTTTTTCCGCCGCAATCGGGTTAAAATAGCCGTTAGATACCGCGTAAATAACAGTAACTTGCTGTTCTAAAGAAAGCGGAGAATACTGAGGTTGCTTTAAAATTTCCGTGAGTCTGCGACCAAGTTCCAATTGGTTCTTCGTATTTTCGTCCAGATCCGAACCGAACTGAGCAAAAGCTTCCAGTTCTCTAAATTGTGCGAGACTTAATTTAAGTTTGCCCGCCACTTTCTTCATTGCTTTGGTTTGAGCTGCACTTCCTACACGGGAAACGGAAATACCCACATTCAAAGCCGGTCTAATACCTTTATAAAATAAATCTGACTCCAAGAATATTTGCCCATCTGTAATAGAAATTACATTTGTTGGAATGTAAGCAGACACGTCGCCTGCCTGAGTTTCTATAATTGGCAGTGCTGTCAAAGAACCACCACCAAAATCTTTGTTTAACTTTGCGGCTCTTTCCAATAACCTAGAGTGTAAATAAAACACATCACCCGGATAAGCTTCGCGTCCAGGCGGTCTTCTTAAGAGCAAAGAAATTTCACGATAAGCTACAGCCTGCTTGGAAAGGTCGTCGTAAACAACTAAAACGTCTTTACCCTGGTCCATAAAATACTCACCCATTGCTGTTGCCGCGTAAGGTGCCAAAAACGACATAGCCGCCGGCTCAGAAGCCGAAGCAGAGACAACTATTGTATAATCCATTGCACCATTTTCTTTTAAAGTCTCGGTAATTTTTGCAACCTTACTTTCTTTCTGACCAACCGCTACATAAATACAAACCATGTTTTGACCTTTTTGGTTTATAATGGCATCTATAGCAACAGCAGTTTTACCAGTTTGACGGTCACCAATAATAAGCTCACGTTGCCCACGACCAATTGGGATAAGAGCGTCTATAGCCTTTACCCCGGTCTGAACAGGTTCCTTTACACCTTGTCTTGTTATGACACCAGGAGCTATTTTCTCAACCGGATAAAACTTTGCAGCCACAATCTCCCCTTTTCCATCTTTAGGCTCACCCAAAGCTCCGACTGTGCGGCCAATTAAAGCCTCACCCACAGGCACAGATAATATTTTTCCAGTCGGTCTAACTACGCCTCCAACTTTTATTCCCGTGTAGTCACCCAAAACTATACAACCAACCTGGTTTTCTTCAAGGTTTAAAGCAACGCCGCTTGCGCCATTTTCAAAACTTAGCATTTCCATACTGGCAGCATCAGTCAAACCTGAAATTCTAGCTATGCCGTCAGCAACCTCTAACACATATCCAACCTTTTCAACTTTTGAAGAAGGCTCGAAGGCGCTAATTTTACTTTTTAATTGCTCTATTAAATTTGCTTGTGCCATATTTATTCTTGTAAACTTTTGCTTAATTTATTTAACTGCTCCTTTATACTTGCGTCTATAAGCTTGTCGCCAACTTTTAGAACCAATCCGCCGACGAGCCCGCTTTCAACATTTTGGCGAATTTCCAGGTCAGACTTAACACTTTCGTTCAGTTCCTCAACGACCCCAGTGCTTAAATTCATTTCCCGGGCCGTACTAACATAGCCAACTTTCTTGCCCTGCGTTTGAAGTATAAGCTCTGAAAGTTCTTTTTCAATTTCCGAATACTTAGGTATATCACCATTCTGTACGAGAATCTTAACAAAATTGTCTAAAACCTTGTCTTGGTCTTTAGGACTACTTTCCGACAAGGCTTCATGCAAACTTTGTGCGTATTGTTTTGAAGTGTACTTCATTTTATTCCGTTATTGCCTTGACGGTTTTTTCAATTAATTCTTTATCTTTCTTATCAGTAATTTTTTCTTTAAGAATTTTTTCAGTTGCCGTAGTCACCATACCTGCAATTTCACCTTTGGCCTCTTGAACAGACTTCTTCTTTTCTTCCTCAATTTTGCTTTTTGCTTGGCGAACTACTTGCTCCTGTTCCTGCTTTGTTTTTAAAAGCGCTTCCGACTTTTCTTTACTCGCTTCATTTTGAGCCAGAGTTACAATTTCTGAAGCTTTTTTGTTAGCAGCAGCCACAGCCTCGCTCTTCCACTTTTCAAATTCTTGCTTTTCTTTTTCTATGTCTTCAGCATCTTGCAAAGCCTTTTCAATTTTAAGCCTTCTTTCTTCAAGTTTTTTTCCAACCGGTGTAAAAACGTACCTGTTTAAAACAAATAAAACGACGCCAAAATTTAACAATTGGGCCAAAAAAAGTTTCCAGTTTATTCCCAAAGTTCCTAAAACTCCGGTCTCCGCTTCAACAGCGGCAGCTTCGGTTGCAGCATGAGCAACTTGTATAAAATCTAGCATAAAGTTTACTTTTAGAATCCTACAGTTTATTCTGTAGCGTTAAGTATCAAATACGGTTCGGCTTTTTATAAAGCCAAACCAATTTAAAACCTAAAGAGTAAAGGTTATAACCAAAGCGTATATAGCAATAGCTTCAGCAAAAGCCAAGGCTAAAAGCATAGGTACAAAAAGTTTATCAGCGGCTTCTGGGTTTCTACCAATAGACTCCATGGCTTTAGAGGCTGTTTTGCCAATAGCGATAGCCGGGAATATGCCGCCAATAGCGATAGTTGCTGCTTTAGCAATTGTTGCAATAGATTCTGCTTCCATATTTTTCCTTTTTTCCACTTAATAACGCGGATCTGTTTTAGGCGTATTATTGTTTTAATGTCCGCTAGTGGAACTTAATTAGCGCCTAATTCCAAGCCCAAGAAATGAGCCTGGCATTAGTAGCAAATTATATAGTCGGGGTACGCACCGGCTCTTCTTTTGAGGTCTCTACATGCTCATGGTCGCTATCATGCCCGCCATGCTCCATGGTCGCCATATTAAAGTAGACAAGGGTCAGCATAGAAAAAACTGTTGCCTGGATTAAACCGACCAAAATTTCAAGAGCAATAAAGGGCAAAGGTACAAAAACCGCAACCAAGCCTGCCAAAACAGTCAGCAAAACTTCACCCGCAAAAACATTTCCATAAAGCCTAAGAGACAGCGAAACCATTTTTGCTACTTCGGAAAAAATTTCAATTATTCCGACAAAAAATTCAACAATGGCAGTTAAAATTTTAACGGGGTTAAAAGATATTATGGCTTTATACAAGTCCCCTAGTTTAATAAATTTATTTAAGTACCTAAAAAACCCTATTGCAGCAATGCCAAATAAATGAGAAGTAGCCACAGCCAAGACTGCCATTGCCAGAGTCATGTTTAAGTCGGTATTACTTGGCCTAAAAACTGGAAGCATATGAACTTCGCCATGATGCATACCCCACATATATATAGACCCTGTGCCTGGCATTAGACCAAGCCAATTTGCAAACAATATAAAAAAGAAGAATCCTCCAATAAAAGGCAGGAACTTCAAAGACTTTTTCCTATCTGCGGTTACTTGGTCCAGATATCCGAACATATATTCAACCAAAGCTTCCAAAAAATTCAAAAAGCCTTTTGGGGCAACATTTTTAGTGTAATACTTCTTTATTCCTCGTTGCACAAAAAAGGCCACGACAATGAAAACAATTGTTGCCAGGGTCGTGTTTACGTATGAATTTGTAATTGGCAAAGGTCCGATATTAAACAAGGTTTCGGCCTGAAGAGGTGGAATTGCTAAAAGCATTTACTTTTTCTTAATTAATTTTGAGAGCTTATTTATTTGTTTGGCAATTGCTACGCTACTGACAAATATTGCAAACAATAAACCAATAATAACAAAAAATTTTTGATTATACCGATTATCGAGCCAACGTCCAAGCAAACTGAAAGCAACAAGCGGCAAAGACAATATGAGCGCAAAATCTATAGCGACGCTAAACATAGACATGGCGTTTAAAAGCCTGGGACCAGGGTTTTTTTGACTAACAGCCTTTGCTTCCTTAAGCTCCGCCTGCTCTTTGTGTAATTGGTCTAAGCTCATTCGGCCAGGCACTGGGTAGTTATCGCTTTCGTCGTTTTCTTTAGGCATAAATTACTTTTATATAAGCCAAATAATTATTTATTTTATTTGCTTTAATTTTACAAACAAGTGTCTTTAGTGTCAATCCTCTAGGCACTTGACCAAAACCCACATTTTGTGCTTATATATAAACTTTTAAAACTTCAGAACCATTCGTTGGTGGGTAATCAATGCTACCCGGGGCCACGCTTTTAATACCAAATCTGTACCTAATGGAGCCGGCTGTCGGACTTGAACCGACCACCTGCGGTTTACGATACCGCTGCTCTACCAGATGAGCTAAGCCGGCACCAATAAATACAGATTTCGTTAATTAGCACCCGCGAATCATTCCATGCCTTACACACCCTATTTAATTTACATTGACCCGCTTAAATTCTATAGTCGTTCCAAAAAGGGACTTTGAAATTATTTTTAAGCTCGAACCAAGCTTGGTGACATAAAATTCAGTTTTGTGGTTTTTTAAGAGAGTGTCCTTAAATTCTGCATGCTTGTTTAAATATGACTGCAATTTTAGCGGAATAATTTGGTCTTGGGAAATAATTTTTACATTTTTTCCAACCAATCGCCGCACTTCATTTTTTAGCAATGGGTAGTGTGTGCAGCCCAAAATCAAAGAGCTTACATGCTTATTTATTAGAGGAGTTAAATACTTTTTTAAAGCTTCATTTGCTGCTTTAAAATTATTTGCCTCAATTAAGGGAACCAGGTCAGATGCTGCTACCTGAAATACTTTTGCTGAGGAATTTAATTTTTTAATCTCTTTTATATAAGTTTTTGTTAGCACCGTTGCCTTAGTTGCAATAACCCCAATCCTTTCTGTACTCACAACTTCAACAACAGGAACTATAACCCCCAAAATTCTTCGGTCGGGATACATTTTCGGCAACCAACCTTTTTGCAATTTGCGTAAAGCTGCCGCCGAGGCCGTGTTACACGCTATTATAACTAATTTGCAATCATGTTTAAACAAAAACGCCACGGCCTTTTTTGTTAGGTTATAAATTTCTGCCTGGCTTTTTTTTCCGTACGGCAAATTTAAAGTATCCCCCAAATAAACATAAGAATACTGTGGCAGAAGTTTCGTTACCGACTTAAGAATAACTAGCCCACCCAAACCAGAGTCAAAAATACCAATTTTCATTGCTTAATTATATAGAATTTTACCCTCTTTGACAATAAAAAACACCCTTACACTTGTAAGGGTGAAAAAATATTTATACTACTATTATGTTTTTTTAAGTATTTTTAGAAAGGGTTTTATTGATTCATATTCAAACCTTCGTCAGAAGGATAACTCCCCCCTCTGGACAACATTTCAGTCAGGTCAAAAAACTCTTTTGGCTCCTCAACAGCCCTAATCTTTCCATAGTTTCCATATGTAGCATCCACATTGAACTCTGCTGCAAAATTTAGCTTGTCTAAAATTGCATCTACTTCGTCTTTAGATTCTACAATTTCCGATGACGCATTTTCACTAGCCTTACAATTAGTGTCTTGACTGTCACAAACCAAGCCTCCTGTTACACCTTCGGGTGTTAAGCGTGCCAGTCCCGCCGGATAGCCACCCACAGGTTCTCCAAAGCATAAATCATACGTGTAATCGGAATGAACACTCTTACCATTAACGTTCTTTTTTTGTCCAACTGGAGTATACCAATAAGTATTGTAATACGAACTACAGCTCCCATCTGGTGGCAATGGAGCGTCTGGAATTTTATATATATAACCAGGCTCTAGGCCAACAGGTTTTCCATTTAATGCTTCAGGATAACCCCCGTTGTCCTTATAATACAGCTCTAATGCGGAGGATAATTGTTGTATATCGCTGTATCGCCTAGTATCCCTTGCCTGAAAACTTGCGTCTGACATTGTAGTCTGGAAACTTCCCAAAGCAGCAAGTACGGACGGCGCATTGCTGGAAAACTTTACTTTATATAAATTGAAGTTTTTTACCCCCACCCATGTTTCAAAGTTTGTTACTTGAATTTTTTCAACTATTGCTCCAACTATTTTTGTCGCTAAATCCATACCACTCTGTATTTCTTCCGGGCTTGTGGAGCCGCTATTTTTAGAGGCGTCAGCTAACTTCTGAACCGATGCAATAATTACAGACTTAAAAGCTTCTTTGTCGAGCTCATTTTCAAAATGCATAGTCATGCTTCCAGAAACCTTTTCAAAGCCCTTAAACTTTTTTAACTTCACAATCTTTGCATTTTTCCATACTTCACTAATTTGGTTTGAGAGCTCCGGAGTAAAAACACTCCCCAAACTTTCCAAAGAGCTAGAATCCTGACCCGAACCCTGCATTAACGCCTTAGTGTCTATTTTAAGCCACTCTGGTTTTTCTTGGCCGCTAGGAACTAACCCGGCTGTCGCCATGTCCAAAAGAGGATTACTACCAATATTTAAATAAATTACGTTACCCTTGAGCCTGTATTTAAAACCCGTGTTAAAATTTGTATCACCTGAACCGAAAGTATACTGCACGTCCGCAGTTGACTCAGGATTACTCTTGTCAGCAGAGTTCAAATACACATCGCCGTCAAATTTTAAGAAAATACTTTTAATACCAAGAATTGAGTCTTCCGCGGAGCTGCTCGTACTAGCGTTATTATCTTTATAAGACAAAGAAAACTTACTGTCGTACACTTCCGACTTTTTTGCAGTCAAAAACTTGCTCCAAACTTGGTTTGGGGTATGGTAACCAAACACGTAAGCAAAAGCTCCGGCCCCGCCTAGTAAAACTAGAGCCAAAATACTTAATATAACTTTTACATTATTTTTCTTTGGCGTGTTAGCAATATTACCTAAAACCGCAGGAGCCGCTTCTGCACCAGCAGATGGCTTTATTACAGGACTTAAAACCTGTTCTGCCAAACCCGAAGCTGCTGCATAATTTAGTATAGCTTCTTCTATATCCTTACCCTCCCACCCGGCATTATGCAAATTCTGCCTAATTTCTCCATCGGACATATTATGCTGCTTAGCAGACTTTACGTACGCCAATAGTTCTTGGTTCATATTTGTTATGCCTGTTAAGGCTTTATAATGATTTTGATTTTAATTTTATCCAATTCACTTTCGAGCCATTTTTCATAGCCCGGTACCAGTAAATTAATTTGTCTTATTTGCGCTTTTTCTGACAGCTTTTCCGTAACTTGAATTATATGCAGACCATATCTGCTCGCCATAACACTTATCTCTCCCACCCTTACCACCTCTAGCTTTGCTTTTATTTCCGGCAGAACTTCGTTATATGTCAAAATTCCGGCAAAACCACCAAAGTACTTACTATACTCGTCATTACTATAACTTTTTGCCACATTGGCAAAATCTTCTCCTTGTCTGATGCGGCTAACCAAATTTTTAGACAAGTTATAAGGCTCGGGGTTTAATACTTCGCTTTGATTAAAATAAGTTTTTAAAGCCACGTCTAAAGACTCAGAATTTTTAAATATATTGGACCAACCAGACTTTTCGTCAAAAGAAATTTTTAATTTTTGAACCAAAGTTTTTTTGGCTTCATAGTTAATATAAGCCTCATAAACTTCTCGGTCAGAAAATTTATTAGGGTCTGACAAAGAGTTTTTAATCTGCAAAAAGCCTTCGGCAAAAAGAGGTTTGCTGTCTACTAACGCTATTGGTAAAGGCAAAAAACGCAATACTTTAGCTTTAGATTGAGTTAGCCCGTTTCTTGTATAAAGCCAAACCACGCTCAGAACTAAAAGTATGGCAAAAAAGACAGCTCCTATACGAATATTTTTCAATCTCTTTTTTTTCATTATAATTTACCCATAAAATATTTAACCCAAGCTTCAAAATTTGAAGAAGGCTTTTTTTGTGAGCCAGAACCCTCATTTGTCATAACAGGGCTATCTGCTTCTATAAAGCCATAAACCAGCTCACCAGGTTTCTTTAGATTCAACTGTTCTCTTGCTACTTTTTGCTTAAAACTTTCTGATCTAAAATATTCTAAAGAAGTTGCTATTTCTGTATTTTTCTTTTGCAAACTGTCTATTTGGGCCAAAATCTTCTGCTTCTCACCCTCAACGGCTTGGCTTTGCTTGTATTGAATATATTTTTGCCTACCCAAAAAAATGCTTAAAACTAAAAGCAATATTAGAAAATATTTGTTTGAAAAAACTTTTTTTGATTTCACAATTTTACCTAAATTCTTTATTTATTGTAACACAATTCAGGCAAATTTCAAAAAATTTGACGCCCTCTACTGCTCTTTCCTCACTTCAGCCATAATTTCTTCTTTTACCACCTGCGGGGACTGCAAATTTTTTATTTCCACAGGTTCTGTAAGACCCACCTGTCTAATTGCCATATTTCCAAAATTAAAAATGGCCTGAAATATACCAATTTTTTCGTATGAAATGTTGGCAACCTTGTCTTTTGGCACATCCACAACTTCTCTATGAAAAATTCCATGCTGGATTATAACCAACAGTCTCTGGCTTGTTAAGACGGCCTTATTCATTCGCCAGAGGGCAAATAGCCTAATAAATAACAGCCCGCTAACCCCAAGCCAAGCGTAGTAAACTCTGGAAAAGTTACTAAACAGTTCGTACTTTTTTAAAAAGTACATGGGAATGCCTACACTCAAAAGAAAAATACCAAAATAAAAAACTGGCAACACCCTGCTTTGCGTATAAAACTTAATAACTTTTTCACCACTTTTGTAATTCATTAGTTCCCACTAAAAAAAGTTGGCCCAAGTGTTAAAAACAACATGCTAAATATCATAACTATTGCCAGTGCATACATTATTTTATGCAAAGTCTTTCTTTGTTTAAATATATTCATATTTTAAATATTACCAAATTTAAAGTATAATCAATTTATGTTCAGTTTTCGGCTTAGCTATAGCAACCTTGTAAAATGTTGGCAAGCGTTTGAAAGCTTGCCGATGTCACAACAAACCGATCATGACCTGGCGCTTCTCGCCAACAGAACAGCCTTGGTCTTCGAGTGGGAAAACCACACAATGGAAGCAGAGCTGTCGTGGGAGCTATCCATTGCAGGACAGAGGAGGACAGTTAGGTTTGCTACATTCTGCTGGTATGTTCTCGCGATCCTGACTCACGGTTGCATACCAACCAAGTTCCGCGAATCGCCACTGGATGACCTGCCACCACTGTGCATGAGTAGTTAGGAGGAATCGAATGCGAAAATGCATTAGTATTAGCGTCGGCATAGCCGGGGCTCTTGGCAGTTTGCTCCTCCTAAACATTCCAGCCCAAGTAGCGCTTGGCGCAGCTGCAACAGCTTTAGCGATTGCCATTTCAGCCAAATTAATCATCGGCAAACTCTAGTCAAACATCTTTTTAAAAGGTGTTTTTTATTTGCAATTTAAAGCCTGCTTGCACTGCATCCCGCTTTCAGCAGGCACATTGTCACATGCCTTACACTGCATAGCTTTTATATCGTCTTGCGACATAGTATTGGCCCCACCAGATGCTTCTGCCATTGTTTTAAAAGTTACATCTTTAGGCAAAGAAAATACTGCTTCGTCTAATTTCCAATCTTCGCACTTATAAGCAAGCTGCTGGGCCACATTTATGTTTTGGTTAGTTTGGGAAGTGGAATTGTTTTCTTCTAAAACCTCCATCTTAAAACCCTGTGTCTGTGCATCTGACCAAGTATAAATAATACTCCCGTCTAAAATCATATGCCCAGAAATATTTTGCCCTTGAGTCTTTACGTTGTAATCGCCTCGGACTTTACCAGTAGAAATGAAATAAGTGCCCGAACTTTCAGAATTTTCGACTTGCTGGGTAAAAGTGCATTTTTGAGGCTTTCCAGCCATTGCCAAACTTTTAAGCGACTTTTTTTCCGACTCTGTCTTTATTTCAGACTGTATCTGAGTCTGGTCCTGGCTTTTAACCGAAGATTCGCTCGCCTTGTCTTTCACATTAAAAACCATATAAGCTGCGATAGTTATTACTATCACAGCAAGACCTATTCCAATTTTTTTGTTCATATTGCTCTTACATTAAATTTGTAAATTGTTTTAGAAAATGATAGTCTAAAAATCAAACGAGGAGTCATAGATAGATGGAGAAGATTTTTAGCACGGTATTCGACCTGACAATTTTGTCAGGAGTTGTAACATTCCTGCTAGGCTGGATTCTGAGCGAGTGCCAAATACGCTTAAGCGAAAGATTACGGGTTGTAATATTCGTCTTAGCATTCTTGCTGTTTAGTTTTGCGTTCAAGACCGGAACCTTACCGGCTTTACCGCGAATCTGGTAGCAAACCGTACAAGATGGTTTATGAACCAAATCAAGTATGGTTTTTTTTATTCTTAAATCCAACCCTCCCTTTGGTGGATAAGCACCGCCTTTCTATTTTTTAAGTACTGCTAAAAATGCTTCCTGCGGTATGTCAACCTTGCCAATTTTTTTCATTCGTTTCTTACCTTTTTTTTGCTTGTTTAAAAGCTTCATTTTTCGGGTAACATCGCCCCCATATAAATATCCTGTCACATCTTTTCTAAGCGCCGATATTGTTTCCCGAGCGACTACTTTCCCTCCGATTGCGGCCTGAAGAGCTATTTCAAATTGATGTCTCGGAATAAGCTCTTTTAGCTTCGCAACCAATTCCTTGCCTTCCTGAGCCGCAAATGAACGATGCATAATTACCGAAAGAGCGTCTACCTTTTCCCCCGCCACTAAAATATCAACTTTAGCCAAATCTCCTACCCGCTCTTCCACAAAATCATAATTCAGAGAAGCGTAACCAGAAGACACGGACTTAAGTTTGTCATAAAAGTCCAAAATAATATTTGCAAGAGGCATTTCAAAAGACATATCTACCCTGTCTTTTGAAATATATTTTATATCTTTACTCACAGCCCTTCTTTGAGTAGCAATTTCCATAATGGGCCCAATATGATCCGTCGGGGTTAAAATATTAACCAGCATCCACGGTTCGTACATTTCTTTTATTATACTCGGGTCGGGCATTTCAGCCGGATTATGGATAGTAATTTCAGAACCATCTGATTTCACTATTCTGTACGCAACGCTTGGAGCAGTTAAAACCAAATCTAAGTTATACTCGCGAGACAACCTTTCTTGCACAATATCCATATGCAAAAGGCCTAAAAACCCTGTTCTAAAACCAAATCCTATAGAAGGGATATTTATAGGCTCAAAAGAAAGAGATGCGTCGGAAAGCCTTAATTTTTCCATAGCATCACGCAGAGACGGATAATCATCGCCCGAAACCGGAAAAATTGTAGCATAAACCATCGGAGTCACATGTTTATAACCTGGAAGAGGCTCGGCGGTCTGGCGGCCCTCAAACAGAGTTATAGTATCACCCACCCGGGCCTTGGAAACGTCTCTAAGTCCGGTGACAATATAACCTACTTCACCGGTTTTTATCTCAGCGGACTTTTCCATTTTGGGTTTAAAATAGCCAACCTCTAAACTTTCGGCCTCGGTCTTACTTTCCAACGTATAAATTTTTTCTCTCGGAAATATCTGTCCGTCAAACACCCTAACGTAAGCAACCACTCCTCTATGTATGTCATATATAGAGTCAAATATTAGCGCCCTAACAGGTTTTTTACTGTCACCTTTGGGAGCGGGTACGCGCTTAATTACGGCATGAATTATATCTTCCACGCCCTCGCCGGTTTTGCCCGAAGCATACAAAATTTCTTCGTCAGTAAAGCCGAAAGCACTCTTTAGCTCTTCGGCAGTTTTTTGCCTGTCTGAATTCGGCAGGTCAATCTTATTTATAACCGGGATAATTGCCAAGTCATGCTCTAAAGCTAAGTAAACATTGGCCAAGGTTTGGGCTTCTATGCCTTGAGTGGAGTCGACAACCAAAATTGCACCTTCGCAGCATGCCAAAGACCTGGACACTTCGTAAGAAAAGTCCACGTGCCCAGGAGTGTCGATTAAATTAAGAATGTAGAATTCAGAATCAGAAATGTCTTTTCCATTCTGCGTTCTAACTTCTTCATTCTTCATTGTGTAAGTCATGCGTACCGGTTGTAGTTTAATCGTTATGCCCCTCTCCCGTTCCAAGTCCATTTGGTCAAGTAATTGGCTCTTCATGTCCCTTTTCAAAACAGTATTCGTAATTTCCAAAAGCCTGTCGGCAAGCGTACTCTTCCCGTGGTCTATATGAGCTATTATGCAAAAATTTCTTATGTTTTCTTGTTGTGACATAAGGCAATTTTACCAAATAAAGCAAAAAGAATAAAGCCTTAAAGCTCTAGACTTAAACAATAATTCCTGATAACTAGCCAAAGTCCCAAAAAGGAGGGATCAGAAAATGAATTTCGTAAAAGCGCTCATGCTGACCGCGCTAATTTTAGCGGGCGCCCCAAAAGGCGTACGCAAGCAAATGCGAAAAAAGAGAGACCAA
Organism: Candidatus Doudnabacteria bacterium; assembly: GCA_016788665.1. GTDB lineage: Bacteria > Patescibacteriota > Doudnabacteria > UBA920 > UBA920 > JAEUSF01. Next base: position 65,281 of record JAEUSF010000003.1, on the reverse strand, counting down.
ACTCGCACAGGCCTGCGAGCTCGTGCGCGGACTTCGTGACGGCCTCGTCACTGACCCCGTTCTCGCCATTGGCGAAATTTGGCGGACAATGGCGAAAGCCGGCGTTCGTGACCTCGCAAAGCTTGGAACGAGCGAAGAAGAGTTACAAGCTCTTCGTGACAAGTTTTACCAGGGGGTTGAAAAGAGGTCGTACGAGAACATTGTGTTCTACGCAGGGAGCATCAAAACCAGCCTAAGCAGAAGCGGCCGGTTCTCACCCAACATTTTCAGTTTCCTGCTCAGCGCTGTTGGAAACTACCAAGAAGCCCTGTTTAGGCAGGGCGAGCAGTACCCCGAGACGCGAGCTCTTACCGACAAGCTGGGCAAGGACATGGGCCTGCCCATTGCACTGCCGGCAAACCCCAGCGGCCAATTGCCCCACCCCATTTAAAAAGAGGGTTTTTTATTTGGCAGCAGTTTACTTACTGCAATATATACCGCCTGAGCCTCCACTAAACCTAACTTAAACGAGGCAAACAAATATACCGCAACTCCACCAGCTCCAGCTAATGCAGCCTGAACCAATATACCAAAAAAAGTATTAGTGTAAACAAAAGGCTCCAGAGCATAAATTAAGCCGTAGCTAACCGCGCCCCCTATGACCGAAGACATAATTATTTTATTTAAACCCACAAGCACAAATTTTTCTAACTCATAAACCACCTGAACACCTGCCTGTTTTCGCAGTATATCCCTTAAGGAAAGAGCCAGGTACGATGCATTAAAAATGCTAGAAAATACAAATCCTAAAACCAAACCTTCCGTACCCAACCTCTGAAACAATACATAAGACAAAACAATGTTTATTGCCACAGACACCAAGTTTGCCTTCACAGGGGTTTTGGTATTATGTCTTGCAAAAAAAGCCCTGGAAAGCAAAGTGGTAAGGCTCTGGCTTACAAGCGAGAAAGCAAAAATACCTAAAAAGGTAAAAGTTGTGACAGTGTCTTCCCAGCTAAAATTCCCCGCCCCTAAAACAAGCCTAACAACGTAAGCTCTAAAAATTACCAGAAAAACAGTAGCGGGAACCATTAGAAACAAAATTTGACGTACAGATTTTTTTAAACTATTGGCATACCCAATTTCGTTTTTATTTGCAAAATGTTCGCTAAAAACCGGAAACACCGCCGACGACAAAGCAAACGCAAATATTCCAATCGGAACAGACTGTAAGTTAAAAGACTGATTCACCGCGGTTATAGATCCAGGCACTACCAAAGACGCAAAAATTGTGGTTAGAAGCAAAGTCACATTTGCCAAGTCAAAAGTAAAAATTCTTGGCAAATACATTTGCAACATTTCGCGGAATGCCGGCAACTTAGAATTAAAACTCCATTTTAAAGAAAAGCCACCCGACCATACCGTGTAAACCTGAACAAATAACTGGGCCAAGGCCCCTAAAATAACTCCATATCCTAGCCCCAAAATGCCAAAACGTCCAAATAAGAAAACAATCCCGAAAATTATACCCAAATTATAAAGCAGTGGCGCCAAGCTGGTTATTATAAACTTTTTTTTCGCGTTTAAAACTCCGCCAAAAATAGTTGAAGCTGTAAAAATAATTGGAGTTAGCAAAAATAAACGGGTTAACTTTAGCGTATCTTGTAGCTGTTGGCCAGAGAAACCCGGAACCAAATATTGGGTCATAGGTTTAGAAAAAACAAATAAAATCAGACACACTGCCCCCACAAACAAAAGCCCAAAATCTAAACAAGTGTTAGCAAACTTTTCCGCTTCTTCCCTGCTGGCTTTTTTTTCCCTAGCAAATACTGGCAAAAAAGCTACCGAGAGAGTACTTAAAACAAACAAATTTGTTACAAAATCCGGTATACGAAAAGCCGAAAAATAACTATCGAGCAGTGGGCCCTGGCCAAAATAAGAAGCAAACAGTCTTTCTCTAAAAAGTGCTGCTAGTTTTGTCGCAAAACTAAAAAACCCAATAATAATAGCTGCTTTGCCAACTGTAAAATCTGACTCCAAAATTTTTATATACTTTATCATTTATGCAATTCTGAATCAAGGCTGCTGCAAAACCAAGCCGAGCAAGCGGTCCTGATTTAATATAAATTTTAATTTAAACAAACCATCTACCACCATACCATCACTGCTCCAAATTAACTTTTTGCCTCCCAGAAAAATATTTAACTCGAAATCCGAAGCTTCTGCGCCAGGTTGCTTTTGCAAAAGCAGACTATAATTAAAAAACTTTTCATACCTCAAAGGAGTTTCGTAAACAATTTTTACCACCCTTTCCTGTCCGCCTTTCAGAGTTAACCAGTTACCAAAAAATGTTTTGCCCGACTCTTCACCAACTAAAGTACCCGTTACTATATTGCGTGAAGTATTTTCATCCCACTCCTTAGCATCAGGGTCAATTTTATAATCTTTCGCATCGGGCCTTTCCAAATTTACATAATCAAACCCCCTCACACTTTTGAGTTTAGAATTTTTTGGAACCATTATTCTTATAAAGCGTTTGTTAAAAGTATTTTCGAGTTCCGGCAATGTGTTTTTAAAAGTTAAAGTAAGTTCTTTAACTGCTTTGTCTTCCTCGAGCCTTACATCTAGCTTTATAGACTGCTCTACATACAAGTCCGTCTTAGTTCCGCCCAAATTACTAGAAACCACGGCCAAATAGTCAGAATCAGATTCGTATACTCTACCAGCCCAGTTAAATGCTTCTAGACGTTCTTGAATATTTTCATAGCGGGAGTAAATTTGCAAATGCTTTTCGGATAAATTCTTAAACAAGCTCTCCGTTAGCTGGTCGAACTGTTCAAATTTTACACGCCCAAGCCTTTCTAAAAGCACCGGCATTAAGTCAGCCAAAAACTGCTTAGGAGTGTTTTCTGGAGTTGTCATATCCATTTCTGTGAGCACCTGAGTTCGTTCCACAAAATTTTCAGAGTCAAGTAAAATTTTATATTTTGGTAATTCTACAGGACCTGTAATTTTTAAAAGGTCAATTATTAAATTCGGCGTTAGAGCAACTACCAAATCAGGGGTTTCCCCGCCCTCTTTCTCATAAAATTCTGTAATTTTCTTAGCAGACTTTTTAAAGTCTAAAAACCAGTTACTGTCTCTTAAATACCATCTGTCATTTACGGCAAACATTGGCATGGGGGGCAAAATTTTATCTTTTAATTGCCCGTCAAGGTCATATATACTCCCGAGTTTTATACTGGACATTTTGCCATAACTTTGTTTAATAGCAGCAAAACTTCCAATAAACCCGCCGCTTGGCCTAAGCTCGTTGTTGTTTTGCAACACTAACAAAATATTGGACGAATGCGACAAAACCGAATTAAACAAGCTAAAAATTTCCTCAAATGTCTGACTTATGCCAGAAACATTTTCCGCTAGTTTCTTTGCTTGTAAAAATTCCGCTCTATAATTTTCCGGAACACTTTTTATGTTTATTGAAGAAAGCAGCTCACTGGCCTTTCTTAAACTCGCGGTTGCTTTTTTGACTTCTTGCTCAGAACTTTGTAAAACTTTTTGGTTTTCTTCGGCAGAAGAAATACCCTCGGGCGTGAATTTTAACAATTTAAAATTTTCGTAAAAGACTAAAAGGCTTTGGCCGCCTTCAGAAACCTTTTCAGAAGCCTCCAATATTTTTTTCGCATCTGCCCCTTGAGGTAAAAAAGAGAGAATTAATTTTAATTCAGTATTTGTTTGCTTTATATGATTTTGAGCCGCCTGAAAATTTTTCATGGCGCCATACAAGCTTTGCCTGGCCGCTTCAGTTTTTTGCTCTTTTAAAAGAGCCTGAGCGGTTTCGAGGTCGGTCTTGCCCTGGCCAAATATATTTAAAACATTTTCTTTTAGCTCAAGGCCTTGGGCAAAGAGCCCAAAACCGCTAAACAAAATACCTATGCAAATAACAGCCATGGTTAGTGAGACATGGTTCGCCAAAAAGTCTCGCGAATTTGCCCGCTTTGCCCTAAGTAATAAAACTTCTTTGGTCTTAATAACATCGCGAATAAAAACTGTGACGGCTTTTTGCAAAAAAAGCAGCACGCCTTCCCCAACCAAATAACAAAGTCCATACAACCCTAAAAACAAAAACCGCACAGCATAAAACAAAGCGGAAAAAATTGTTTTAAACAATCCACGTTGCCTTTTCGGAGCTATCAGCTTATGAAAATAATGCTGGTGAAAATAAATTTTAAACTGTTCTTTTCTCATTTAGAATACTTTGAAACATTAAGTAATATGCCAAGCGCGGCCATATTAACTATAAGAGCTGTGCTTCCATACGAAAAAAATGGCAAAGGAATACCAGTCAAAGGCAAAAGGCCAGACAAAGCGCCAATGTTAACTATAGCCTGCACGGTAAGCCAGGTGGTTATTCCAACCGCTAGCATGCTTCCAAAAACGTCGGGTGCGCTTTTTGCAATTTTTAAACCCTTAATGGCGAGTGCCAAAAAACCCAAAACAATTAAACTTGCACGCCAAAACCCCAATTCCTCCGATGTTACAGCAAAAATTGAATCAGTGTAAGTAGCCGGTAAATAATTATGCTTCTGCCTGGACAAACCATAACCATAACCCCACTGCCCTCCCGCCCCTATGGCAAGAATAGACTGGTTAACCTGATAACTTATGCCGCGTGGGTCTATTTCAGGGTTTAAAAAAGTCATCATGCGCTCTGCCCTATACGGTTCAAAATGTATAAATAAGTATAAAACCAAGATTAAGCTAAAAAAACCTGCCAGAACGTACCGCCAGCTTAAACCTCCCGCAAACAGCATGGCTGCAGCAATCGCAATAACAACAAGCATGGTGCCAAAATCTGGCTGAGCCAATATTAGACCAGCTATTAAACCCACCACTATTAAGTTTGGCAACAAACCTTGCCAAAAGTCATTTAATAAATGTTTTTTTCTTTCCAGCCAAGCAGCCATATACACCACTGTGGTAATTTTTATAAGCTCGGAAGGTTGAAAAGTTATAAAGCCAAAATCAAGCCATCTGCTAGCACCCCCGGCACTATAACCAAATGAACTAAACTTTACCATAAGCAAAAGAACAACCGAAGCGCCCAGCAAATACGGGAGAAACTTTTTGTAAATATGATAATCAATCTTATACAAAAAAATTAAAGCCAATAACCCAATTAACCCGCCGTTAGTTATTTGGTGGGCAATATTTTTAGTTGTCACGCCAAATTTTTTATAAGAAACGACTGTAGAAGCTGAATATAAAGCAATGAGCCCGAAAGATATTAAAAAACCGGCAATAAGCAACAGCTCAATGTCTAACTTGGACCGCTTTGTTTTTAAAATCTCCTTTTTCATTTGTTTTTTCTGTCTGATGCAGTAAGCATAAAGGATATTAGTAAGAAGTAGTATAATCCTCCAAACTTTCCGTTTATAATTTAAAATTTGTTATTCGCGATTCATCCCATCACCCATCACTTGTTATTTGATATTTGATATTTAAACTGCTCTCCCCTGTCCTTATAGTTTTTAAACATTCCAAACGACACACAAGCCGGGGACAATAAAACCACGTCACCGGACTCCGCCAAACTATTTGCCTGCTTAACAATTTCGGCCATATTCTTTGCCCCTTCTAAAATTTGTATTGCTGAATTTTTTATCTGGGCTTTTATGTTAGAACCCTCGTCGCCAACCAGTACAACACCTCTTATATTATTAGCGGTATTTAACTTCTCTCCCAATACGGCAAAGTTACTTTTTTTGCTAGAACCGCCCAATATGACCACAATTTTTTCAGAAAAACTCTCCAAAGCTGCAATAGCAGTGTCAGGCGTTGTGGAAAAAGAGTCGTTATAGTACTTAACTCCGTTTTTTTCTCCAACAAATTCAAGCCTGTGTTCCAACCCATTAAAATTTTTTACAGTTTCTAAAATACTCTGCACTTCATAACCCAAAGCCAAACAGGCCGCAATGCTCGCTAGAATGTTTTCTAAGTTATGCCTACCCCTTAACCTTACAACTGGCAACGGAATACTTAAGTTCAACGAACCAAAAACTGCTTTAATTTTTTCGCCGTCCAAACAAACACCTTCTTGTAAGACTTGCTTTGTACTCACGAATATTTTTATCCCTTCGCCTAAACTACCAATATATTTTGACCCCTCGTAATCCACGTTTACAACAGTAAAGTTATTTTTTGTCTGAAATCGTGTTATAGCAGACTTTGCTTGCCAATACTCCTCCACGCTTTTATGATAGTCCAAATGCTCACTGGTAACCATTAAACAAACTCCAATATGCGGGCTCTGAGTTAAGTCTTGCAACTGAAAACTCGAAAGTTCATACACAACCACATCTTCCTTTTTAAGTTCATCTAGTATTTCTAAAGGCTGAACATTGCCAATATTGCCAGTTAAATAAACACTAGGTGGTAGCTTGTAGCTGGTAGCTTGTAGAATTTCGAAAATTAAAGAAGCTGTAGTACCTTTGCCTTTTGTTCCGGTTACGCCAATTATTTTTGCAGGACAATGTTCAAAAAAATATTTTGTTTGGGAAGTAATTACAGTTTTAGTCGAAACCTTGTCTTGTATTTCAGACAGCTTAATGCCGGGACTCCTAAAAACTACGTCAAAACCTTTTAGTTCCAAAAAAGCCTGCGGACCAAAAATAAAATTCAAATTTTCTGCCTTTATAAAATCCTGCTCACCTGCTTCAAAACTTTCCAAAGGCCTTTCGTCAAACAGCACGGGTTTTACACCGTGCTTGAGCAAATACTTTGTCGTCGCCTGACCTTCTAGGCCAAAGCCTAAAACAGCGACCAATTTGTCTTTTAAATCTTTAATTTCCATGCCAAAAATATTATTAATTTTACCATATTTTTAGCCAAATCTAAAATATTAAGCTGGTTCATATACACCAATGTTTATAAGTTTTTTTTGTACGTACGAGCACATTGACTTTTTATTCTAAATATGCTATAATTACACTCAAGTATAAGGAGGCCTATATTTTTCGCGAAGAGCAGTTTTAGGGTCTTTTAGAAGGCCCACAGCCTGCTCTTCGCGAATACGAAGAGACACTACTACCAGAAGAGAGAGCAAATGAAACGCGTTATGATCGTGTTGTGGTTGGTGTTGGTATTGGCCGCCTCCGCGGCCTTTGGGCAGGAAGACCCTCTTGCCCAAATGGGCAAGATGAGGCTGGAGACGGCCCGGAACGAAGTCCGGGTTATCAAAGAATGGAGCGGAAAGCTCCAAACCTTCCAGAGTAAGCTAAAAGTCAGCGGCCAGGATCTGGAAAAAGGACTTGTCTTCGGAGACCATGAAGTTCTGCAGAGCATCAACCGTATGATCGGTTCGCAAAGAACCGTGATCCAAGTCGTAAGAAGGATGCTGGAAGACAGCCGGACGAGCCTCCAAATTGAAGTCACGTCGGGATGCAAGGAAGGAGCTGCCTTCCCGTTCGAGACCGAAGACTGCGAGCGGTTCAAGAGCGTAATTCGGGAAACCGATCTCACTCTCAAGTCGCCGGAGCCCAAGGTTCTGGTCGACGCTTGGGAAAAGGCCAAAAAGGCCTATCCCACGATCTTCAAAGAGTAGTACCGACCCTCTTCGCGAAACTTCTGTACGCTGGCGACAACCGTTGCCAGCGTATTTTTTTGCAAATAAAAAAGCCTCCGAACAAAAGTTGGAAGGCTAACTAGGTTTTTTGCCCAGTGCCACAAGCACCAGGAGCACAGCTCCTGCGAGCGCCCAGGTTGCAGGCTCCGGAGAATCGGCGGTGTTATACGCCGTAAAGCCGTAGCTGTTCTGGTTTTGCAAGAAAACCATAAAGAGCTGGCTTGGGCTCTGTCCCTCGACCGCACCTGTAGCGGTGAGGTTAAACACCACCGTCCCAACAGCGAAGTTGGGCAACAGCAGCGTTGCCGAGTCCGGGGCTATGTACTTCGCCCCGTCCAAAGAACCCACCGAAAAGCCGGTGGCGACATTGCCGTTCACTGTAGCCGAGTTCAGTACCAGGTCAAGACCCGGTGCAAGCGGCTGGATTTTTACTCCAGCAAAGTTGTACCCAGGCTGCGAAACCTGGACACTAAACTCGGACGTCCCGGCCGAGAAGTTCGAAACCTCTATGGTCGGCCCCGTACCGAGCGAGAGAGTGGCCCCTAGCATACTACCTGCCAAGAGCATGACAAACAGAATCATTTTCCCTCCAACATAAAATCCTTCTTAACCTAGCGAGGTTTGAAGGATTTGTTTAGGGCATTATACAACATTTGCTAACTTTTTACAAGGGCAACTTAAAATAAATAAAACCGATTCTTAACATTTACTCCAATACTATCTAGTATTGGAGTAAATGCAAAAAAGGTACAATACGTAGCCATAACCAAAAAATATTGAATCTAAATTAATGGGTCATGTCCCCATTTTTATCCATTTTTACTAACATAACTTTTTTTCTATTTCTTCCTAAGCACCCTGCCGCCTAGTTCGCCCGTAAGCTTGCCTTCGCTTAACACAGACACGCCATTTACCAACACATGCTCTATGCCTTCGCTGTATTGATATGGGTTTTCATAAGTGGCTTTGTCAGAAATTTTTTCCGGGTCAAACAACACCATGTCGGCTTTATAACCTATGCGTAAAAAACCTCTGTCGACCAGTCCAAGTTTCTGAGCCGGGCCGCCGCTTAGCTTATGAACAGCTTCTTCCAAAGTTATTTTAGAGGACTCAATTACCATTTTTAAAAACTTAGGTGCAGTACCAAAACAGCGCGGATGCACTAGCTTGCCCTTTTGGTTTATACCAAAACCTCCACCGTCGGTGCCTACAAAACCTAAAGGATGATACATAAAATCTTCCACCGAACTTTCGTCCAAATTCTTTTCAAAAACCAAAACTTCACTGCCAGCATGCTCTAAAACATGAAGAACAGCGGCTTCGGAAGAAATTTCTAAATTTTTTGCCACATGACCAATAGTCTTACCCAAAAACTGCAAACGGTTACCAGTGGAAGCCAGTACAATATCAGACCATTTTACATCGCTGCTATTTAAGTAGGCTAAAATTTTGTTCTTTTGAACTGGGTCAGAAAAATGCTTAAGCATTAAATTCCTACCACCCTCTATTGCCCACTTTGGCAAATATGAATACAAAGGCTGCCAAATTGTTTCGTAAGGATAAGAGTCAAAATGCACCCGTATACCTTTATGATATGCGTTCTCCAACACCTCTAACAAATGCGTGTGGTTTTTCCAGTTAGCTGCCCCGCGAATTTTTAAGTGCGAAATTTTTAAGTTCAAGTCAGAGGAACGGGCAATTTCTAAAACTTCCTCTACAGACTCTATGGCTTCGGAGGACTCACTCCTTAAGTGAACAGAAAACAAAGCTTTGTTTTCACTGACCAATTTAGCTAGCTCAAACAACTCCAACTGGGAAATAATAATTTCATGGGCGTAAGAAAGGCCGGACGAAAGACCAAACGCCCCCGCCTGAAAACTTTCTTTTAATATTTTCTTTACCGCTTCAAGCTCCGGCTTTTCTAAAGCGCGAATCTCGTCCCCTACAATACCACGCCTCAAAGTTGCATACCCCACCAGACTCGCAACATTGGTTCCGTATTTTCTTTCGGACAACACATTTAAAAATTCTTCAAAGGTTTGCCAGTTTAAATTAGCGCCTTCTAAGCTATGCCATTTTTGCATGGCTAAAGGCGCACTACTCGAAACCAAAGGTGCCAAACTTGCCCCACACTGCCCAATGGCAATAGTTGTAAAGCCCTGGCTAACCAAACTATCTAAGGAAGGATTGTCAAAAATTTGCCAATAACTATCACTGTGGTTTTGCAAATCTACAAACCCAGGCGCTAAAACTTTCCCTTCTGCGTCTATAACCTTGTGCGCTTTAGGTGATAAATTTTTTCCAATATTTACTATCTCGTCTTTTTCCACCGCTACATCCAAAAGTTCTGGAGAAGAATTTTTTCCACTGCCGTCTACTACTTTCGCATTTTTGATTATAAGAGAATACATGGTATTTATTTTAGTTTGATATTTGCTAACAACTGCCTACTAACCAATAAAGTAAACAATAACCCCCAAAATTGCCGACACCGCGGCTAGTATCCAAAAACGCATAGTCACTTTTGTCTCGGGCCAGCCTAGAGCTTCAAAATGGTGATGTAACGGCGACGAAAGGAAAATTTTGCGTTTAAAATATTTTTTGGACAAGATTTGTAAAATAGTAGAAACGGCTTCAATTAAAAATACAAACCCTACCAACCCGAGCAAAAAAACGGAGTCAGTTAAAAATGCCACTATGGCCAAGAGCACGCCCATACCCATTGCGCCCGTGTCTCCCATAAAAAACCTAGCCGGGTAAACATTAAACCACAAAAAAGCAAGGAGACTTCCACACACTACCCCAATTAACGAAGCAAGGTCAGTCTTTCCTTGTGTGTAAGCAATAAGACCATAAGCAAAGAAAGCAATAAGCAAAGTTCCACCTGCTAAACCGTCCAAACCGTCAGTTAAGTCCACAGCAAAACTTGTTGCCACAACAGCGAGCATAAAAAAAGGTATAAACCAAAAACCCAAATCGTGGCTGCCTAAAAATGGAAAATTCACAGAACTAAAACCAAGTTTAAAATAAAACCACCAAGCCCCAATTACCGCCACTCCGGCATACAGCCAAATTTTAGAACGGAAACGCAAGCCTTGTCCTTTAAAACCCTTTTTTCTAACATCAAGCCAGTCGTCCAGAAGCCCGACTAAAGAAGCGCCCAAAAAAGCCCCCAGTGGTAACAAGGTTTCTTTTCTGGTTAAAAAGTTTAAGTTATGAAAAAAGTCAATTTTTAAAATTCTGTCCAAAAACCAAAACACAGTTATAAGTGCAGTGACCGTTCCCCAAATTAGAACGCCTCCCATAGTCGGAGTTCCAGCCTTAGCAGCATGCATTTTAGTAAAAATAGGGGTAGATCCATCGTTTCGAATATTTTTACCTAAGCCATTTTTATATAAAAAATTGCTTAGGAGCGGAGTTAGCGCCAAAGCAAATGCAAAACTAATGCTGGTAAGCGAAAGTATTTTAGTTAAAGGCAAAAAGTCCATGTAATAGCTATAAAATCTATGCTTTTATTTTACCATAAACTAACAACTATTGACCAGATGCACCCAATGCTTCCAAAATGGCTTTTCTTATATTTAAAGTATCCGCTTCCCGCGTCTGGCTGTCGAGAACTATTATAACTATTTGTTTACCATTTGCCTCCAGAACTGTGGCCATTGACCCCAAAGAGCTTTTGGTAAAGCCTGTTTTTATAGCAAAAATATCTGAATACTTACCAATAAGTTTATTGGTAGCCTTTACCCTATACAAATTACCTGTTTCGCTTTTAAATGAATAAACAGTTTTTCTAGCCAAGTTATTGAATACTGGGATGTTAAATACTTTACCGACCAAAACTTTTAAGTCTTTGGCGGTTGAAAAATTATTTTGACTGTCGAATCCAGCCGGATTGCTAAACGACGTATTTTTCATACCCAGCAAAGACGCCTGGGTGTTCATTTCCCTTACAAAATCCAACCCAGTTACGGTTTCAAATGCCTCGGACAATGCAAATGCGGCGTCATTAGCGGAGCCTATGAGCATAGACTCAAACAAGTCGCCGGCCTTAATCGAATCGCCCGTCTTTATGTTTAAAAACGGAGAAACCTGCCAAAACCGCTTTGGGTAAATAGTATAATTTTTTGTAAAATCCAAATTTATATAAGAAACATAGCCTGTCATTAGCTTAGTCAGACTAGCAATTGGAAGTTTTGTTTCCGAGTTTTTTTCAGCTAACACTTGTCCGGTATCTAAATTAAAAACCATATAACTTTTTGCCTCAACATCCACTAAAAACTTTTCGTTTAGAACCGGCAGCTCTTTTACAACTTCTTCCACGAAGGGCATCTCACCACGTGCATCAACCGTCGCACCAAGCACCTGGCCGGGTAATTCCACCTCCTTTACGTTACCAAATTCTGCGTTATGAATAAATTTTACCAATAAAAAAATAGCTGCCAAAAAAACTATACTGGAGCATAACAAAAACAGACCTTTTTCTTTTTGTTTCATTTCGTTCATATTCCTTCTATTATTATATCAATTGACAAACTCTCCCATTGTGGATAATATTAATTGGCAATATAAACATTATTTTTGTTAAAAACATAAGGTTTTTAACAAAACCGATAAGGAATTTATATGAGCGGAGTTAAATTAGACGAACAAAATTTTGAAAAAGAAGCATTACAAGCAGAAATGCCGGTGTTAGTAGATTTTTGGGCAGAATGGTGCGGTCCTTGCAAAGCACTTTCTCCAATTGTTGAAGAACTAGCCAACGAATACCAAGGCAAACTAAAAGTTGCAAGCGTAAACGTAGATGAAAACAATAGCTTAGCAATGCGTTACGGAGTAATGAGTATACCTAGCCTTAAGTTTTTCAAGAATGGTAAAGTAGTTGCCGAAATGGTTGGAGCCCAGCCAAAAAGCAATATTGTGGAAGTTATAAAAACTGTCTTGTAAAGTTTTTATAACAAAAAACAGGGACACGCTCTTTTATAAGAGTGTGTCCCTGTTTAATTATGGACTAAAAACTAACAGGCTTGTTGGGCTTTAAAATGGTCCTTACCGAGGTGTCAGGTTTTTTTTCAGAACCATCTAAACCAGAAGGAGTTGACGTGGAAGAAGGCGAAGATTGTTGTCCTAACTCTTTTTCGTCTGATAACAAACTTTTCACACTTTGTTCCAAGCGCTTATGCGCATTTTGGTTTTTTTGATTTTGCTCCTTAATAACTGCATCCCAAATAGGATTTTCTTTTTTCTGTGGTTTCTCTTTTACCCTATGTTTAAAAATCTTTTCTCTGTTAAATTTTTGAGGCTTAGGCTTAAATTCTGGATCCTGTCTAAAAGTTAAAGAAGGTTTATACCCCTTTGGTCTGTCTTCTTTGGGTTTTCGTTCTTCAAAGTTAACAAACTTTGAACTTTGTTCTTCTCGAGGCGGCTCGGCAAACTTTAGAACCTGCTTTTCTTCTACCACAGCAGGCGCCGGCTCCTCTTCTACCGGCATAGACATAGTTAAAGGCGTCACTTGCACAACGGAATTATTCAAAGGAGCAATTTCTTCCTGAGGAGTAGGAACTTTTATTTCTTGTTCCTCGCTCTCCACCATTTCAGCAGATTCCTGATGAAATTCCGCTCCCATCCAGCGGCTTATTTTTTCCTCGACCGCATCTACCGGATTTGCATATCTTTCTCTGGAAACTCGTATAACTTTCTCAGAATTATTGGTTAGGTAAGCGTCGTTGGGAGCAAGGGTCACTGCAGAGAAGGGCTCACTGGCCACGCCATTTATCATGAGTTTTAAAACAATATTGTATTTTGGCAAATTCACCAAATCGTTTGGTGTAAAAATCGGCTCAAATTCAGTTTCCAAAAACTCGGCGTCTGCTGCGCCAATTCTAAATACTGCAATTGTTCCCACGTTACCAAATATTGCGTCACGAACTTTAGTATTTTTGTCATTTTCCAATTGAGCAATATATTGGTGTCCGACTATAAGGTTTAAACGATATTTTCTTGCTTCCGAAAGAATAGTCGCAAAACTGTCTGTTGCAAAATTTTGAAATTCGTCTACATATAAATAAAAATCTTTACGTTCCGACTCGGGTATGTCTGTTCTGGACATAGCAGCAAGCTGAAGTTTGGTAACAATCATAGCCCCCAGCAAAGCCGAGTTATCCTCACCCACCTTGCCTTTAGACAAGTCCATAATTAAAATTTTCCGGTTGTCCATAACCTCGCGCAAATCTATGGTACTTTTGGGCTGACCAACTATGTTGCGTATAATCCCAGACGACAAAAACTGCCCTACCTTATTTTGAATAGGAGCAATGGCTTCGGTTCTATACTTTTCGTTATAGTTAGCAAACTCATCGACCCAAAAACTTTTTACAACAGGGTCTTTTATATTATCTACTATTTTCTTTCGATATTTTTTGTCTACATACATGCGGGTTATACCAAGCAATGTATTACCTGGGCTATCGAGCAACGCTAAAACGGTGTTGTTTAAAATGTATTCCATTCTGGCGGACCAAAGATTTGCCCAAATTTTGGTAAACACGCCCATAAGTCCGGAGGCTACCAAGTGCTTATACTTAGCATCTACTGCTTCTAAAATATTGAATGCGACAGGAAATTCCAAATCTGCTGGGTTAAAATACACGACATCGTTAACCCTGTGGGGCGGTATACAGTTTAGTATGCGCTGAACGGAGTCGCCGTGTGGGTCTAAAAACGCAACACCGTGGCCATTTCTAATATCCTGAATAACCATATTTTCCATTAAACTGGTTTTGCCCATACCTGTCTTACCTATTAGGTACATATGCCGTCTACGGTCGTCGGTCTTAATACCAAAAGCCACTTCCTTGCCCCGGAAGTTTGTTTTCGCAAATGTGGTAATTTTGGGTTGATTATCCATTTATATTTTTTTATTTATAAACTACTCTTCTATGTCTGCTATGGGTAAATTGGAAGGGGCTTGGGACTTTTTGCTTTCAACTCGGTCTATAGCCGCCGGTATTGGAGAAGTTTCTGTGGTTATAGGAAAGTGGTATAAAGTAGCAATTTCTTCTATGTTCATTACAAACATAGGTCTACCTATATGAATATCGCGGTTTTTATAACCTTTAAAAATATTTCGCTTTTTGGTGTTAACAACTTTCTGCAAATAAGGCTTTTCTAAAGTTTCAGAAAACATGTATTCAGCGCTAGTCCAGGTTTTTTTGGTATCTGGTTTTAACTTGTTCGACTGCATATTGCTAAAATGCCTATAAGCCCCGGGCAAGAGTGACTGTTTAGACTTGTCAAAACTTTCCTTTGGCGAGATATAGAGCCAGCGAATCTTGGTTTTATAAGCCGGCTTACTTGCTTTCTTTTCAATTAAAGTCACCCTTTCTTTTTGAGTTTCCGTCATTTGCATCCAATTATTTTTCTGAGCACCTTCTTCTTCTCCATGCCCACCGCGCCCATGCCCACCACCCAAAACCAAAGACCTGTAGCTCATGCTAGAAAAAGCTTCCACGGGCTTAAGTAAAGTACCTGTAAAAGTTGGCTCATGCGCTGCCTCTTCGCCAATTAATTCCTTAACCTTACTCTCAGAATGAGGCATCCAGTCAGAATCCCCTATTGGAGAAATTATAATCTGAATACCCAAAAATTCATGGGGCTTAATGAGAGACAAAACCTCAAAAGTTGGAGAGAGCGGGTCTATTATCTTATCCTCCGCAGTAGGATGTTCAAAATCGCGATAAGTTCTAATTGGCAATGCCCAGTCGTCGGACATTAATACTTCTGTTCCCCAAATTTCCAAATGTTCATCTTTTTCCGGGTCATAATTAAAATTTTCCATGTAGTCATTAACTTCCAAAATTTCAATTTCTGGATACTGTGCATAAAAAGATGCCTCTACAACCTGCCTCATTTTTTTTGGTATGCGAATAATGTATGCAATTTTGCCGCCCAGCGACACGAGCTCTAAGCTATACCAAAGCTGTCCCTTGCCTTCTATATATTTTTGGGCAAAAGTCGGACCGGTGTGAAGCGAATGCATTTGAGCAAAAATAGACTCCACCGCCAAAGTGCTGGCTTTGTTTTCCTTAGGAACCCTAAGCTGTAAAAATTCCCATTCTTGATTATGTATAAACTGGTGCTGAATTTCGCCGAAATACTTTTTCCACATTATATAAATAATTACCCAAACAAAAAGCACCCAGCCATAATATTTAAAAATTATTAGCCCGGCAATCTTAAAAATTTCAACAAAATTTGGCAAAGTCTCCTTTAATATGTCCATTTTTGTTTCTGTAAGGCAACTGAGGTACTTAACCCGCCTATCGACGGATACCAAAATACTCAAAGGTTGAATTTCGTATTTTGGCCAACTTTTGTGCCTCAGTAACCTATGCTAAAGAATACAGGTTTTTTCCGACTTTTGTAAAAAACTTGCGGTTTGAAAGACCGACCAAAATAGTATTCTTTTTTACCATCCTGCGTTTTAAAACTTCTTCAATAATTTTTTCACGACTAATAGGCTCCTTAAAATCCAGTAAAACTTCTTTTATAACATCGGCCACTACACCGGGTTTGTACCCCCATTCAGACAAAGCATAAATTCCTCGTCCAACCAAAACAAAGCGTGCGTCTTTTATAAGCTCGTTATGTACTGTTTCCTTATAAGCTTTTCTATTGTCAAAACCGGCCTTGTTTATAAGTTCAGTAATTTCTGCATAGTGCAAAGGCTTTTTACCATTTTTCATAACCAAGTAAGCCTTGTCACCCACGTCACGGGGCTTAATCTCTTTCCAATTCAAAAGTCCCCATTCTTCAAACACATTTTTTTCAATTTCAATAGCCAAGCTTAAAAAGTTCAAAATTACTTTGTCCGTAAGCTCGGCTTGATTTTCCTTATAAAACTCAGTTTCCTTAAAATGCTGTAAAAATTCTTCAGAAGCAAGCGGTTTACCTTTTTGGTCTAAAATATTCTTACTGACTTCCATGCTCTTATGCAACAAATCATTGTTAAAAAGCACATAAACCCAGGCTTTTTTATAGTTGTCGTGTATAAAATGGTCCAATTCTTCAATTAAGTGAAGCAGGAATATAACTGCGTTTCGTTCAGAACTATTTTGCAGATTAAGCCTTAAAAGCAAATTTTCTTCTGCAATTACCCTGCCATGTTCTGCAACTATGTTTAAAAGAAAATCTTTGGCCTTTAAAAAGGCATCGCTCCGTCCAGAGTTCTTTTTTAAATGCTTGATTATATCTTTTTCTATCTGCCTAACTCTTTCACGAGTTAAATTATGCTCCTCGCCTATAGCAGCCAAAGTTTTTTCTTCGCTATCTTGGAGTCCATAACGATGACGCAGAATTTTTTTATCACGCTCTTTTTCGACCAAAGACAAAATTTCCCGCAAGGTTTCTTCGGGTTTAAACTCCTGAAAGTTAACGTTATGTCTAGTAGTTATAATTGTATCTAAAATTCCCATGAAATTCAGAAAAAGTAATTCATTCCCCAGCAGATCCTGCCTAAGCAGATTCGCGTAGAGAAAATTAGCTTATAATAGTGTAAAAATTTATATCAACACTATAGCACAAACTATTTTTTATGTCAAATGTTAATTATTACCTAAATTTCTAAAATCTCGCATATTTATAAGGAAATATTGAATTTCTTTTGTTTTTATGCGTATTAAGTCGTAAATTCCCTAATAATTCAATAAAAAAATATCTTTGCATATTTGCAAAGATATTTTTAGAAAATTTATTTTGGCAACATCCCCTCCCAGACCTTTTGTAGGATAAAGGGTAAATCCGTAGTACGTCCTACTTCTTCTTCTGCATAATCATCAAAGCCGGACTAGCAATAAATATAGAAGAATATGTACCCACAATTATACCGACAAATAGGGCTAACACAAAGTAACGAATAGTTTCCCCACCGAACAAGAGCAGGGCCAATAGTACAAACAAAACGGTTAAGGAAGTATTTAGAGAACGAACTATAGTTTGCGCAATACTGTGATTAACCACAAATTCTATGCTTTGGCTGGCATAAAACTTTAAATTTTCACGAATACGATCAAATACGACTATGGTGTCGTGAACCGAAAAACCCAAAACAGTGAGCAGTGCTGTCACAAACATACTATCCACTTCCACGCCTTTAAAATGACCAAGTAAGGAAAATACACCCAAAACAAAAACCAAGTCGTGTAAAAGTGCAATTATTGCAGCCAAGCCAAATTTCCAAGAGGTAAATGGTTTTGGTACTTTTCTGAAAGCATAGGCTATATAGAATACTATACCCAAAGAAACAAGCAATAATTGATAAAATGCATTTTTCGCCAACTCCTTTCCCACCAAAGGCCCAATGGACTGGAATTGTTGCTCAGTAAAATCACCAGCCATTTCTCTTATTTTAGTAAGCATTAAGTCATGCTTCTCTTTTTCTGCAGAAACAGTCTTTATAAGCAAAGTGTTATTATCGGCGGGCTGTAACTGAAAATTACCGAGTTCCGCAGACTTTACGGCACTCTCTGCAGCCTTTAGGTCATAAGGTCGTTCAAACTTTATTTCCGTCAATGTACCGCCTTTGAAGTCTATCCCCAAATTCAAACCATAAATAGAAAGCGAGCCTATACCAAACAACAAAATTAACCCTGAGACAACAAACCACAATTTATAATACTTTAAGATATTTAACATATAGATTAGACTCGGTTTCCGCCGCCTGTTTAGGTGGTAAATTCCGACAAAGGATTAATGACTTAACGGTTATTTCTACTAACCCCAAATAACCAAGGATGCTTTAAAATATTTTCTCCAACAAAAAGCTTTAAAAAGGTCCTGGTTACAGAAATAGCTGTAAACATAGAAAGTAAAATACCAATAGAAAGGGTCACGGCGAAGCCTTTTATTGAAGGCGTGCCAAACATGTATAAAATACAAGTCGTAATAAGGCTAGATACATTAGAGTCGCGAATAGATAACCACGCTCTGTCAAAACCGTCGTCAATAGCCCTTACTATGTCTTTCCCCGAACGAATTTCTTCTTTCAGCCTTTCAAAAATTAAAATGTTTGCATCCACAGCCATACCAACCGACAAAATAAACCCGGCTATACCGCCCAAAGTCAACGTAACTGGCGAAAGCGCTTTTAAGAACATTAAAAGAATGTAAGAGACCAAAGCCAATATCCCAAACCTCCAGTTAACAGACAGCCCTAAGAAGAAGAAAAGCCCAACAAGCAGTACTGCGGTAAAAGATATACCTACCTTAAACACCGCCAAAGAAAGCAGGGTATAAATAAGCAAAGCTATAACCGCCAACAAACCTGGAAATCTATAGAAAACCAACATAAACAACGCTATCAAAACCAACCCAATAAACCCTGCCATAACTGACTTTTGAATAGATTCTTTACCCAAAGTAGCTCCGATATTTTGCTGTGAGACTAGCTCAATAGGAACAGGCAAAGCTCCGCTGTTTAGACGACTTGCCAATTCTCTGGCTTCGGCTACACCAAAATTCCCGGAAATTATAGCCACTCCGTCAGTTATTGCCGTTTGCACAGTTGGTGCGCTAATTATTTGACCGTCTAAAACTATAGCTACTGGCTTACCCAAATTTGCAGTTGTAATATCGTTAAAGAGTTGTCTGCCCTCATCGTTAAACTCAAGCCTGACTACCGCTTGGTTTGTTAAACCAGTCGAACCCTGAAAATCAACAGAGGCTTTCTTTAACTGCTTACCTGACAACCCTGTAACCTTCCATCCGTCCAGCGGGTCAACAGTTATAACCCCGTTTTCTGGAACTTCGGTGGGTGTGTTTTCGTCTTGTGCTCTAAATTCCAAATAGGGAGTCTGGCCAATTTGCCTAATTGCTTCGTTTACGTCTTTAACGCCCGGAAGTTCTACTATAAGTCTGTCACTACCAGAAACCTGAACAATTGGTTCTGCTACTCCGAAGCCATTAACACGCCTTTCTATAATATCTCGAATAGCAGAAAGCGCATCTGCCTGGTTTTCCCTTATAACATCTTTAAAATCTGCTTTATAAACCAAGTGCGAACCGCCCTGCAAATCTAAACCAAGCCTAAGACGAAAATCTTGGCTATATGGAATTTTTAGTTTGTTTAAATTTATTTTTGCACCTTTAGGGTGTACAACCCAGACCGCAGCCAAGGTGAGCAGCAAAATACCAAAGAATGTAACAAGATGCTTTAATTTCGGTTTCATGGTAGAACTTTAAGAATTATATGTATAAACCCGGCGTATTTGGCTAAAAAGCTTTTACCCGATGTTAAACATTTGACTTTGCTGATTATATCAAAAGCTAAAATTTACAGCAAGTTAGTCAAAAGACAAAACTAAAATACTTAACCAACCTGTTTTTCCAGCCAATTTTTTATTTTAATATTTTCGTTCCTTAACCATAAAACATTAAGTTCACATTTTTCCAATACTTGCTCAATTGCCCTTCCAAGACCTGCTGACTTTTTATTCTTAAAAAACTTTTTTAGAAGACCTAAATGCTTTTGTGAAGAAAATAGCCCCAAAGGTTTTATTACACGCGCCAGCATATGCCCACTGGAAGGATAACGCCTGCTTAACTCGCCCCAATTCTTTTTCAAGAATTTAAAACCCTCTTCCCTTCCATGTGGGTTAACCATAACTGAGGCTAAAATTAGCGGGGCGTCCTGAAGCCTTACGTGCTCACTTAAACACAAATCTAAAACGTCGCGTACTATTTCTGGCTGCTTAAAATTTGCCAACGCCCTTCCTATCCGATTCTTTTCCTCATTTAAGCTTTCAGTTTTATATTTCTTTAGCAAAGCTTGAAATTCTTTCTTTCCCCCGCTTTCAGCAACCAACTGATAAACCACGCCCCGTATATCGGCAGGTACTTTTCCAGATGAAAAAATTTCTTTCGCTTTTTTTACTACCTCTTGCCCGCCAAAAGAGCCGTAGTTATTTAGCAACAAACTCCGAAGCAACCCAGCGGTATGGCTTTCACCTTTTTTTGGCCTAAAACCCAATAAAAGAGCTTGTTTCTTAAAAACTTCACTGGCCATCTTTTTGTACAAGGCCTCGTACGGTTGTCCACATATTAATTGGTAAACTGAATTTATACCAGCAGAAATTTCTGTCCAAACGGTAAAATCTGTTTCATTCTTATAGCTCTCTGCTAGTCTCAGAGCTTCGGCAGTAGGCAACTCCTGACTCTCGGCTAAAGCAAAGGCGTCACGAATAATACCTAGCCTATCCACGGCAGATAGCTTCTTTTGCATAATGGCCGGGTGCAAAAGCTTGAGCATTTGGGCCGGATAGTCAGTCCTAAAGAATCCAGCCTCTTCCGTGTTAAATTTTACCCAGCCTTTTGGCTTCGGTATAATTTTCGACTTTGTATCCAGTATAATCTTGGAAACTTTTTTTTGCCCAGCCGACTTTATACTAATAGGAATCTGCCAGAGCGTCTTGTCACCATAGGAGCGTTTGGAAATTTGTGAAATATAAAATCTTGACTGCTCTAATACAATTTCTTTAGGACGCTCTGTAACTTTAAGCAGCGGGTAACCCTCTTTTTTGGTCCAATTCTGCATAAGAGATTTTACCGGTCTTTTAGACACTGCTTCAAAAGCATCCCATAAATCTGTGGTCCTAGTGTTTTTATAAGCATGCTTTTTTAAATAGTATCTAAGCCCATCTCGAAAGTTTTTTTCTCCCAAATAATCGGCTAACATCCGAATCAAACTTGCGCCTTTAGAGTAACTAACTTCGTCAAAAATTTCCCCAATTTCGTCAGGATGCTTTACTTCAATTTCTATAGGATGAGTATTTTTAAGACCATCGAGGCGCAAAGCCGCTCCCAAATCTACATAAGCAAACTGAGTCCAGATGTCCCAGGCAGGAAACAGGTGGTCCACAGCCAAATATTCAATATAGGAGGCGAAGCCTTCGTTAAGCCAAAGATCTGTCCACCAATGCATTGTGACCAAATTACCAAACCATTGATGAGCTAATTCGTGGGCAATAACCAAAGCCACCCACTGCTTGTTAGCACTGGAAGAATTTTCAGGATCAACCAGCAAAGCCGACTCCCTATAAGTCACCGCGCCCCAATTCTCCATTGCCCCATGGGAGAAATCTGGAATTGCAATCATATCCATTATTGGCAAAGGATATTTTATATCGAAATATTTTTCATAAAAATCCAAAGTCTTTATACCGCACTCTAAAGCAAATTTGGCCTGATGCCTTTTCCCGGGTGTAACAAAAACTCTTACAGTTACACCCCTTTTTGTTTTACCCTCAATATGTTCAAAATCCCCCACTATAAATGCAAGTAAATATGTAGACATTTTCGGACTTGGGGAAAATTCTACTATTTTATAACCACCTCCATGCTCTTTAACTGAGGTTTCAACGGTGTTGGAAATAGCGGTCATACCAGAAGGCAAAATAATACTAACCTCAAATACCGCTTTTAATGCCGGTTCATCAAAACATGGAAAAGCTCTGCGGGCATCAGTCGCTTCAAACTGGGTGGTAGCCAAATAACGTTTTTTACCTTCGTGCGTGTAACTGCCTCGGTAAAAACCACGCATAAAGTCATTTAACACGCCTTTAAACTTTAAAGACAACTCACCCTTACCTTTTAGCAATGCCTTACTAAACACAAAAGTCACAGTTTCAGCTTTTGTGTCGTATTTAATTTTTACCGTTTGAAATTTTAAATTTCGAATTTTAAATTCTACGTCAGTAACTTTCAAATCTTTTGCATGGAGTGTAATTTCTTTAACGGGTTTTAACAATTCCAAATACACCATTTCTTTACCTTCAAAAACAAAATTTTCCAAACTGGGCTTAACTGAAAGCTTGTAACGTTCAGGCTTTATATATTTTGACAACAAAACTTTATTCATAATTAAATCTTAACTGTCTTATTTTTTTCTTAGGGTAACCCTGGCTTTTTAAAAACTGTGCTTCCGTACTTTTCTGCATAACACCCCCCGCCCCACTTTTTTGTATAATTGATTCTGCAAAATTTTTAACACCCACCTCATCCGGACCCTCAACTTCAACCTTATAAGCCTTAACTGAGGCTTCATTCTTGAGGCCCACCGCAGGATACTCGTCAATATCCACCTTAAAACTTTGCCCGCTGTGGCTTATTACAAATGTGGTTCGTTCCTTTTCCCGAACCGCCGAGAGCTCATAACCACAAGCATTCAACAAGCTTTCAATCACCACTCGTTCTTCAGCCGTTACCTCCAATTCAAATTCTTGTCGGTTATCTGGCCCCGTCTTATTTTCATCTCGTTTAGTTTTAACACAAAACAGCTGTTTTTCCCCATCCTTACGCAAACGTATATTTAAATTATTTGCAGCAGCAAACTTTATTGCCTGCACAATTTTTTCACTTACACTCGCCGCTTCCGGCATAACCCATGGTTTTGTTTTTTCATAAACACTGGTTGCCAAACGCCTCGTTTCAGACTTTGCCTGTATAAGTAAAAAATCTTTTAAAAGTTTTAGGTCAGCCCCCACAATATCTATTTCCACTTCTGGCAAAGAATCCAATACTTCCCGCATGTTTTGATTTCGTTTTTCCATATTTATACTTTTATCCAGTATCGTAGTTTTTCCGGCGCTTTACCTTGTTTAAACAAACTTTTTATAATCCTGCCGCCATTGTATTCAATAACTTTTTTAGAAGGAATATTACTTTTATCGCAAGTCAGTAAAGCTTTGTCTATGCCAAGCCGTTTAGCTTTTTTCAATGCCAGTTTTAAAATCGCATTGCCGTACCCCTTACCTCTTTCTTTGAGTGTAATTTCATAGCCAATATGACCACCGACTCTTTTTAAATGTTTGTTTAAATAATGTCTAATATTAACACTGCCTAAATATTTTAAGTCCCGAACAAGCCAATAAGTTGTACTAGGTACGCGCCCTTTAGCCAACGCTTTCTTATTTGACTGATTATGCAGTGTTCTTAAAAACTCTTTAAAATTTAGATTTACTTGCTTATATGACAAATCCAAGTCTTGATAATTAAACAAATACAGAGACTTAAAAGATTGCAGAAATGACTTTTTATATTTCTCCGAAGGCTTGACCAACTTTATATGCATCTTACTTGAGTAATTTTTTAATTTTACGAAAGTCTTTTACTAGTTCTGGTTTCACTTTTGGGCTATACAAGGGAGCTGCAGGATGATAGGTTAACAAATATTTTCTCTCATCAAGTTCTATTATTTTACCATGCTCCTTAGATACTTCCACCTGACGTTTTAAAATTGCCAAAGCTGCCACTCTACCCATTAAAACCACCACTTTAGGCTGTATTATTCCTAGCTGCTTATCTAAATGCAAAAAACCATGCTTTATGTCAGCCTCGGTCGGCGTAACATACTTAGGCAAATATTTTACCGGACTAGTTATAAAAACTTCGTCTTCTTTAAGACCCACGTCCTGAATTAGTCCCCGCAATACCTTTCCCGCTCTTCCAATAAACGGCCTGCCTGTTTCGGCTTCCGTTTTACCCGGAGCTTCACCCAAAAAAACGATTTTAGCATTAGCGCTTCCCTCTCCCGGAACTGCTCTCCCTATTTTGCCTTTTTTGCAAATTTTACAATTCTCAATCTCTCCTTTAATCATTTCAAGGGATGCCTGTTTTTGTTTAAGAGTCAATTTCATTGAGATATAATTAGACCCACGTGCTTAGGCCAGATGATTCCCATTGTGCCAGCAAATATATAAAATAAATTCAAAAATTTAGTTTAAACAACCATCTCATTTTTCAACTATAAAAATCACAATGGGAATCATCAGATTCAAAACTTCAGATATGTTACCAACTTAATTTTGGTTCCTAGTTTTTAAATACTTTTTAAGTTTAACCAAAGCTTTGCCTCTAGCACTCAAAGAATAATCACCCACTTCTTTCATTTGAGCCAAGGTTTTTTTAGACCCCTTGGGTATAACTATCGGATCAAAACCAAAGCCCCCTTTACCTTTTTTCTTTACAATACTCCCCTCTACAACACCTTCAAAAAACTTTATTTGGCTTGGACTCTTAGCGTAACCAATAACTACCACATACTTGACTCCTAGTTTCTGGGTTTTATTTACCAAAGCTACTATATCATTGTTAGTTACAGCCTGCTGAAACCACTTAACAAATGGTCCTGGAAATTTATAATTAAAGGCTTGCAAATAAAACGATGCATCCTCGACTAAAAACTCACCCTTATGATGCTTAAAAGCTTCCTTAATTTTATGTTCAATAATCTTCTTTCGGTCGAGCTCCTGAATTTCCAATAGGTCTATATTTAACTGCTCAATTCTTAAAGGCGCCAAACCTACAGAAACTTCTTTAAATTTATTTTTATTTCCGGTAATAAATTTCAGCATTATATTTTCCCATGGCACTCATTTAATTGTTTTCCGCTTTTGCAAAAACACTTGGGATTACTCTTTAAGAAATTTACCAAAGGATCCATTAAATTTTCAGGCAAATTGTTTAGACCGAACCATTCTATTTTCTCACACTTTTCCGGCTCCACATTTCTAACTTCTCCACTCCACTTTTCTGCAAAAAAATCCAGGTTCACATAATGCCTGTCAGGATCCTTCATAATATTATTGACTACCGCCCATAATTCAATTGTCTCCACTTTCAAACCAACTTCTTCCATAACCTCCCGCTTCGCTCCTTCAGCCGGCTCTTCACCGTATTCCAAATGCCCGCCGGGCGGACACCATTTTCCCGATGCTACTGTGTTTTTTCTCAAAGTCAAAAGCAACTCAAACTTTTCGTTTAAAATATAGACCCCCATACCTATTTTAGGCCTGTCACTTTGTTGTGTCATAAAAAAATTATCTTTTTTCACGCGTGCGAAAAAAGATAATAAATTTTTAACCATTAGGCTTTTCTTCTGCTTTTGGCTGCTCTTTGGACTTTGCTTCTATTTCGTCTATGGCTGCGTTAATTTTTTTACTGTACTCATGCACTTCTTCCCTTTTGGTAGTTAAGTATTCGGCAATAACCTTCGGATCAATTTTCGACTGCATTGCCAAAATTGCCATAAATGCCGAATTGGTTACCAGGCTTCTGTCCAAATGCTGCATGTGCATAGCAAGCTCATACATAGCCTGCTCGGTTTTCGTTGGTTGCTTTTTTAAAAAATCGCTCATAGTATTAGTAGTTAGTAGTTAGATTTGTAAATATATATTTTGCTCTATTTTTTATGATACGGAGCATTTATCATACCGCATCGTTTATACTTGTAGGCCTTACCTGTTTCTGGATTAATAGCTCCACACGGGCAAGGGTCATTCCTCCCCACACTGCCGCTTTCGCTCGTTAGCTGGCCAGAATCAGCAGAATCCGACTTATTTGTGACTAACCGTGCAGCCGGCGCTGGAGAAGCCTCTATTTGAGCTTGAATCTTAAACACAGTGTAAACCATTTGCTTATTAATTTCCTCCAGCAAATTCTTAAACAGCTCATGACCTTCTTTTTTGTATTCCACTAACGGGTCACGCTGTCCATATCCCCTTAGCCTTACAGAGTCTCTTAAATGGTCCATGGTATCCAAATGTTCCATCCACAGTTGGTCTATGCTGGAAAGAGCAATAAACCGCATTGCACCGTCAAAGACTTCCGTACCCATATCTTTTTGCCTTTTTTCCAAAAGCTCTGTGGCAAATGCTGTTAAAGTATCTATAATTGCGAATTCTTTGTCTGCCGAATTCTTACCGCTCTCTTTAACTTTTACCGTTAACTCGGCATCTATTGGCATCATTGTGCCCAGCTCTTTTAAAATCCTGTCTTCTGGAGTTTCCAAAGACCCGTGTTCCCCGGCATTCAAATTAAACTTTACTACAGTTTCTATTTCTTTTTCAACAAGTTCCAGATATTCCGATTTTAGTCCGCCCTCATCATTCGCCTCTTCTTGCTTTTCAGCCCCTGCGCCTCTGCCCGGCAAATATTTCCTTCTTAATTTGTATATATGGTTGCGCTGATGGTTTAAGACATCGTCAAATTCTAAAACATGTTTTCGAGTGTCAAAATTCAGTCCTTCAATTTTCTTCTGAGCTGATTCAATTGACCGGGAAACCAATCTCGCTTCAATAGGCTGATCATCTGGCAAACCTAAGCTTGTCATTAAAGACTTCATACGTTCACCGCCGAACAAACGCATTAGGTCATCTTCCATAGAGACAAAAAATTGACTACTGCCCGGATCCCCCTGCCTACCGCTGCGTCCTCGGAGCTGATTATCTATGCGCCTTGACTCATGTCTTTCCGTACCAAGCACATGCAGACCGCCTGCCTTTTTTACTTCTTCCGCCTCTTCCAAGTCCGGGGGGTTTCCACCAAGTAAAATGTCCACGCCACGACCAGCAATGTTGGTAGCCAAAGTTATTTGACCCAAGCGTCCCGCCTGAGAAATAATATTAGCCTCCCTTTCATGATTTTTAGCATTCAAAATTTCAAATTTCAAACCTTCCGACTTTAAATGCTCTGCTAATATTTCGTTCTTGGCTATGCTGACTGTACCAATTAAAACAGGCTGACCCTTTTTATTGCGCTCTTTAACTTCTTTGGCAATGGCCTTAAACTTGGCGTCTTCGGTTTTATAAACCATATCATGCCCATCCAAACGCGCATTGGGTTTGTTGGTAGGCACCTGCTCCACCTGAAGCCTGTAAATTTTGAAAAATTCTTCCTCTTCCGTTTTTGCCGTTCCAGTCATACCAGCTAAAAACCAATATAGCCTAAACAAGTTTTGAAACGTAATTGTTGCCAGAGTTTTACTTTCTGCCTGAATTTCTACGTTTTCCTTAGCTTCGATAGCCTGATGCAATCCTTCGCTATATCTCCTCCCAAACATCATACGACCGGTAAACTCGTCGACAATAACTATCTCACCTTCCCTAACAACATAGTCACGATCCTTTTTAAACAAGGTTTTTGCTCTAAGCGACTGCTCTATATGATGAATTGTAGTAACCCCCTTTGAAGTGTCATAGATATTCGGCACATTCAAAAGCTTTTCAATTTTATTTATACCAGCATCGGTTAAACTTGTAGCTTTTTTCTTTTCATCTATTATGTAATCCGTCTTATCATCGAGCTTTTCTACCAATTTAGCAAAATCGTAATATTTACTTGTGGGCTCGGTATCCGGCGCAGATATTATAAGCGGCGTCCTAGCTTCGTCGATTAAAATAGAGTCAACTTCGTCAACAATGGCAAAAAACAAATCTCTCTGTGCAAGCTGCATAGTATGCTGAGCCATGTTGTCGCGCAGATAGTCAAACCCAAATTCGTTGTTAGTGCCGTAAGTTATATCGGCCATATAAGCCTCCTTACGGTCAACCTTCCTCATATGCTTTACGTCCATAACCAAACCCTGAACTTCGCCTTCCATTTTTTTCAGCTCATCCTCACCAGGCTGGTAACTTGGGTCATATAAAAAAGAAGCTTCGTGCTGAATTGAAGCAACACTCAAACCTAAATATTTATAAACGGGCCCCATAAGACTGGCCTGCCACCTGGCTAAATAGTCGTTTACCGTAACCAAATGCGCGCCCCTACCCGCCAGGGCATACAAAACCATGGGCGCGGTGGCGGTCAAAGTTTTTCCTTCACCAGTTTTCATTTCTGCGATCCGACCATCGCTTAAGGCCAATCCCCCAAGCATTTGCACATCATAATGCGTTTGACCAATACTTCTGGCCGCAGCTTCCCTAACTAAAGCAAAAACCCTCGGCCTAATATTTTTTAGCTCAGTGAGTATGGAATCCCGGTCAGAATATTTTGCAATTTGCAATTTAAAATTTGAAATTTCGGACTGTATTTCTTCTTGGGTAAGTTTAAAAACGTCTTCTTTAAAGCCGTTGATTTTATTAAGCTCGCTACCGTACTTTTCTAGAGCGGTTTTTTCCCCTCCAAAAATTCTTGTAAAAAATGACATGTTTTAGCCGGTTTATTTACTGAAATAATTGCTTTTAGATGTCTAATTATACCACCCAAAACGCCAAAGAACAAGGGGAATCCTAAAAAAAGATAGGATTCCCCTTGATTAAAAATTATATTTTATTATGCACCCTTTCCAAGTCTTTTAACCTTTCGCCTTTCACTCACCTTTTTGTCCTTCTGTTTAACCAACTGTTCCTTAATTTTGGGCATTACCAGGTCCATTGCTGCGTAAAAATCTACACCCCGACTGTCCGCATAATACCCATGGGGCTGAATGTCAATTTCTGCTCTATGCACCAACCCGGTATGGTGTTTTTTTGACACCTCGAGCTCAACCCTTATTTTATCTTCGGGCCTTAAAAATTTTTCCAAAGAACTAAGCTTCTCTTCTATAAACTGCTTTATAGCCGGCGTGGCTGTCGTGTTAGTTGCTTTTATATTTAAATTCATAAAACAATCAATTAATTCTTCAATAACCCCCACCTCTCTAAATTATAGCACACGCCCCAAATCCCTAAGTTCACTTTGGGAAAAACCAAGCAGTTCCGGTTCAATATTCACACACACACCCAAACGAGATTTTAAGGTATTTAAGACAGTTTTAGCCACTTCAACAACATCCGAGGATGTGGCTTCTCCAGTTTTATTTACAATAACAAGGGGCTGATTTGCATTTATACAAGCACCTCCAATTTCTACACCCTTAAGTCCACATAGTTCTAGCAAAAAAGCGGTCGGTATTTTGTACAAACTACCTTCCTTAAATACTTTTGTATCGAGCTTTTCCCAAGCCTCTAAAGAGAACTCCCTTACCACAGCTTCTTTTAAAATTCCATACTGCTCGGCGTTTAGCTGCAAATTTTTAAAAAAGGAACCGGCATTACCTTTTTTTGCTTCGGTGGGAAATGGAAACTTGCGGTCGCGAATCTGAATGACCGCGTTTCTTATTTTTTCCAAATCGGGAAATTTATTTTCGAACCACTCAGCCAAATCTTTATAACTAAGTATAGGGGCTTCGGTTTTTTTAAGTTTAAAAATAATATCAAAAATAATATATCGTCCTTTTTGCGATGTATTAAAAATACTAGTCCTATAAGCAAACCCACAATCAGAATTTTTAAAACTCAAAATCTGATTAGTTGCAGTATCAAAAACTGTCACAGAATCTATTACATTTTTCGCTTCCTGACCATAAGCCCCCACATTCTGAACAGCAATTGCTCCCGTGCTGCCAGGAATATGAGACAAATTTTCCAAACCCCACCAGCCATTTTTTACGCAAAAACTTACAAACTCATCCCAATTTTCACCAGAAGCAACCCTAATACTGACACCGCTGTTATCCTGTTTTATTACTTCCACCCCCCTGTTTACTACTCTTATTACTAAACCATTAAAACCCCGGTCACTCACTAGCAAATTACTGCCTCCGCCCAAAACAAAAACTGATAAATTTTCTTTTTTTGCAAACTCAAAAGCAGTCAGTGCGTCAAACTGGTCTTTAATTTCGCAAAAGAATTTTGCCGGGCCCCCTATTTTAAAAGTCGTGTATGGGGCCAATAAAATGCTTGAATGTATATTCATAAGTCTATTTCAATAAATCGTAGGCAAGAGTGTTAAAGCTTCCCACCGCCATGACCAAAACAACATCACCCTCTTTTGCCTCTTTTTTTATAATACCCAATGCCTCATCTTTTGACTTAACAAGACGTATATTACCCTGAGTCCTCTGACTATGGCTTTTTACTGCTTCTATTACCTGTGCCGATGAAATTGTGGAATCAGAGGCTTTTTCCCGTGCCGGATATATTTCAGAAATTAACACTTCATCCGCGGCATCAAATGCTTTAGCCAGTTCAGCCAAAGTTGCCTTGGTTCTGCTAAAGGTATGCGGTTCAAAAACCGCCCACAGTTTAGCAGGCCCCAACGCTTCACTCTGCAAACCCTGTCCAAAATATTTTAACCTTGCTGCTTCCAAAGTTTCCCTTACAGCAGTTGGGTGGTGAGCATAGTCATCAACCACCGTCACGCCGTTCTTACTGCCCAATACCTCAAAACGTCTTTTTATGCCCGCGTAACTTAACATCTCCAAAGCAATCTGCTCCGGCTTAAAACCCAACGCGCGCAAGGTAGCTATACAAGCCAGAGCGTTATAAACATTTAATTTGCCGGGCAGCTGAATCTTGTAGTCTTCGGTCAAACCCAGAACTTGTGCCGAAAGATTATGTGAAAATTTATTTACGACCTCAAAAGATGTGTATTCGGCAAACTGAATATTTTCTATTTTATAATCAGCTTCATTTTCTATAGCAAAACTCACGCTAGAAACATTGCTTTCATGCACCAACTTTACTAAATTTTCATCGTCAGCATTATAAACTATAAGGCCGTCCTCAGGCATGTTGGCAATAAGCTGCCTGAACTCTTGCATATAGCTCTCCAAATTTTCAAACACGTCCGGATGGTCATATTCCAAGTTAGTCAAAACCAAAACATCAGGTTTGTAATAATGAAATTTTGGCGTCGGGTCGTCGAACTGCTCTTTATATTCATCGCCTTCAAAAACAAAATAATGACCGTTGCCTAAATGAAAATTTGAATGATAATTTTGCAACACCCCTCCGGCCATAAAAGAGCTGTCATCCAACCCCTTAAATATATGGCCGAGCAGTCCAGCGGTTGTTGTTTTTCCATGAGTACCAGTCACTACAACCCTCAAGTCTTCGCGGCTTAAAAAGTACAAAAATTCTGCCAAACCTACTCGGTTAATATTTTTTTCAATTACATACTTCAATTCCTCGTTACCAGAATCCTCCCCGGCTGAAACAATTACCAAATCGGCACGAGCCATTTCAATCTGCTCTCTCTTATAACCAATAAAGTATTCAATCTCATTTTCCTCTAAAACATCTTTCGAAGGCGAATAAACTTCCTTATTATCGCTGCCTTCAACCACAAAACCACCAAGCTTGGCAAGACAAGCAGCTGCCGACATGGCTATTCCTCCAATACCAATAAAATATATTTTTGCATTAGGCTGTAAAATTTGTTCTAAGCTTTCCTGATTCATATGTTTTCAATTAATTTTCAATTTATAAGGTTCCTAATTTGGGGGATGTTTTCCAGAGCTGATTGCCGCCCCATTTCGTAAAACCTCAAATTTGCCTGTTTATCAAGCCTGCCCCGCTTTAATTTGGGTATATTTGGGACTATTTCTAAATCACACTGGTTTTTATTAACATCTCCGCTATTTGCTTGAATAGCTAAATCCAAACTCTTTCCCAAGACTGTAAAAAAATTCGGAGTTCTTATACCATCTTCACCCTGCTCCTGACCTAAATTGTCTATTATATTATCAAAGCTGTCTAAAAAGGTAATTTTCTTGAAAAAATTATAAATCTTTTTAACTGTGAGCTGTTTTTCTGTAAATATATGCTCCGTTCCGCGCATGTTAACTCCAACCACGACATCTATACCTGCTTTTTTTAATACATCAGTCGGCATCATAACTAAGAGCCCACCGTCAACTAAAGTTCTGCTTCCCCACTTCATTGGCACAAAAAGTCCTGGCAAAGTGCAGGAAATAAGCGCGGCCTTTGCCAGGTCACCCATGCATAAATTCACTAACTCCCCGCTTTCGATATCTACGGCAGAAAAACTCATTTTTATTTGTGCATCTTCAAAATTTGCACCCTGCGTAATCCCCGAAAGCTCCTCGTAGGCCTTTTCCAAAGAATATATACCCCCGCTTTTAATTCCTGCCCGTGTGAGCAAGGACATAGCCTTTGTCTCGTCCATATCAGACATAAACCGCTTCATTTCATTTAACCTGCCAGCTCCATAAGCCGCGGCCACAAAAGACCCACCGCTTGAAGCCGAAATATAGTCCGGTCTCAATTCCGCCTTTTCCAATTCTTCTAAAAACCCAACATAAAAAGACGTTCTATTTCCGCTGCCGGACAACGCCAAACCAAAAGTTTTTTTATGCTTACTTGTTTCCATTTAACAACTCCAAAATAATTTTTGCAATTTTTTCCGCCGCATCTCTCGGCATAACTTTTTCCATATTTAAAGATAGCTTCTTTTGCACTTCATAATCAAACAACACTTTCCGGACCAATCTAACCAAAAACTCCGGTATTAGTTTGCTTTCCGGCACAACAACAGCGGCATCCATTTCAGCCATGAGCAAAGCATTTATTTCCTGATGGCTTTTTGGCATGGGTACCAAGACTGCAACTTTTTTTAAATTGGACAGCTCGGTTATAGTAGACAACCCTGCTCTGGAAATAACTATATCTGCCGCCGCATAAGCCTCTCCCATATTCAAAGTAAAATTTAGCGGAACATAATTTATAAGCTCGCTACCAACGCTTTTTCCTTTACCCGCAACATGCAACACCTGAATGAACTTTGTTAGTTCCGGAAGAGCCTGAATAACAACCTTATTTATTGCCTCCGCACCTGTCCCGCCTCCAAGTACCAACAAAACCGGCAAATCATTCTTTAAACCAAAAAATTTAGTGCCTTCAGTCTTAGACACAGCAAGCATTCTAGCCCTAAAAGGATTACCGGTCAAAACAACTTTATTTTCAGGTTTTTTATAAAAAAACCCACTGCCTGTTTTAAAGTCCGTCAAAGAATTTCTAAAAGTCACAGAAATTTTGCTGGCAAAAAATTGGCATAGCTTATTAGCCAATGAGGGCCACAGATCCTGCTGATGCAAAACCACCGGGATACTAAGGCTCCAAGCAGCAATGACTACAGGGACCTGCACAAAACTGCCGGCACCAAAAACCAAATCAGGTTTTTCGGTTTTTAAAATTCTTCGCGATTCTATAAATCCAGCCAAAACCAAAAAGGGCGTTAGTAAATTATAAAACGAAAAATACCGGCGCAACCTTCCAGCGTCTATAGAATAAAATTTAATATTTTCGCTTTCAACCAAAAGTTTTTCTGGACCGACTCGTCCCCCAATAAAGACGAATTCTACATCTTTACGCAAATTTTTTAAAGCCTCGGAAACCGCCAATAAAGGACTCACACTTCCACCGCTTCCGCCGCCCGCTAAAATAATTTTCATATATTTTCCCCCAAACATTCCTTGTAAATTTTCAAAGTTTGGCTAGCAGTGTTATTCCAGTCGAAGTTTTTAGACCTTATAAAACTCTTTTGAGCGAGACTTTCATAAAACTGCCTATCACTTACAAGCAAATTCATTTTAGCTGCAATATCTTCTAAATTCAACGGGTCAAAATAAACAGCCGCATTGTCGTATATCTCATTAAACACGTTTGTATTGGAAACAATTAAAGGCAGCCCGAATGACATAGCTTCTACTCCGGGCAGCCCAAAACCCTCATGCAAGCTTGCCGAAACATAACAATATGCACCTCTATATAACGCTGCTAAATCCCCATCGGATACCGCACCAGTAAAAACAAGCCTGTCACGATTTTTTATGTCCAGTGCTTTATATTTTATTTCTGGGTAATGCAGGTCCTGCTTTCCAACCAAAACCATATCCATTTCAAAACCATAATTTTTTACAAAGATATCAAAGGCACGAGTTAAACTGACCAGATTTTTTTTTCTCTCTAAAACACCGACAAACAAGAAATATGGTTTATTTAAATAAAATTTCTTCTTTACACTCTCCACCTGCTCAGAACTTACCTGGCTATTAACAGAGACCCCTTCATAAATAACCGCGACTTTTCTTGGTACAACATTTAAGTATTTTACAATATCTTCCTTGGAACTTTCCGAGACTGTAATAATTGCACGCGAATTTTTTGCCGCAGACTCCATAACCTTCTTATAAGCAGCAAAATGAAGAAAGTGGGTTTTTTTTGCTCCACCAATTTTATGGTGAACCATATCGTGAATAGTCACAACAAACGGTCTTTGATAATACAACGGCACGTTAAAATTGGGGAAATGGACCAAATCGCAAGCAACATTGTTTAATTGCTTTAAAAAAGAAGTCTGTTCCGATAACGAATAATGCCTAGCATTTGAAGGAATTAACTCCACATTGGAAAACTTGCCAAAAAAGTCCAAACTTTCTGAATCAGCCGCCTTTGGCCTGAAAAATATTTTGTAATTATTAATTGCGTCATGGACTAATAGCTTTTTTACAAGCTCAAAAACGTACCGCCCAATGCCGCCGCTTGCTGACCCCATCATTCTTGCATCTATACCTATTTTCATACGTAATTTTCTAAATAATCCAATATTTTTTTAGCAGATTTTTCCCGACCAAACACCCCAGCCCGTTCAAGTCCTTTTAAAACCAACTCCTCCGCCAACGATTTTTCTTCTACTATACCTTTCATGGCTCTAGCAATATCGAGCGGGTTATAAGGGTTAACTAAAACACCGGCATCCCCCACCACTTCTGGCAAAGCTGTAACCTGGCTGGCAATAACCGGAACACCCAAAGCCATTGCCTCCACAGGCTGAAAACCAAAACCTTCATAAAATGACGGGTACACAAGCGCTTTGGACATTTTAATTAAAGCAGGTTTTTGATCCTCCTGAACATATCCTAACAGAATTATTTTCTTTCTTCTTTTGCTTTTTTCAATAAGGCTAAAAATGCGTTTATTTTTCCACCCTTTTCTTCCAGCAATTACCAAATATTCTGGCCCACTCAGCATCTCAAAGGCTTTTAACAGATTTTCCAAATTCTTTCGCGGCTCGATAGTATTTAAAAACAAAAAAAATTCCGGCGGCAAATTTAACAAATTCCTCAGCTCCCTTAACGCCTGCTCTTTAATCTGGGGTTTATATATTTCAGTATCCAAACCCGGATGCACGACCTTAATTTTATTTTCCCTTATCCCAAATTGCGTTATTATATCCTGCTTTGTATATTCCGAAACAGCGAAAATTAAATTCGCCCGATCAAATGCTTTTTTATAGTTTAAAAACCAGTGCCAGGTCCGACGCTTTAAGTTATAAAATTCTGGGGCAACCACGGGCGAGATATCGTGAACCGTCAGAGCCAATCTGGTCGAGGGCATTAAACTAAACTGGTTTAGGTTCGGCATAAACACCCAGTCTGTATTACCCACAAATTTTTCCAAATTAACCAACCCCAACTTAAAAGCAATATTTAGTATTTTATTTGGAATCTTCGTTCGGACTAAGCGGGAATTAATATAGTGATAATCTACACTTAGTCCGGTGTCAAAAGCATTATAAAAAAGAGAATATTCATTTTTTTTGTCCAAAGCTAAAAGACCTTCCACCGTATTTATAGTGTAATTTTCCACTCCAGAAATACTTCCGGACGAAAGACTTCTTAAATCTATAGTTATTTTCATTGAGAGTTAGAGAGTTTTGATAGAACAAATTCTTTCACCTGCTTTTGAAACACCTCTTTACTAAACTTGCGAGCGTGATTCTGTAGCACCTCTTGTCTGAACTTATTTTTGTCCCAGTTTAAAATTAAACTTTTAATTTCGTCTGAATTATATGAGCTAAA
Organism: Candidatus Doudnabacteria bacterium; assembly: GCA_016788665.1. Lineage (GTDB taxonomy): Bacteria > Patescibacteriota > Doudnabacteria > UBA920 > UBA920 > JAEUSF01. The sequence goes on along the minus strand of JAEUSF010000003.1, from coordinate 29,204 downwards.
AAAATCACCCGTTGCTCCCGATACCACCGTCTCCAAAGCGCCACCGAATTTGTAAGCTAAAGTCGCGGTACCACAAGCAGATGCTTCTAAAGGCATTAAACCGAAATCTTCTATTTGAGGAAAAATATAAGCCAAGGCACCACTATACTGTTCTCTTAAAACCTCGTCAGAAACTCTCCCAAAAAATTTTATATTCCCTGAAGCAATTGATTTTAAATAACTCTCCTGCCTCCCACTACCCACCACGTGCAGGGGCAACCCAAGCTCGTTAAATATTTTAACAATGAGTTCATTTTTCTTATGCGCCTGAAGTCGGCCGGCGAGTAAAAAATAATTACTCTTCAATTTAACAGGTTTCCAAAAATCACTAATACCCGGATAAATAACCAAACTGTCCCTGTTGTATATATCGTAAATTCGTTTTTTTACCTCATTGGAATTTGCAATGAAATAACTAACCCGTTTTGAAGCCTTTTCGTCCCATTTTTTATAGTATTTTAAAAACCATTTTACAAGCGGCCTAAAAAACCAAGAGGTCTCCTGTTTAACATACTCAGCATCAGTCCAAACAAATCTAGGTGGCGTATGGCAATAACATATATGAATAACGCTCTTGGGGACTTGAATATTTTTTACAAAACCCGAGCTGGAAGAAATGACAATATCATAACCGCTCAAATCTAACTGCTCTACCGCCCAAGGAATTAAGGGTAGCAAAAATTTTAGCTTACCAATTGCCAAGTATAAAGCCTGTAAAGGCGAAGTTCGAATATCCCAACCATTATATATTTCTTTAAACTTGGGGTCGAAAACCAAGGTAAAAACCGGAGCGCTTGGAAAAATATCATGCAGATCCTGCACAACTCTTTCCGCACCACCCATTTGAGTAAAACTGTCATGTACTAAAGCAATCTTCATTCTTGTGGCTTAATAGTCTTCATTTACCTTCTTGGCAAAAAATAGAATCCAAAAACTCTTAGCTAACACCTTAACATCAAGCCACAACGACCAATTTTCAATATAATAAGTGTTCAGTTTAATTTCCTCCTCAAAAGGAAGGTCAGGGAAAGAAACCTGTGCGATTTGAGACATACCAAAAATTCCAGGTTTTATACTGAACATCCGGCGATACCTATTCCTGTACCTCTCCACTTCGTCTAAAACATGGGCACGAGGACCGACCATACTCATATCACCTTTTAACACATTCCAAAACTGAGGAATCTCGTCGAGCTTAGTACGTCTCAAAAACCTGCCCACTCTCGTAACACGAGGGTCGTGCTTGATTTTTAAAAAAGGCCCATCTTTGCCTCCCCTGTCATTTTTTTCCCACAGCTGCTGCCTAACTTTTTCAGCCTCTTCCCCGCCATAGGCTTCACCAACCGAAAGATGTTGGTACATTGTCCTAAATTTATAAAACTTAAAATCTTTACCTCGCCCACCTCTAGGAGCAGAATAAATGACCTTACCCCTGCTATCCAGCTTAATAGCCAAGGAAATCAAAATAAACAACGGCCCTGTTAGCAACAGACAAATCAAAGACGCTGTAATATCTGCCAAGCGCTTAATAACCCTGCCCCAACCATCGAGCGGGGTATTTTTAAGCGCAATAACAGGAACGCCCTGCAGACTAAAAAGTTCAACCTGATTTCTTTGTACCTCAAACAAGTTAGGAACAAAACTAAACTGCAAACCCTTATTCCTTGCAAACTGCACTAACTGCAAATTTACCTCTTCACCCAAGGCAGAATCAGCCTGCAATATTTCGTCAATCTCACCGTTTTGATACAAACTCTCAAGCATATTTATAGCATCTTTAGAAAACCCAAGCTCGGCAACAACTTTATAACCATGACTTTTATTTCTATAAACTTGCTCAAGCACCAAAGTTTCCTTAGCGTCGCCTTTTATAACAACCAACTTATGCAAACCTATACCCCTTCTAAATAAAATCGTTTGAGCAAACCTTAAAAGGACTCGTCCAAAAAAAGTAAAAAATATACCCAAGCCCCATGTAGCCAGAATTATAAATCTGGAAGGAAAAAGTGTCGTGTCAAAAAAGAATAATATTACTACCAAAAGCAAACACAAAGAAACTCCAACCAAAATCCGACCAAACTCCCACCATAATTTCCTTACCCCCCTCAAATTATATAGTCCTAGAATTGCGAAAATTAAAAGCAAAAACGGCAAAAATTGAGTTATTACTTTCAAAAAATCCTCGAGCTTCAAATTAAAAATAACCGGCCCCACAAATTCTGTGCCGTTTATACGTAAATAAAAAGACGCCACCCCTGCTAACAAAAGCATGGCCGCGTCCATTGGAATAGCCAGCGTATTAAAAAGCAATTCGCTTCGCTTCATATACAATAAATCTTTAAACTAGTTTTAAAATTATACCATTTTTGCTTGACAAAAACAAGCATTTTTGTTAATATCCAAAAGCTTTAAACAAACCGAATAATCGCTCCGCCCTTTGGATTGTATGCATTATGTTTATGTAATAAAAGCATAAATTATAACTATATTTACATTGGTCAAACCGCAGACTTAAGATTAAGGTTTAGCCAACATAATGCTGATAAAGAAATAGCAACAAAAGCATATTGCCCTTTTAAAGTTGTATACTACGAGGCATATGCCAGCAAAAAAGATGCTCTAGTCCGTGAGAAAAAGCTTAAGCAATTTGGCAGTCATGGGGACATCTTAAAAGACGGATTGCAAATTGTCTTTAATACAGTCCAAAGAGCGGAGAGGAAAGTCCGAACACCTATTTTTGTAAGCCTCTTAAGAGCTTATAATCTTACAGGTAGCGGGTAACGCCCGCCTTGGGTAACCTTCGAGGTGCGAACAGAGACGTCCCAATGCGAAAGAATTGGGACGCCCTATACCGGAAAACCGCCAAAAAGCGGCTAACTGGCTTGGGGCGAGCTTTAGTGGTAACACTAAAGGTGAAACGGCTAAATCCTTACCCGGGTGCAAGGCCAAGTTTGGTAGGCTGCTTGACCCATAACAGCAATGTTATGGGCAGATAGATGATTATTACTGTCGCCTAAAACGACAGATAAAACAGAATTCGGCTTATGAGTTTGTTTAAAGCATAAAAAAACCTTTGAAGTACTTCGAAGGTTTTTTTATTTATTAAATCTTAGTTTTTTTTAGTATATCAAATACTGACCAATCTGTTGGAATTTTTTTTGGTTTTTCGGGAAGAACCAATTTCTAAAAATTTACCTGCTGCATAACAACCATAAACATCATAACTATTGCTGCTACTAGTGGTAGTCTCACAAACCTCTCCGCCAAAGATTTTTTATATACAAAAGACCCTGCTCTAGAACAGGGTCTTTGTTATATTCGTTCTGTAAACTTAACGAATTATTTAACTTCAAATACTACATTCATTTGTGCAACCACATCTTGACTACCAGGTTCAATATTTGGAGAAGCTGCTTTTTCCATCATTACTCCGGCTCCCCCACCAAAACCATCTGCATAATAAGGCATGTTGTATCCAGCAGGATCCTCAGATACGCTTATAACCTTTCCTAGTCTAATACCTGCGGTTTTTGCCAATTCTTCAGCCTTTAACTTTGCCTTTTCTATAGCGAGTTGTCTTGCTTCTTGTCTTAAATTATCTGCGTCTTCAAAACTTAAGTTAACTCCATTAACTTCATTTGCTCCGTTACTAGCCGCGCCGGACAAAATTTTACCCAAAGAATCCGTAGATTCGTCTACACCTTTTACTTTCACAGTAATTGTCTGACGGGCTTCATAACCGGTAATCTCGGTTCCCTTTGCATAATCATAACGGGGATACACATTGAACTGGGAAGTAGAAACATCATCCTTGTTTACACCTTGCTGTTTTATAAATTCCACTATTTTATTTATTTTTTGACTGTTCTGACTTTGCACATCGGCAGCGCTAGATCCTTGAGACACAACACCCAAAGTTACCGTAGCCATATCGGGTACAGCTTTTACCTTACCCTCGGCCGAAACAGTCATAGTATTTTGTGGATTTTTGTTTCCATAATCGTCGCTAATTTGTTTAGCTTTGTCGGCGACAGACAAAGCAACGAAGGCTATAAGCAAGCCCCCTAAACCTACCACCAGCCACTTTGGCAATGTTTGCATATTTTTCCTAATGTTATGGAACTTAGTCCATAACCTTTTAATTAGTTAGGCTTAAAATACAAAAGCACTTTAAGCTTTTCTTTTATATATTCATTATACGTCATTTTTTTAAAAAGGTAACAATAAACCGCACTTTTTTGTGCGGTTTATCTTATTACCAATTTTATTGCTTTATTTTGTGCCAGTATTTTTGGTTTAGTAGTACCTGGAATAACTTTAACCTGTGGCTTAACGGCTCGTTCAATAGCATACTGGTCACTCAAAGTCCGGCTCAGGCTAACTGTAAAATTTTTTCCTGTTGCGTTAGTATGCAAACGACTTATAACCTGACTGGCCAGGAGCTTCGGCTCCTTTTTTACCAAAGCAGCAACCACGCCAGAAGCATAAGCAGTAGCATAAGAATTTCCATCTACTTCCTCATACAGACTAGCAGAATGCTGTCTAGGAACAGGCGCAAATACCTTAGTACCTTTTGCGCTAATATCTATACATCCGCCAAAATTTGCCCACGAAGGCCTAACCCCTTTTTCATCTACCGTACCAACACCCAAAACCATATTTTTTCCATTGTCGTTACAAATTGGCGACATTGGTTCTTCCGCCAAACTATAACCAACTGGAGAATTACCTGACGAAGCAACTATTACAACATTTCTCTCATAAGCGTATAAAATTGCCTGGTCGTAATCTTTTTTATAACCACTTGTGTCGCCCAAAGATAAATTAATTACCCTGGCCCCATTGTCAACCGCGTAGTATATCGCCTGAATTATTCCACTCTGCTCACAACCATAATTTTGCCTACAAACAATTAAGGACATAATAACCGCGTCACTACTTACACCTTCAAAACCATTTTTAGAGTTTTTTTCCCCGGCAATAATTCCGGCCAATTTAGTTCCATGAGAGCCTTGAATGCTCAAATTTTTATTTTTGTCCAAAAAATTCCAACCATTTATGTCGTCAATATATCCATTTCGGTCATCATCTAAACCATTTTCAGGAATTTCCTTCAAATTCTGCCAAGCTTTATTTTTCAAAACAGGATGAGAAAAATCCACACCTTCATCTATAACGGCAACTATAACCTGCTGCTCAGGCACAAAAACCTGGGCGTGCGCTGTTTGCAATAACAATGCATTGCCACTAAGCAAAAGCAAAACCAGCCTTATAACTAAGGCTGTTTTTAAGACCTTTAAAATTTGATGATTATTAATCATGACCAGTAATTATATCATTTTTTATGCCTTATGTCAATGTTTTTTACTAAAAATCCTTATAATTAAGCCATATAAAAAACAATTATAATTGACAAAGACAACTTTTTTTGATATAATCAATATTTAGTTATAAGGAGGCAATTTTTTATAGAGAAGTTTGTCCTCTTTGGGGTTTTGATATGCCAACAACTTGGTAAACAAAACCTCAAAGAGGACCGCGATTCGAAGGCGGTCTTTGTTGGGAGAAAGGAGGCAAAGAGCCATGCCGGCTCTACGCCTACTGTTAGTTGTTTTTTTGTTTTTTGCGGCAGCGCCCGATGCGCTCTCGCAACTGCGGCGCCCCATACCACCTTGCCAAGGTCGCTTCGGCGACTGCGGCTACAATGGTGGCGGATATGGTTATGGTGCGGGGTACTACGGATACGGGTACGGCTACGGCCGACCAGCCGACCCCGAGGCCGAACGTATTCGCCGCTCTGGAAGGGCGGCAAAGGACCAGAGCAAGGCGTTTACCGAATGCATAAAGGACACCCGCAAACGCCTTAGCGACGCATCCGACCGCGACATTATGGATGCGTGCATGCTGGTCGCCAAACCGGACCAACCCGGTACGGCCGAAGGCGCCGACCAGAACAAGTCGGTGCTATACCAAAATCTGCAGCGCTCCCAAGTCGCAGCAAAACGCTAACTTCTCATCTTTAACCCTCTAGCTTCTTTGGCCTACCAGCCAAAGTTGTTAGGGGGTTTTTATTACACGTCTACACAGGGCCGTCCTCTGCAAACTGACTGCGACCAAAAGCTGAGCGAAGACGGAGCCACACGCCAGGAAATCATAAAACGATTTACCAGCGCTTTTTTATTAAAAAATATTAATTACACAAATAAAAAAAGAATGGCTTTAGTTCCATTCTTTAGGATTAGCTTGCTGCGTTAAATTTACTGAAAAGACAAGGTTCGGGAAACTGGGAATAGTAAAGTCAGTATCACCCCTTAGATTGCCTGAACTTCTCCAGACACTAATTCCAGCTGCACAAGCCGTACTACAAAGTGCGGAAAAGCGTACACCTCGGGACTAAACCCCAAAGCCTCCACTTGCCTCGTAAGCAAGTCTAAGGCGAACGCCCATAGCACTTCTAGATCTCTACCAGTATGCATAAGACACCCTCCTTAGAGCTATTCTAGCATATAACCAGCAACTTCTAGACAAACAAAAACTGCCCCTTTGTAGGGACAGTTTTGTAAAATATAAAATTAACGTTTTGACCACTGTGGGCTTCTGCGAGCTCTTTTCAAACCCGGTTTCTTTCTTTCTTTTCTTCGGTCATCACGGGTTAAAAGACCATTTTTCTTTAGAACTTTTCTAACTTCCTCGGAAATTGTAGAAAGCGCCAAAGCAATACCGTGTCTTACCGCTTCTGCCTGAGCATTAGGCCCGCCACCAGAAACGTGCGCAACGAAGTGGTAATCTTTGCCCAAACCAGTTAGGTCAAACGGACGATTTATGCTTTCTAGATAATATGTATATGAAAAATATTTCTCAAGCGGTTTCTTATTTACCACGGAGTCATTTTTACCGCTAAAAAGCCTAACGTTTGCAACTGCGGTTTTGCGCCTGCCTGTTGCAAAAATATATCTGCCCTTAGCTAATTGATGCTCGGCTTTCTGTTCAACGGGTTCCGCACTCAAAACAGCCTCTTCTTTTTTCTTTGTAGTTGCACGAGGCTTTCTAGGGGTTTTGACCGCTGCCTTTGTTGTAGATTCTTTCATATGTATTCACAGATTCACAGATAGCTCAGATGCTAGGATGCTGCATAATCAGTGTTATCCTATAGTCTGCGCATCCGTGAATTTATACTTTCTTATCAATTTTAAATTTATGTTCAGTGCCTTTTACAAGCTTTAGCCTGGACATTAGCTTGTTTCTAAAACGAATTTCGTCAAGCATTCTCTTTACTGCTAAATGCAAAACCTTACCAGAATCTTTCTGCATCATAACACCCATTTTGGTAGACTTTATACCACCCAAATAACCTGAGTGCCTAAAGTATTCCTTTTGCAAAAGCTTGCGCCCGGTGGTTTTTAACTTGTCTACGTTAATCGCAACTATATAGTCGCCAAAATCCATATGCGGCATGAAATCACGCTTGTGTTTGCCGCGCAGTATAGTAGCAATCTGGGTAGCAATACGCCCCAAAGTCGCCTTGGAAGCATCTATTTCAAACCATTGGCGCTTTATATCTTTAGCTTTCGGTATTGTGATTTTTTGAGTCTTCATAATCTATGTTCACGGATTCACTGATAACACGGATGTTGGGGTTACTGCGGTTTCTAATCCGTGCAATCCCTTAATCGATGCATTCGTGAATTTAAACTAATTCTATTAATACTTTACTGTTTCCAGTCTTTGGGGAAACTAACTTTGTCATTCTTGTGTAACCGCCTTTTCGTTCCTTGTATTTTGGACCTAAAACTTCCATAGCTTTTTTAGCCGCCATCGGACTCAACTTAGCCAGAAGCTGTCGTCTTGCATGAAGAGTAGAAGCCTTTGCGGTTGTAATAACTTTTTCTGCATAAGACTTTACCGCACGGCCATTCTGTAAAGTGGTCTGAATCTTTTCGTACAACAAAAGAGAGCTACCCAAAGTTCTTAAGAGCTTTCTTCGGTGGTCCATACCTTTGCCAAATTTTTTCTTCTTTAAATGTCTCATTGTATATTCACAGATTCGCTGATAACACAGATTTTAGGATACTGTAGTTTTAAATCTACCATATCCTTTAATCCGCGCATCTGCGAACTTAATTAGCGTTTTAAAAACTCCAATATTTCCTTAATACTTTTTTCGCCCAATCCGGACAAATTTCTTATATCATCGTCAGTCAAAGCAGAAAGAGCTCCTAAACTAGTTATACCATTTTTAATAAGAGCATTTTTTGAACGGTTAGAAAGTGCGGAAGCAAGTATCTCGTTATCGTCTGGCAAGTCAGACGGTTCCAAAGCCGGCGCTTCCTGTGTTTCTTCCGCTTGAGCAGAAACAGTATTTTCTATAATCACGGAAGAAGTTTCTGAAAACATCATTGTGAAATGGTCAACTAAAATATGTGCTGTTATATCTATTGCTTCGCTTCCATCTACCGAACCGTCGGTTTCCAATACGACTTCAAGTCTATCGTAGTTTGTCATTTGACCTACGCGAACATGTTTTACGTCAAAGTAAACTGACTTAACAGGGCTAAACAAAGCATCAACCGCAATTACACCAAGTTCCTGTTTATGGTTTTCTCGCATTTCCACCGGCTTATATCCCCTGCCTTGTTCAACAGTAATTTCCATTTCAAAATCGGAATTTTTACTGTCTAAGGTGGCAATATGAAGCTCAGGATTTACAACTTCAATTTGGTCAGTTTGCTTTATGTCGGCGGCAGTTACAACTTTTTCGCCCTTCTCTTTTATATAAATCTTCACTGGTTCAGCAGAAAAACTTTTTAGTCTTAACTGCTTTAAATTCAAAACTATCTGGATAGCGTCTTCTTTTACATTAGGTATGGTAGAAAACTCATGGTCGGCGTACTTAATTTTTACTGCCGTCACCGCCGCACCCGGCATTGAAGATAGCAAAACACGCCTCAGCGCGTTGCCGATTGTAGTACCATATCCTGGGTACAAAGGTTCTAAAACGAACCTGTACTTATTGTTTCCCAAGTCTTCGACTTTGGGTCTATTTGGTAATGGAATTGCGTCCATAAGTTTTTGCCTCCAAAAAATAAACTGATAACAATTAATTTGTTTAAGATAGTTATAAAATAACTACCACCTACCAGTTATAAAAATAAATTACCTGCTATAGTGCTCTACTATTAGCTGCATGTTTATAACATTATCTACCATTTCAGGAGTCGGTTCCGTCAAGATACGTCCGGACATTTTTTGAGCATCGAGCTGAAGCCATTCCTGTGATTTATGGTTTTTCAACTTTTCTCTCTGCTTTTCCATATAAGCAGATTTCTGCTTATTGGATTTCACGGCCAATATGTCTCCAACCTTCAAGTGAAAAGAAGGAATGTCTACCTTTTTGCCATTAACCTCAAAAAATCCATGGCTCACAAGCTGCCTAGCCTGAGCTCTAGTTTCGGCAAAACCCAAGCGGTAAACTGCGTTATCCAGCCTGGTTTCTAAAAGTTTAATAAGGTTATCTCCAGTTACACCCACTTTTCTTAAAGCTTTTTTATACAAAGAAGAAAACTGCTTTTCCATAAGTCCGTATGCAAGCTTAGCTTTCTGTTTTTCCCTGAGCTGTAATCCGAATTCAGAAAGTCTAGATCTGCTGGCTCCGTGTTGTCCTGGCGCCTGCGGTCTTCTCTGCATTATTTTTGCCTGCTTAGCGGTAAATGCCTGGCCTAAGCGTCTGGCTTTTTTTGCTTTTGGTCCTGTGTATCTCATAAATTACTTTATATCCTTTATATTTAATCCTTGACCCTTGACCTGCTAACAAATAAATCAAGGATAAGTAAAAAAATACTATACGCGTCTCGGCTTCTTTGGCCTAACTCCGCCGTGAGGAATCGGTGTTGTGTCCTTAATTGTTAAAACATTCATGCCGCTGCCCTGTAAAGCCCTAACCGCTGATTCACGGCCAGCTCCAATGCCTTTTATAAAAACATCAACTTCATTTAAGCCTCTTTCTTTAAGGCGCATAAGCACGTCTTCCATAACTCTTTGACCTGCGTAAGGAGTAGATTTCTTAGAACCCTTAAAACCAATCTTACCTGCGCTGCCCCAAATTAAAACATTACCAGTCAAATCGGTAACCGAAACAATAGTGTTATTGTAAGTAGAATTTATAAAAATCTTACCTTTAGTAACTTTATTCTTCGACTTTTTCTTCTTTGACTTAATTTTTGCCACAGCAGAAACAGCAGCTTCAACGCCTGTTGCAGCTTCTGTTTTTTGTTCTTCTGGCTGAGTTGTTATTTCTTCCATATGTATATTGACGGGTGGACCCTTAGAGTCACGGCTAGAGTGATTTTACGGTTTTACCTCTGTTTTCCGCATCACCTGCACATCTATAAATTTAATTAGGTTTTATCTGCTGAAGATTTTCGGCCAGAGCCGGCTGTCTTACGTACGTTACCTCTGCGAGTACGAGAGTTAGTCTTTGTCCTTTGTCCTCTTACTGGCAAACCTCGCATATGCCTTATGCCTCTGTAGGAAGTTATCTCCTTTAGTCGTTTTATATTTAACAAAACTTGCTGTCTTAAGGCTCCTTCAACCTTGTAAGTCTTTTCTATGTATTCACGAATTCGGTTTAATTCTGGCTCTGTTAAATCTTTAGTCCTTTTATTTGGGTCTACCTTGGTTTCAGCCAAGATCTTCTTTGAAAGAGTTAAGCCGATACCATATATATAAGGCAAAGCTGCTTCTACTCTCTTTTCGTTTGGAATGTTTATACCTGCTATACGAGCCATAAATGGTGGATTAAAAAAATTAAAATTTAAGATTGTAACTAAGAATTATGTATGCGTTAAGCTGAACAACTTTTAAAGAGGTTATCCCTGCCTTTGCTTATGCTTAGCTACTTTACAAATTATATATAACCTACCGCTTCGCTTTACAACTTTGCAATTTTCACAGATAGGTTTTACCGATGCTCTTACTTTCATAAGTAAATATTATGCCTAATTATTTTATCTAAGCCTTCTGATTATACGCCCTTTGCTCAAGTCATAAGGCGTCATCTCGACTATTACCTTATCACCCAGCATAACTTTTATATTATTCAGTCTCATTTTTCCAGACAAATGTCCTAAAATAACCTGTCCAGCCGGAAGCTGGACACGAAAAACAGCATTAGGCAACTGTTCAATGACCTTGCCCTCTAGCTCCAGAGTATTTTTGTTGTTAGAATTCGGACCCAAGTCGTGTTTGGCTGAAATATGACTAAATGTTAAGCTTATATCAATTTATCTAATTCTATCAAATATAAAGATTTTGTCAAATCTTTTTAATCTTAAATTAATTGGCTTATATATAACCATTATTTTATGGTAACATTTATACTTTTTTCTATAAAAGGCAGATATGTTTGCCATCCGGGAACCAACGTAATTTCCACCTTCTCCACCTGAGCATTGCTTTTAATATATTCAGCCGCATTTGCCTGCTTTTTGCCCTTTAACACTGCAGGAAGGTTATCTAAAGTTTTTGGCATAGCCACTGCAATCCCATCAAAGTGCGCATCAAGTACCATAAGCCCGGTATTCAAATCTGCCGACTTAACTTCTGCCTGTATGGCTGAGTTAAGCCTGACCTCTATATCACCCTGAGAAGCTAAAGACTGCCTAACCCTTTCCAAGGAAACGGTCTCCAAATCAGAAGCGCTATAGGCCAGAGCATCTGCCTGCGCAGACATTTTGCCGGTAAAATTAGGTGTTTCTGTACCAGTAGGATGATCAAAAACAAACTGCTCAGAAGAAAACTGGAGAGCTTTTTGTTCGGTCCTGAGCCCTTTAGCCGCCAGTTCACTGTTTAAATTTTGCAGTACCTGTTTCTTTAGTTCTTGTTTGGCGTTGTTGGTATCTTCTTCGGTAATATAAGACAAATATCTAGACGTTCCGCCAGTAACCGCACTCGAAGCTTTAGCATATAAAAGCTGCGGACTTGAACCAAAAACCTGGTTAATAACTTCAAGTCTCGTTCCAGCTGGTACATTATAAGATTCACCACCATTTTCTGCCTCAATCTCAAACGGGGCTGCCAGCGAGCTTTCGTCTACTTCTCTCGTTTTAGCATTTTTATAGCGAGTAGGCTTAAGCTGTAATATGTCCGACTTTAAAATATAATTTTTGTTATTCAGTTTAAATACTGTAGTTTTTGCTCTCAGATTAATAGGTGAGTTAGTAAAGTTGTAAATAACCACTGACCCATAGGCCTTGTTACCCACTTCTTTTTTCCCCTGACTTTGAAAACGGATTTCCGCCTGAACCAGCTGACTGACTTTTGTAGCAGGCACCACCATAGAAGCCACATCTGTTTCCGCTTTTTGAGTCGTAGCCGAAACAACGAGATTTCTCGCCAAAGCCTGCTGTTTTCTGTAAACAACTATTTCGGCCTGAGGTAAAACAAAAAATACCACAGCCAACAGCAAACCCAAAGAAGCCAGCGCAAAAAAACTCACCCCTCGGTAAAAACGTTTTTTTGCCTGCTTTGATTTATAAGCCGTTTCTAATTCTTTTGGAAACAGACTTTCTTGAGATTTATATTCTGTTAATATTTCTGGCTCTGTACCCGGAGATTTCTGTACCTGATGGTTTTTTTTCTCTCCGCTAGCAGAAACAGACACATTTTTTTTAGGTCTCAATAAAACTTCTTTAGTTGCCTGTTTTTCAGAACTGCGTGTTTTTTTACTTTCAACAGCAACAGCCCTCACGGCCTCTGGCCTAGCTCCTATATCCGTGAACCTTCCCAAATTTTTGGCTGTAGGTAAATATTTTAGTTCGAACCCCGCTTCCTTTGCATAAGCCTGACCCCGCTCGTCCATTGTAAGAATAAAAACTTTTTTTCCTAGCAAGTCCACCTGTTTTTTTAACAATCTCAAATTTATTGTGTCATTGAACAAAAAACAACGCTTCGGACAGACCAAAACCATTTCAGAAGACTTTTCTCTTTTTATACGCGCAACTATTTTTGTTACGTCGTCTTCTAAATTTATGTAAATAGAGGGGGTCATAAAAATTTAACAAACTAAATTTCAAATTACCGATGAATTTAAAACTGTAAGAGTATACCTATTAATTTGAAATCCTACATTCATTTCATCTGTATATTATTACAAATACCCCTTTTATAGCAAACCCTTAAATTGAAGCCTTTTGGTAAAACTAATTTTCTTGCTATTTTCCACCTCTGGCTGGTCAAATGGGTCAACCTGCCTTAAGAGCGAAGAATATACTGCAAACAGCTGCCAAAAAGCGGTAAAACGCCCAATTTCTTTGGCTGAAAAGTTTGATAGTTGCATACTGGCTGCTGGTATGCCCCTAATTCTCGAATCCTCAATATTTGCCTCAGCTTCGGCGTTTAAAGCAGTTGTTAAAGGAATTTTGTTTATATCAAACAAATGATGACCCTTTATTTGCACACTATGGGCAGAGGCCGGGTAATCTATAGAGCTTTCATTTAAAAACTTGTCAATTGTAATAAAAAACCCAGCTATATTTTTTGGTCCGCCATAATACCTTTGAGTAGTATGGTGCTGAACTTCAGGGCCTTCGTGGGCAAAAAAACTCTGGCCTTTGCCGTCCTTTCCAAACGACTCATGACACAACTGAACAATGCCAAAGCTAGAATAAAATAAGTAGTGTGAATAGAAAAACATCAGCACATCAACAAACCCCTTTTTTTCCAACTGATAAAAAACCGAAGCAGCTTTCCATGCTAAATTTTCTTTTTCATATTGCAGGTAGACTTCCTGACCACCTTCATACAAACTCTTTACATCTAACCCTGCTATACTAGTCGCTATTAAATTAACTTCCGTCAATCCTGTATACCTTCCACCAATTGGCGGGTGGTCTATAACCGGCCAGTGCATTTTTTCAGCAATCGCCCTGAGCGGACTATTTTTACCAGTGACAACCACCACAGAATACCCCTCAAAAGAAAAAGTTTCTTCCAATTGAGTAGTGTTTTCACCCGACTTACTAATAGACAAAACTAAAGTATTGTTTTTGTCTAACTTTTTTTTCAACTCAGTTATATAGTCCGGGTCAACAGTGTTTAAAAAATATATATTCTTTGACGCTTGATATTTTAAAGCGTTATACAACCCCAATAAAGGATTAATGCTCCCACCATGGGCAACAACTAAAATATTTTCAAATCTTTCGTAATCTGTTGCAACCTTTTTAAGCAATTCAAAATCAGGCCTGTGCTCCAAAAAGCCAGGCCGAACTTTAGGTAAAAAAGTGGTGGTAAATTTTTCCGGTTCTGGAGTGTTGTAAAAATTTAGGTTCATAAAATTATTAATAAGGTTATAACCCCCTTAGCCCTTCTCTTCGAGCCCGAGATTCAGAGTCGAGAGCTTAGAAAAGAGTAGAATGACCACGGACTGCATCTGCAGTATCCCTCTCCTTTCAAAGGAGAGGCTAGGTGAGGTTATGGATTAATTCTTTTAACTTCTTAGAAATTACTTCCGAAACACCTTCCAAATTTTCCACTATATCTTTGTTCGTAAATCGTAAAAAAATAAACCCCAAAGCTTCAATATCTTTTTGTCTAGCCCTATCTTTTGAAACCGTCTGTTCGTCTACATAATGGCTATCACCGTCTATTTCAATAATTAATTGTACCTCCGAACAGCAAAAGTCCACAATATAATTTTTAATCCCATACTGCCTTCTAAACTTAAAACCTAACAACCCTCTATTTCTAAGTTTTGACCAAAGCACCTTTTCCGTGAGAGGTTCGTCTTTTCTTAATTTTCTTCTATTCACAAGAGATTTTGACGGATTGTAAATATAAGCCACAAATAACCTCCCTTAATCCCTCCTTGGAAAGGAGGGAAATAGAACATAAAACCCTTTCTTGGTATAATCCCTCTCCTTTCTAAGGAGAGGTTAGGTGAGGTTATTTCTACAAGGACAGTAAGTACCACACTACTCAATTACCGCTTTAATTCTTCTTACCCCTGCGCTCGAAGCTTCCTCTTTTTGTACTTTAAATTGCCCTATTACACCGGTATGTTCAACGTGGGGGCCGCCGCAAAACTCTCTGGACACAACTTCATTTGTGTTTGGATCATAAACAGTGTAAATAGAAACTGTATCGGCATACTTTTCTCCAAACACTCCAATAGCTCCTAAATTCCTAGCTTCTTCGAGCGACATGGTTTCTTTTTTTACCTGTAGGTCGCGTGCCACCCAGTCATTCACCAAAGCTTCCACAGCCGCTATTTCTTCCGGTGTCATTTTTTGCCCGTGCGTAAAATCAAAACGAGTTCTCTCCTCTGTTATATTACTCCCCTTTTGCCAAACATTTTCGCCAAGCACCTGTCTTAAAGCAGCGTTCATAAGGTGAGTTGCGGTATGAAGTCTGACAATTTTTTCAGAATGCGAAGCAAGCCCGCCTTTAAACTGTCCGGCACTAGCCGTACGAGAAAGCTCTTGGTGTTTTTTAAATTCTTCTTCATACTCTCTTTCTTTCACAGCATCAAAAACCTGACCGGCTTGGACTGCCAGCTCTTTTGTTAACTCTTTGGGAAAACCATATGTTTGATACAAATCAAAAGCATCTGTTCCGCTTATTCTTGATTCCTGACTCTTAATTCTTAATTCAAATTGCTTAAGCCCCTTTTCCAAAGTCGCCTCGAATTTTTTCTGCTCGGCCAAAATTACTTGAAAAATTTGTTCCGATTTCTCAACTAGCTCACCGTACGCCGAAGCATATTCCGCAATTACTTTTCCAACTAAAGCTTCAAGCCACTTGTCTTTTAGGTTTAGCATTCGAGCCATTACCATAGCACGTCTTAAAAGACGCCTTAAAACATAACCTCTGTCCTTGTTGGAAGGCTCGACACCGTCACTAACCATAAACACACCGGCTCTTACGTGGTCTAACACTATACGAGCTTTTTTAACTTCGTCATTGGTCATTATGTCTTGGCTTAGCGCCAAAACTTCCCACATGCCTTTAAAAATTTCTGTGTCGTATACACTGCTTTGTCCGTTTAGTACAGCCAAAACTCGGTCAAGCCCCATACCGGTGTCTACATTGGGTTTTTTTAGAGGAACCAATTTACCGTCCGGCATTTTTTCGAACTGCATAAAAACGTCGTTCCAAATTTCTACCCATTTTGGCTCATTTACGTCGTATTCTCTTGACGCAGGGGTGCCGTCGTCTATCCAGTAATGCATTTCGGTGTCAGGCCCGCATGGTCCGGTAGTGCCTGCAATCCACCAGTTTTTTTCCTTTGGTAGAAAAGATATTCTATGTTCGGGTACGCCCAAAGACTTCCAAATCTCTGCTGATTCGGTATCTTTTGGAGCATCTTCATCTCCTGCAAAACAAGTTATTGCCAAGCGCTCAAGAGGCAAACCCAAGCCTGTTTCTTTATTGGTCAAAAATTCGTAAGACCATTTTATAGCATCTTCTTTAAAATAATCCCCAAAACTCCAGTTGCCTAGCATTTCAAAAAAAGTCAGGTGAGTGTTATCGCCAACTTCTTCTATGTCGCCCGTGCGAATACATTTTTGTACGTTTGTCACTCTTTTTCCGCCTGGATGTTCCTGGCCCAAAAGATACGGAACCAAAGGATGCATACCAGCCGTTGTAAAAAGCACACTAGCGTCACCTTCCGGCACCAAAGACGCGGAAGGGATAATAGTATGACCTTTGCTTTTAAAGAAATTTAAATATTTAGATCGTAATTCGTTAGCTGATATTTTAGACATATTAAATTATTCTAATTGCTCTAATTATTCTAAGCGCCCTAAACAATTACCAGTATCCAAAAACAATAAAATCTATTCAGTCGGATTTTGGTTTATTTGGGAATTAAACATTTTTTAGAATAATTAGGTCAATTAGGTTAATTAGAATAATTTATTTACTTATTTCTTCCACAGCTTTCTCCATCTGTGGATCTTTACCGTCCTTTATATCCTGTTCGGTTAGTTTAACTTCTATATCGGGCACCAAGCCATCATGGTTCAAGTTTTTTCCACCTGGCGTAATCCACTTAGCGACCGTAACTTTTACTGCGCTGCCACCCTGCAAGTCCACCAGTTCCTGAACACTGCCTTTACCAAAAGATTTCTCTCCAATCAACCTAGCTAAATTATGGTCTTTTAAAGCTCCGGATAAAATTTCAGAAGCAGACGCGCTTCCTCCGTTTATTAAGACCACGGTTTTTATTCCTGCAAGCTTATTTGGACCTGTGGATGTGTATTTTACCGAATCAGCCTGACTGCGAGCTTCCGTGACTACTATATCACCCTCTTTAACCCACAAAGATGCCAGCTGTACTGCGGTTTGTAAATACCCGCCGGGATTATTACGCAAGTCTAAAATAATACCTTGCGCCCCCTGACTCAACACCTCCTGCACCGCTTTGTTAAACAGCGGGCCAGTGTCGTCGCCAAAACGAGACATGGTAATAGTGGCAATTTTTTTCTTTTGCTCTCCAACTTCTTTTATTTCCCACCTGACACTTTTAATTTCAATTTTATCGCGCTTGATGGTTACATCAAAGACCTGGGTTCGGCCTTCTCTAAAAATTGTCAGCGTTACCTCTGTTCCTTTCGGGCCTCGAATTTTACTAACAGTATCTTCGGTGCTCCAACCGTCGGTACTTTCTCCGTTAACCTTAACTATTATATCTTTAGCCAAAATCCCAGCCTTTTTTGCAGGACTGTCTTCTAAGGGAGCTATTATGGTTATAAGACCATCTTTTTTGCCTATCTCAGCCCCAATGCCGTCAAAGCTTCCAGCCAGAGCGGTCTTAAAATCCTCTTTAGCTTTAGGAGGAAAAAATTCAGTGTAAGGATCCCCAACCGCACCAACCGCCCCGCTCACCGCTCCATACAAAGTCTTTTGTGGATCAATCGCCCCCTCTATATATTTTTTATTTACCTGGTCTATAGCTTGCCACAACAAACCGTAGTCAACAGTTTTAGGAGTATCGGACTGATTAACAATTTTAAATTCTTTAGGGTCATACACGTAACCTTTTACACCTTGTTTAAAACCCAAATAATAACTTAAGACTATTAAAATAACCGCGCCAACAAACAACTTGTTTTGACCTCGGCCGGAAGAGGTTACAGAAGCACTTGTATTTTGATTTTCCATGAAAAATTTTGGTTAATATAAGTAAATATAACAAAAAAGCATGCGTTTGCAAAATAAACTACCAGCTTATAAGGGTGCTGGTAGTAAGTAGCTAGCCGCTCACTCGCCTATTTCTTCTAAACGCATTCAAAATAACCAGGGCTACGAATCGGCAGTATATGCCTAACCAAACTGACCAGTTAAAAAGAAAAAAATAATTTGCCGCATAATGCTTACGGTAAAAAATCCACATGGCATCATGGAACCATTTCAGCGCTAAGAACGGCACCTTTTTTGAAGAAGACCCTTTGTAATGCGTAATGTTCGTTTCTGGGTAGTACCAAACTTTATAACCCGCCTCTTTTACCCGCCAGCACAAATCTATATCTTCTCCGTACATAAAAAAAGATTCATCGAAAGCTGGTAGCGCATAGCGCGTAGCGCGTAGCCTTCTGGCAAACATAAACGCACCCATGCAGGAATCTATTTCCTGGGACACACTTTCGTCTGTGTCCAACATGTTGTAGTTGGAGTTAGATATCCTAAGCAGCCTTAGCAGAGAGTTCCATGGATTTGGAAACCTTCGCCTACAGGCTACATCCAACTTTCCGCTGGGCAACAAAACCTTACATGTACTCATCCCAACATCTGGGCGCGACTCCATAAATTCGTACATGGTTTTTAAGGTATCCGGTCTTAATTCTGTATCTGGGTTTAAAATTAGTAGGTATTTTCCTTTAGCTACTTTAATTCCCAAATTATTTCCTTTTGCAAAACCATTGTTAGAATTTCTTATTATGTCCATTTTCTCACGGCCGTGAATTTTTGGACACTGGTTTTCCAGCCAATCAATAGTGTTATCAGTTGAGCCATTATCTACCACTATTATTTCACCGGTGTAGCTGACTGGTTTACCGGGCCCCATGAATGAGGCAACTGCATTAAACGAAACCCCTTCGCTCTTTAAAATACTTGGCAAAAGCCGCTCTAAGTCTGTTTTAGAGTTAAAGGATAAAACAACTATAGAAATGTCTATCTCAGATTGAATCATTTATTTTCTGTATTATTCTTCTCTTCTTCCACATTCTCGGCAGCAACCTAAACATTTCGGGAATGACTTTTAAGGTCGACGCTTCAAACAGTACAATATAGCCTAACATAAAAAATTCTCTTATAAAAAACTGTGGATAAAAATTAGGAGAGTTTTTTATGTACATAAAAACATGGTTTTTATAGTTCAGCTGGCGAACAAACTTAGACAGTTTTTTATGGTGTTTTATAAAACCAAACACGTCTTTATAACCGCCTTTGGAAGACCCAGCTGTCCGGCCATGGTAAGCAACCGCCTCTGGCACAAAAATGTTTTTAAAGCCCGCGTTTTTCATGCGCCAACTCAAATCCACATCTTCCCAATAACTATGAAAGTCTTCATCAAAAAATTCTTTTTTAGCTTGTAGCGAGTAGCCGGTAGCTTGTAGACACGCAGCGCGATACATTGCACCAGCGGCAGAAACAGCATTAACCTCTGTAAGATTATCATACTGCCCTCTGTCTTCTTCGTGCTGGCCCCTGTCCCTAGCCCTACCGGACTTAGAAATTACCACACCAGTTGTATCTATTACACAAGGGGAATCCTTTTGTCGCACAAGGATTCCCCTTGTGTCCTCATTTGAAATTTTGTACAACTTCCCTGTCGCTCCTCCCACCCTTTGGCCCGCTTCCATTGCTCTAACCATTTTTTCCAAATAGTCCGCCTCCATAACTAGGTCAGGGTTTACCAGCTGAAAATACTTTGCAGACTCTAAGTATTTTTCAAACACCAAGTTATGACCTTTAGCAAAACCTATGTTATACCCAGGGTCAATAATTTCTACTTGCGTATAATGTTTTTCTATATATTCCTTACTGCCGTCTTCGTTCCCTGCTATAACCACCACAAACTTAAAATCCGTATAGGTTTGTTTAAATACCGCATCAAAACAAAGCGGTATCCATTTTATATTATTGTATACAACCTGGACAAGTATAACTTTCGGCATACAAAATAATTCCTAATTCCTAATTCCTAATTCCTAATTCCTAATTCCTAATTCCTTCACAGACTGAATATTTTTATAATCCTCATACCTACTGCAAACTAAATATAAAATTCCCAAGACAAACAAGTCTATATACATCTCCGCCCTTACCGTAAAAGACAAATATACGGTCATTACAATAAAAAAACAAGCATATGCATATAAATTCACCGACAAAAAATTTGGACTGTTTATAAAATACTGCCACAACATAGTTATTAAAAAACCAAAAATAAACGGAACAAATACAAATGCATAAACCCCAAAATCCTGCACAAAAGGAAATAAATAAGTGCCTGTATTCCACCAACTTTTAAATATAGCCCCCAAGTCAAAATTGGACTTTAAAGAATCAAGCCCCAGCATATTTGTAAAAGGGTCTAAGGTCACCTTCCCGTACTGTAAAGCGTGGGTTTGATAATAAGTATCCGCGCTCATTAATGCCTGCATGTTAAAAGAAATGCCAACGTAAATAGGTAAAAATACACCGAAACCTTTAGGCACCTTTTCGTAATTAATTTCAGTAATTGTACCTAAATAATTTTCACCATAACTCTTGTTCTGCCTTAAAATTGGTATTGCCACCAAAACCGCCACCGACACGGCTAAAAAGGCAGGATAAAACTTTAATGCCTGTTTAAAGTTTGGCTTTCTCATAAACAGGTACAAAGCCATAATCCAAAGATCTATCATGTATATTTGAGTCCGAGACGCAAACAAAGTCAAAGCCACGGCTCCTATTAAGGCAAGCATGCCCAAGTCCCAGTGTTTTTTGAAAGAAAATTTTTCGTAAAAAATTAAAAAAAACGACAATGGTACAAAAACGCGGGCCAACTGAGCCAAATAATTTATAAGCCCAGGAACCTTTTCGTCGGCGGCAAACCTAAACACGTCGGGGCTTTCCGCCAGCAAAGGAAATGTGCTCGCTGTTATATAAAATTTGTATAGGCCGTACACGGAAAGCAAAAACAAAACATAAATACTAATTCGTAAAGCTTTTACAGACACGGCGGAACGAACCAAAACAGACAGCTTATTCCAAATTGGGTATTTTCCAAAAAACTTTTTTCCAGCCCAAAAGCCTAATATAAACATATTTAAAGACAGAGCAATGAGAAAAATAAACCTACCGGTCCAGTCGACTTCTATGCGCGACAAATGAAGCCTTGGTATTCCAATAGCCGCCATCCAGGCGGATAACATAAGCCAAATGGGACTAAACTTGTAAGGTCCCTTTAGAAACACCACAAAAAAAGCCACCGACAAACAGAAGAAAATTGTAAATAAAAATAATTCCATAATTGAGCGACAAGCTTTAAAAGGTTTTCTGCGTTCCAAATTGCAATCAATAGTGTCCTGTCTTGGTCAATACTTCATATGTTTCCCTGGCACACTTATCCCAACTAAACTCCTTAAGTCTTTCGCGTCCTTTTTGTTTTAAACTGTCGGACAAAGACTTGTCTAACAAAACATTTTTAATCGCGTTCTTAATTTCACTTCTGTTGTGCGGATCGAAATATACCGCTGCCTCCCCAGCCACTTCCGGCATACTCGAAACTTTAGAAGTTACAACCGGCACACCGGCTGCAAAACTTTCCAAGAGCTGCATACCAAAACCTTCATAAAAACTTGGAAGAACCAACAAACTCGCTTGGTTTAAAATAGCATATTTTTCCTCTTCGCTCACGTGGTTTAAATAAACAACAATATCCCTATTTTCTTCAATCTTTTTCAGTATGCCTTCAAACTTCCAGCCCGGCTTACCAACCACAACAAGCTTATGTTCAATTTCCGGATTCTCGTGCTTAAGTTCCCTAAACGCTTCTATCAAACCTTCCAAATTTTTCCTCGGCTGAATTGTAGACAAAAACAAAATATATGGCTCCCGAATCTCTAATTTTGATTTTTGATTTTTGATTTTTACATTTTCATCAAATCCATGATGTACAACTATTACCTTCTTTCCATCAACCCCATAAAACTTCACTAAGTCTTTCTTAGTGCTTTCCGATACAGCAATAATACTAGACGCGTGACGAACCGCAAACCCCGTTGACCATTCCAAAAAATTCCTCATAAACCAAGTAAAGCTTTCCGGAAAATATCTCCAGCCCATGTCGTGAATAGTCACCACGCTTTTTTTAGGGTGAATAATAGGTAAAGCAGATGCTGGAATAAACAACACATCCACCGGATTTAAAAGTATCTCAAGACTTACACGAAGCTGTGTCCAGAAAATAGGAAACGGCATAACCTTTACCTTAAAGTTTTTGGGCAAGCTTAAAAACCAAGCCTCCGGTGGTGTCCGGAGGTAAAGTGTATATTCATTTTCGTGGTCTATTTCTGCCAAATGCAAAATTAATTGCTTAGCATAATGTTCCACTCCGGTTTTTTGAGGCGTATTCGCCCGTTCTGCTTCTATTCCGATTTTCATGGTTTTCTATCCCCTCCCCTTTCCAGGGAGAGGAAAGAGGAAGGCTGTAGTTGCCTGATTCATCAGGCTAAATAAAACGCATAGCCCCATAAATGGGGCGACTACACAATTTCTAAGACTACTCAGTATACTTAAAAGAATTTACAACTTGCTCAAACACTTCTTTTTCATACTTACCGTTATTTCTGTCAATCCAAAATGATATCGATTTTATCGGTCTTCCCCATTGGTTATTCATACTTCCATTAAAAGGAAGATATACAGCGTCTGTATCTTTAAACATTTCCCAAGTGATGTACCAATTCCCTCTTACACCTTTTCCCACGCTGTGATTCAAATCAATTATATTTTTGAATTCAAAACCCAGTTCTTTTTTAAAATCTTTAAAATATTCAACGCTTAAATCGTGGGCAGTAATTAGTATTAGGTTTCCATTTAAAAGATCTACATGATTTTCGGAAGCCCCAATACCATCATAAGCCTTTAATTCCTCAACATACCTCTGTTCTTTCTCTTCTGGTGCATTTGTTAGGAGAACTACCAAATCTGAACTGCCTCTTTTTATTTCATCAATGGCTTTGGTCGAAATATACCAGTCTTCTGGATACTTAAACTCAAACCCATACTCATCATTCCTATAAGTTTTCCAGTCGGCAGTTTCTGTGGCGGCTTGATTATGTAGCCTTTCAGCATTTTCTCTTTGCACCCGTTGGTTACCTGGCAACAAAGAATTCAACTGCTCCTCTAGACCTTGGTTATATGCCGCCCAGACTAAAAACCCGCCTACTAAAAACGAGACAGCGGAAATTAAAACCATTGGCCAAAAAGATTTAATTGTCTTTTTTGGCACTTGATTTTCCATATTTTGATTTTCCATAAAATCGCTACTTCATGAATATTAATTTTGATATTTTATTTTTTTTATTAAATGTTGGATTCTCATTCCTAATTTCTAATTCTGAATTTCCCTAATTATATCATTTTCCTTTTAAAAATGGAACTTTTATACTTCTTTGGAAAGTAGCTTTTAAGCCTTATTATTTTTACCTTCAAACCCTTTTCGACTAGCTTTTTAGCAAGGCCTTCTGTGTATTCTTTTTGGTCGTAACCCAAAGCTATAACACTTGGACTCTCCTTTAATATATGACTCAGATAGTCTTCCTTAGCCCCCAAGACCACCCGGTCTACCAGGTTCAAATTCTTAATATTTTTTAGCCTTACCCGTTCTGAATTTAAAGGCTTTTTGCCTTTAATTTTTTTTACGTTCACACCTCTCGCAACGCTAACTATTAAGTACGAATTTTTAAAAAGCTTTTTTGCCTGCACAAACAAACTTAAATGACCAGGATGTAAAATGTCGAACGTCCCAAAGAGCATAATTCTTGTTTGTAATTTTGGATTCTCTATTAACATGGTTTTAAACTCCAAATAACACCCGCCCGACAAAGTCATTCTGGCTGGAATAACAAATAAATGCCAAAGGACTAATTTGTAAATTGTGATTTAATTTGAAATTTAAAATTTATAATTTTAAATTCATTAGCTCTTCTTTCTTCACAAACCCAAAACCAATCAAGCATACCAAATAAACTAAAATACCCGCGCTTAGACTGACTATTAAATTCATATCACGCACAAACCAAACAGCTACTCCCATAATTCCTGCTGCCAAAACCGGCCTCCACAAAATAGGAAAAAAGCTAAAATCCGTAATATTTCTTTTAACAAAGTAAAAATAAAAAATTCCTTGTAAAATTTCGCTTACAACCGTCATACCTGCCGCAGCTTTTATGCCAAAGTAAGGTATTAATAAAATATTCCCAGCCACATTCAGCAGCACATTTAAACCTGTAACCAAAGCTGCTTTTTTTGTTAGTTGGGAAATAATAAGTGAATTAACAGGAATATATATAAAAAGTATAGCTGCCGCCCATATTAGTATAGACAAAACAGGAGCCGAACTTTCAAACTCCTTGCCCGCAAGCAAAATTACCAACGGCTTGGCTAAAATACTGCCACCCACTGCCATTGGTAAAGCAATTGCAACCATAAGACGAATGTATTTTTCCAAAGTTTGTTTTACGTTAGTAATCAGTCCTTTAACCATTAACGTCGCAAGTACCGGAAAAAGCACGTGAGAGACCGAAGCTGGAAAAAAATTAAGTATGTCTAAAAATTTATAAGCAGCCGTATAAAACCCCGTCTGTTCAAAACCAAGCATTCGAGTAATAATTATCACATCAATTCGGTTATATATAGCACTGAAGCCTACCAAAATAGCAAATGGCCAAGCGTGTTTAATTATTTGCAACAGTCCTGTTGCTCCTGCCGGCTTAGACTCTACCATTACAGGTGAGTCGTTCTTAACCAAATACTTTTTTGTAAATATCCTATATAGAATTAAGTCCAAGATGCCAAAAATTAACTGAACGCTCGCCAAAAAAACAATATATTTTTTTAAAACTATGGCTAAAAATATAATTGAAATATTTACACTGGAATTTAAAAAATTTATAAACGCAACTTTTTTTAAATCCTGATTTGCGGTCATAACCGACAAATAAGGGTAAGTCAAAGCATTTGCAACCATACCTAAACCAGTTACAGCGACAGCGGCCATAACCACCGGCTCATACCCTCTAACAAGCCCAACCAGCAACAAAACTCCGTATAAAACAAAAGCGGCAAAAACTTCAAAACGCAAGAAATCCCTAAAATACCTGACTGTATTTTGCGGTTCCTCGCTCATTTTTTTAGTTATAAACTGCTGAACTCCAAAATCGACAACGGTTGAGAAAATTAGCACATACGACAAAACAAACTGATACTGTCCACTGCCATAAGGGCCCAAATACCTAAAAAGCTGACTATAAGCTATGAGCAGTAAAAACAAGGCAATGAACCTAGATGCCGTAAGCCAAAAAATATTTTTTATTGCAAGTGACATAAGGGTATTTTAACACAAAGATCAAAATTATTCTGTATGCAATTTTGCAAGGCAAACCTGTTGTTATGCTATAATTATTGTTATGAAAATAAAAACTTTTACTCTTTCCTTAATAATATTTCTTTTTTGCGGACATACAGCGGCCCACGCACAGACCACAACCACAACACCGGTCTCTACCCCAGAGGTACTGGGCCTGCAAGTACCCGAAGTGCCTTATATCATTCAAAAAATAAAAGAAGCTAAAGAACTTTTAAAACCTATTAAGTTAAATTATGTTTTAAGCCCCGTATACAAAACCGACAAAAAAACAAAAAAGAAAGTTGTGTCCCGCTACAATTTAGGCGACCGCGACTTAATGCTCGCCATTCTACTTCCTGACGGACAAATTAAAATTACCGGGGCTATTCAGAAAGGGCGCAGTTTTGTTTTCCCTGACAAATCCTACAGTATTTCTCTAACCAGATTCAACGGGGTTAATAGCCGTTTTAAGGTTACCAGCCCCGAGGGTGGAAAAGTTGTCGCACTTAAATATTTAATAACGCCGGTAGAATCTGGTAGTAAAAGCGCTATCCAAAATTCCACTTACGAGGCCTTATACACCCCCTATTCACCCGAACTGGACCAGACTGACGTAGCAAACTATGGTCAAAAATATTTAGACAATGTTATTAGCCAAGTAGCAGAACAATTGAAAAATTACCCCTCTGTCTCTCTGCCTGGTTCAACGGTCACACAAGCCATTCGCCCTGGCTTAATAAAAGCCCTGGTTTATGCCGAGCACATGGACACCAACGAGCTTTTAAACGCCTCAGATATAAAACCAATCTCCAACCGAATAAATACACTCTTCGCCATTAACGAAAGCGAAACCTACCGCTACAGCGGGTCTAGTGCTGGTGCTTTAGGAATCTCCCAGTTCATTGAAAGCACATACTTAGGTTTAGTAAAAAGACACACCTCTGCCAATCTTATCCCTGACTTTAAACAAGGTATGGCGGACCACATAAACAGCATTAAATCAACTTATCTTTTGTTAGACGACTATATCCATGCTGTCCGAGACAGAGCCGAAGGCGCCTTTACCATTGGCCAGGCATTCGACTACGGCGTAGCCGCATATAACGGCGGTGTTGTAAGAGTCGCTCGCGCGCTCAACAATTTTGGTTCCAACTGGAACCAGGACCGAAGCGGGGAAATATCCAGCACGGAAACCCAAATTAAAAAAATGTCGGCTGAAATTGAATCTTTGCGAAAAAAAACCCTTGCCACCTCAGAAAAAAAAGCACGAGCACAACTACAAAGCAAGTTGGACAATATGCGAACTGAACTCGCAAGCATGAAGGATCGCCTAACAAGTATGCAAAATGCCACACTTAGGGACGAAACAAGAGGCTATTTACAAAAAATTTATAAAGTAGTTAGTTCTCTAAACACATAGAAAAATCCGTCACATAAGTGACGGATTTTTCCTACTTCCTACTTCTCCAACACTTCCCCTTTAGCATAAGCGTCTACTTCCGCTTGAGGCAAAGTCACAATATTGGCCGGTTTTATTCTTCTTGCTTTAAAAGCTTTTTCTGTCATAGGTCTCAGCTGAGATTTTGAAACCAAATATATAGCCGGACTATTCTCGCCTTTCACAATAGTTCCGTCCTTAGGCGGCACCGCAGGTCCGTCAGACCAACCCAAAACCTCGGCTTCAGAAAATACATAGTCAGGAGTAATTTTTCTTTGATTCTTTACATAACTGGAAATACTGTGTTTAGCCCCTTCTTTAAACAAGTACATCTGACCATTTTTACTTCCAACCGAAAACCACGTTCTCTCTTTAGGAGCAGCGTAAGAGCCCTGAGTTAACCCTGCCACTTCGTCTGGAGCCAAACTAACCACATTCTTGTAGTTAAACCCTCTATTTTTAAACAACTCAGCAGAAAGCGGTTTTTTTAAACCTTGATCAACCAAATAGACCGCAGCGCTATCGCTAGCTTTTATAAGTGTGTTATCCAATGGTGGCACAAAACCATTTTTAGGATAACTGGCAACTTCCATATCCGGCACAGTCATAACTTTTGAGGCGGGCACTTTCCTTTGTTTAAAAGTGTAGGCGCTAAAAAGTTTCAACTCACCTCTATCCACCAAATAAATTGCCGCGCCGGCCTGGCCTTTTACAATAGTTCCGTCATTTGGCGGCAACACTGTAGAAGTCTCAAACAAAGCAAACTCTTCCTGAGAAATGTTTAAAAAATTGTTGGGATTTAAACTTCTTTGCCTTAAAACCAACTCGGAAGCAGGGTGAGCTTTATTTTCCAAAAACACATAAGCTTGCGTCATACTACCAACTTTAACAATGGTATTATCTGCCGGCCCCAAAACTTTGTCCTGAGGGTAACTCGCGAGTTCATTTGGGGAAACAACAATCTTACCGGCAATATTTAAGTTTCTTGCCCTAGCCACAAAATCTGGCAAAAGCAACCGACTACCATTTTGAATAATGTAAGTTTTTACATCACCCGCTAAAGAAAGAATAGTACCGTTTGGATACCTAAACCAATCCTGAAAAAATCTCCAAAAATTATAGTTACCGTTAAACACATGAGGTGTGTACCTATAAAGCGCGGCGGTAGCTCTGTTTGCTAAAGTGACCATAGACGAAGCTGGTGCGTTGTAGGGCGGTCCCTGTGTATTGTCTATTGTAACAGTCTGACCAACCTTTGCCGGAACTCCGTTAATTTGCGGACCACGTCCCGCGGTTACGGCATATGACCTCATTAAAGATTTAGCGGCCCCAAGATACCTGTTACCCGCTGAATCAAAATTCCCAAATATTTGATAATAAAACCCTGGAAATAAGTCGCCGCATCCGCCGCTATCAGGACAGTCAAAACCCATTGCTCTGTCTAAAGCTTTTTGCAAAACAGACTCGCTGGCAGTCTTTCGGCCTGTTACCAGACTCTGTTCTTTTTCCAAAGTAACTAAAATCACTTGCGGGTTTAAACCGCTTTGCCTAGAAGCATCCCAAATAAGTTCCGCTGCGGTCCTAAGCCTGGTCAAATTTGGTTGCGGGTCCTCGAGGCCTTGTTTAACACTAACCTGAGAAGGTTCTTTTAACTTAAGCAAAAAATCGTTGGAAGTATTTGCCAGAACCGATTTTTTTAATTCCAAAAAACTTTGTATGCCTGCTGGTCCGCCAAAAGTCTCGGTATCGGCGAAAACCGTATCTTCAATAAGTTTATTAGGATTAAAACCCGGATCAACCTGAGCTAAGGTGGTAACCGGAAGAATTAAAATGACTAATACGAAAGCTACTATCTTTATAATTTTGTTTTTTTTCATAATATGTAGAATTATGCTAATTAACCTAACTATTCTAATTTCTTAACAAATCCCAAATAATTGTAAACTAAACAGCAATCAATTTATTATTGGGTATTTTTTATTCTATACAACCCAATAATAGTTTACCACCTTACCTAATAAATGCCTCTCCTATATTATAACTGGAAAAATCATTTCTCGTGATAGTTATTATTGGAAAAATCTTAAGCCCTCTGTCCCTATAAAA
>JAEUSF010000036.1 GCA_016788665.1 Candidatus Doudnabacteria bacterium | reverse complement strand
AGACTACGGAGAAAAGGCAGTTCCCTGTCCGGCTACGAAGTAGGCGGAGATTCTGCCCGGGACTACGAAAACAGTTATGCAAATGCCATATTATGTTTATGTTATAAGAAACAAGGTAACGGGAAGACTTTATAAAGGGCAAACAGAAAATCTTGAAAAGCGGTTGAAAGCACATTCGCAATCACAAACAAAGACCACAAGTTACTTTCCAAAAGATTGGGAGTTGGTTTATCACGAAATTTTTAGTTCAAGAAAAGAAGCTGTAGAGAGGGAAAAATATTTTAAAACAGCAGCAGGCAGAAGATATTTATCTGGAAGAATAGCAAATATTAAATCAACGGATACCCGCCCGAACGTACCGTTCGGTACGGGCGGGGAATAGAAGTTTCCTAAACTTTTGATGGCAGTTCCCAGTCCGACTACGGAGTAGGCGGAGATTCTGCCCGGGACTACGAAGAAAAGGCAGTTCCCTGTCCGACTACCAAGTAGGCGGAGATTCTGCCCGGGACT
>JAEUSF010000035.1 GCA_016788665.1 Candidatus Doudnabacteria bacterium | reverse complement strand
AGGGACTATTAACCGTTACGGCCCCGAAGGCGATGACGGTTTCTCCCTCCGCGATGTTCAGCAATTTGCGTGCAGCCGGTTTTTCGGTCGGCCGGAACAATGACTGGTCGAATAGATTCGGAATGTAAAACAGCGGTTTGTTCTTTGTAAGCAATGATTCTTTACTGCAGTTATACAGCCAGCGGCTTGGCGCCACAAAATACAGATTATTATACTTTGAATAGAGCCGTAACTTTTTGGTAAACTCCCGGGCTGCCAGGTCGTTTGTTTGCGGTGGCGTAAACATGGGGCATCGGTCGCAGCCGGTGGTTTTGTATTTGTCGCAGGTGAAACTGTGGTGGCAACCGCCGGTGATATTCCACATATCGTGCATGAAGAAGATGACCGGTTTATTGAGCCTCGCGATCTGCCGGAATCCCCGAAGGTTCAGAAAACCTTTCAGGGCCCAGTGTATGTAAATGATGTCGGCTTTTTTCACCGCGTCGAGCCGGGCCAGGTTACTGCCCAGTACG
>JAEUSF010000034.1 GCA_016788665.1 Candidatus Doudnabacteria bacterium | reverse complement strand
TCATTCTTATTTTTCAATAAAAAACTTAGAGACCGATTAACTCAACGAAGTATAACTTAACGTTGAAACCTTTAGATTTTCGGTGATAATGATAATAAAAATTAACTCATTATTTATTCGTTACTCATGTCAACATTCTCAAAATAAATTTAATAAAAAATTTAACAATTTTTCTAATAAATTAATATTATTCGTTCTACTACCAATTTTATCAATTTTTTAATTTCGGTATATAACTAAAGCTTCACAAATTTCTGCCTAAATAAATACTCGACCATTGAGCATGAACGCTTTCTTTAAAGGATGGCTGCTTCTAAGCCTACCTCTTGGCTGTCTTTATATATTTTAAGCTTCAACCATAAATTATAATTTAAAAACCTTAATTTAAAATCTGGGCTTTTTCCCTTTTGATTATGAATCTTAGCACTCATAATCTGCCTATTAAAATTATTATATAACATATATTCAAAGTTTAAGAAACATCAGCGAAGTTTTTAATGACCCCTTTCTTTAGTTATCAAGTGCTTTACCCTATGTTATAAATTTTAATGCA
>JAEUSF010000033.1 GCA_016788665.1 Candidatus Doudnabacteria bacterium | reverse complement strand
ATACGTTCAGCACTGGGAGGCAGATATGAGACTAGAGGAAATCCGGCCAAGCGCAGCCGAGCTGCGGGTGAAGCAGCTGAAGACCAACGCCAAGGCGGCGAAGGAGCGTGCTCGGCAGTTGAAAGCGCAGGCCGACGTCAACGCAGAACGGTTGGAGATGCAGAAGAGCAGGGCGGCTCTGACTCAGGCCCAGCGGTCTGCGGTTCCGTCCACGATCAAGCCATATCGCTGACGCCGAGAGAGGTTCACGGTCGATCGCTCCCGACTTGGAAGCCCACGGAATTCAGTGTTTTCGTGGACGACAGCTACGCGGAGCGCAGCGTCCCCTGTGGCGGAGAGAGTGGGATTCGAACCCACGGATGGTTGCCCATCGCTGGTTTTCAAGACCAGTCCATTAAACCGCTCTGGCATCTCTCCTGCGGTCGCTCGGTAGTGTAATGGGCGGCCACGGCAGCCAAGCTCACTGAACTCTTTGCAAATCTTTGCAAGCCCTTTGCGGGCTACTCGGCACCAAAAAACCCTTGTAAATCAATTGACTACGCGACGAGTTGTCTAGATGCGCA
>JAEUSF010000032.1 GCA_016788665.1 Candidatus Doudnabacteria bacterium | reverse complement strand
GAACCAGTACTGCGCCGACTGCCACGTGCAGCACGGCGGCAATCCGGTGATGGGCCTGGACCTGGAGCCGCCCTTCTCGCGCGACAACCTGGTGCTGGTGCCCAGCGCGCAGGACCCGACGGTGGCGCTGGTCTGGCCGGGACAACCGGAGATCTCGCTGCTCTGGCACAAGCTCAACTGCGCTTCCCCCGGGCCGCTGCAGGGCGGCCACCAGATGCCCTTCGGGCGCCCGCCGCTGCCACTGGCGCTGCAAGCGCTGGTGTACGACTGGATCGCGGCCGGCGCGCCGGTGGAAGTGCTGTTGCGCGATGGCTTCGATGAAAGGCCGTGAATGGCGATTGGCTGTTGCAGGCGGATGCTCTTGCTACTCACTACTCACTACTCACTACTCACTGCTCCTATCCCATGAACCCGAGGTCGCTCCCGGAGAAGTTGCCGAGCAGGGGGAACATCGCATTCAGCGCGGCGCTGTCGGTGACGCCCATCCACTTGGCCAGCGTCGCCGCCACCTGGTCGATTGCGGTGGTCGGGATGTACTGGCCGCGGCTCAGGCTGAAGTCGCGCGCCGCAGTGTCGTTGCTGTTGACCACCAGCTTGGGATAGCTGCCGTACAGCCGGTTGCCGGCGACC
>JAEUSF010000031.1 GCA_016788665.1 Candidatus Doudnabacteria bacterium | reverse complement strand
ACAGGGAAGCCGGCAATAACACCGGTGGTTTGTGCAGCATTCAAGCCTTTTTCAACACCGGGAATATATTCTTTTGGCACAGATCCACCGACAACTTCGGAGACGAATTCATAGCCCTGACCAGCCTCATTCGGTTCAAACACGAGGGTAATCCGCGCATACTGCCCCGATCCGCCGGTTTGTTTTTTGTGGGTATAATCAATTTCCGTGACTTTGGTAATGGTTTCGCGATAAGCCACTTGCGGGGCCCCAACATTGGCCTCCACTTTAAACTCACGCTTCATACGATCCACGAGAATTTCGAGGTGCAACTCTCCCATGCCTTTCATGATCGTTTGACCCGATTCATGATCAACAGACACACGGAAAGATGGATCTTCTGCCGCCAAACGTTGCAACGCCAAGCCCATTTTTTCTTGGTCAGCTTTGGTTTTTGGCTCAACCGCAATTTCAATCACCGGCTCAGGGAACTCCATACGCTCCAGAACGATTGGTTTACTTGGATCACACAACGTATCGCCCGTCGTTGTGTCTTTCAGACCAACGAGAGCCACGATATCACCGGCATAGGCTTCTTTAATCTCTTCACGTTGGTTAGAGTGCATCAGCAACATCCGCCCGATACGTTCTTTTTTATCC
>JAEUSF010000030.1 GCA_016788665.1 Candidatus Doudnabacteria bacterium | reverse complement strand
TTCAACAGCTTCGAGAATCATGAGACTTGGATCATCGACGAAGGGCAGTCCGAGAATGGCTTTGGAGTTCAGCTCATGATCCTTTGGGACGGCGATATGACAGATGAGCAAACCGAAGTACAGACGAAGCCGAAGGTGCCCGTCATGAATATCCAAGCTCAAGCACCAACGTATTTGGACGAAGAGTTGGAAACAATCGAAAGCGAACTGGAGGCTGCCGTTGTGACGGTTCAGGGCTGAATTGAGTCACCCTCAGCTTAGGAAAAAGGGCACACATGCTCACTCGACAGCCAAAACCGCCAAAACTTGAAAACGAGGCACGTCAATGTGCCTCGCCACCCCGGCTTCAAGCCACACTAAATCACTGATAATAAGGGAAATACGACGCCTCAATACGACTGACTCGAAATCAGACGTTGTCGAAAGGCAACCGAGGGTTCGAATCCCTCCCTCTCCGCCATCGCCAGCACGCTTCAGCGTTCTCTTCTCAAAGAGACAGCGTCGGGGCGTCGATCAGCGAATAGACCTCGACCGGATCAGGCTGGCCTTTCACGGGATGAATGCCGGCGTTCTGATAGATCGCGAGACCTTCGGGCCAGCCTTCCATGAAGGGCGCACCGGCCAAAACAGGCACTTGCAGCTTCCGGGTGAGGCTT